>JAISFR010000087.1 GCA_031263565.1 Candidatus Adiutrix sp. | reverse complement strand
GTGGGCGAAGGCATGAAGTTCTGTCCGAGAGCCGGATGCGGGAAATCCGCACGTCCGGTTCGACGAGCGGGATGTGGAAACGGAGCCACGGCCACCGCGCCACATCTCGACTCTACTGTTCGGTTGCCTTTCAACTTGCCTTGGGCAATTCAAAGGATTATACTTTGAGGGTCATAAAGCGGGCTGTCGACTGCGGGCTGACCCCGCTTGTTTCTATCCCATACCCCGTTGCGTGCTTAAAAATTATCCAGACCGGATATTTTTTATACATGAGGGAGCTGAAATATTGAGAGGTGAGCCGAATTATGGCCCGCCAATCATGACAGTTTTCAAAACAGCGGTCTTGGTTTGATTTTTGCTTGATAATTTTGCTTGAACTCTGGCCGTCTCAATCAAAGGCGAGTGCTGATCCATGCTGAAAAAAATATTGGCCCATAAAATACTGTCCCTGGTCATCCTGGCTTTTATGGTCCTGGCGGCCGTGCGCTTCTTTGCCGGGCTCGACGCCGCCGGCGGCGGGGTCAGCCCGGCCCAGCGAGCCATCTATGTGGAACTGGGGCAGGCCCGGTTCGGGCAGATCCGGGAAGTCGGGCTATATTACGGCTCGCTGACCGCGGCCCAGAAATTTTCCGTGGCCGCCCGGGTCGGGGGCCAGTTGAAAAGGCTGATGATGGACATCGGCGACCAGGTGGAAAGCGGGCAGGTGCTGGCCAATCTGGACGATGACGAGTACCGCCTGGCCCGGGACAAGGCCGCCCACGGCGTTCAACTGGCCGAGGCCCAGTACGCCGAGGCCGAGGCCAACCTGCGGCTGGCCCAGAGCGATATGAACCGGCAGAGCAATCTGGCCGACAAGCGCATAGTCACCCAATCTGATTTTGAAAACGCCGAAAACAAGCTGCGTCAGGCCGAAGCCCGGCTGCTGGTGGCCGAAAGCCAGCTGCGGGGCGCCCAGAGTCAGTTGGCCGACGCCACCCTGCGTCTCTCTTACACCCGGGTCAGCGCCACCTGGCCGGAAGGCGGCCGCCGCTGGATCGGCGAACGCCTGGTGGACGAAGGCGACCTGATCACCCCCAACAGTCCCCTTTTGAGCGTGGTCTCCCTGAACCCCCTTCTGGTGGTGGTGGAAGTCATTGAAAAGGACTATCCCAAAATCCAGGTCGGCCAGGTGGCCGAACTGCGCACCGAAGCCTGGCCCGGAGAAATTTTTAAGGGCCGGGTGCTCCGGGTGGCCCCGGTTCTGTCGGCCGCCTCCCGCCAGGCCCGGGTGGAACTGGAAGTGGCCAACACCGATCTCAGGCTCAAGCCGGGCATGTTCACGGAAGTGATTTTTATTTTCAAGGAAATACAAAACGTCTGGTCGGTGCCTCAGGACGTGCCTTTCCGCCGCCAGGACGGTTTCGTCATTTTTGTGGCCGATCCCGACACCCAGACCGTCAAGATGAGGCCGGTCAATCTGGGTCTGGTCGAAGACGGCCGGGTGGAACTGGTGGGCTCCCCGCCCATTGACGGCCCGGTGATTTTTCTGGGTCAGCATCTTCTGGAAGACGGGCAGAGCTACAAACTGCCCGGCGCTTTGGAGGACTCCGCCCGTAAAACGGCCGCGGCCGGCGCGCAGGGCTGAAACATGAGCCTGTCCTCAGCCTCCATCAAACGCCCGGTATTTACGGTCATGGTCACGCTGATCGTGGTCACCCTGGGGACCTTCTCCCTGGGCAAAATCCGCCTGGACCTCATGCCGGAAATGACGTACCCGGTCATTACCGTGTCCACCGAATATGAAAACGCCTCCCCCCGGGAAATAGAAGAGCTCATCACCAAACCCCTGGAACAGGCCGTGGCGGCCATCACCGGGGTGGAGGAGATCTATTCCACCTCCCAGGAGGGCATGAGCCGGATTTCCATCAAATTCACCTGGGAACACAACCTTGACGAGGCCACCAACGACATCCGCGACCGGGTCGACCGGGTCATCCGCCGTCTGCCGGACGACGCCGAGCGCCCCTTGCTGCGCAAGTTCGACACCGCCGCCGCCCCCGTCATGTTCCTGGGCATCGCCTCCAATCTTCACCCGGTCAGGCTCAAGCAGTTTGTGGAAGACGAAGTGGTCTACCGCATGGAGCGCAGCCCCGGAGTGGCCTCGGCCACCATCGCCGGAGGGCTGGACCGTCAGATCCATGTGGAGGTCAACCCGGCCAAGGTCAAGGCTTTAAACCTGGACCTCCACAACTTCATCAACCTGATTCAGGCCGAAAACCTGACCGAGGCCGGCGGCGGCATTGACCGCGGGCGCCTCCAGGTGGTGGTTCGCACTCTGGGCGAATTCACCAGCCTGGAAGAATTGGGCGCCACGGTGGTGGCCTACGGTCCGGGCGGCTCGCTGGTGCGTTTAAGGGAGATCGCCGACATTTCCGACACCTGGGCCAAAATCACCCGCATCACCCGGGTCAACGGCCGCGACGGCCTCTTCATGCCGGTTTTCAAGCAATCCGGCTCCAACACCGTGGAAGTGGCCGACCGGGCCAACGCCTCGGTTACGGAAATCAACCAGGCTCTGCCGAGCGTCAGCATCACGCCGCTTTTCGACAGCTCCGTCTACATCAAGCAGTCCATCAACACCGTGGCCAATTCGGCCCTCCAGGGCGGCATCCTGGCCCTGCTGGTCATTCTGGTTTTCTTGCAGAACATCCGCAGCACCCTGATCCTGGGCACGGCCATCCCCATTTCCATCATCGCCACTTTCATGGCCATGTTTTTCTGGGGCCTGACCCTGAACGTCCTGACCCTGGGGGCTCTGGCTCTCGGCGTGGGCATGCTGGTGGACAACGCCATTGTGGTGCTGGAAAATATTTTCCGGATCCGGGGCGAGGGCCTGCCGCCGGAAGAGGCGGCGGCCCAGGGGGCCGACGAAGTGGCCGGGGCCATTGTGGCCAGCACCCTGACCACCCTGGCCGTCTTTCTGCCCATGATCTTTCTGGAAGGAGTGGCCGGGGTCATGTTCCGGCCCTTTTCCTGGACCATCACCTTTGCTCTGGTCTGCTCCCTGGCCGTGGCCCTGACCCTGGTGCCCATGCTCGCCAGCCACCTTCTGCGCGACCGGGCGCCTTCGGCCGCCGAAGAAGCCGGGGATCGGGAACCTAAATTCGGTCAGCCCCGATACGGCCGCCGCTATTTTAAACTGGTCGAGCTGACTTATTCATCCTGGCTTGAAAAAGCCCTGGACCGGCCCAAGCTGGTGATCGTCCTGTCTTTTTCGGCCCTGGCCCTGTCGCTGGCTCTGGTGACCAGGGTGGGCACCGAATTCATGCCCAAAACCGACGAAAGCTCTTTCCGCGTCAATCTTCAGTTGGAAGTGGGCACCCGGGTGGAAAAGACCTCCGAGGCCATGAAACTGATAGAAGCCCTGGTGGACGAAGAAGTGCCCGAAATTCGGGCCACCTCCGCCAGCATCGGCGGCTCCGGCGGCCTGGCCTCCAGCGGCGGCAGCCACACCGCCGAACTGCGGGTGCGCCTGGTGCCCATTGCCGACCGGAAACGCTCGGTCTTTGAAAT
This sequence comes from Candidatus Adiutrix sp., assembly GCA_031263565.1. Classification (GTDB taxonomy): domain Bacteria; phylum Desulfobacterota; class Desulfarculia; order Adiutricales; family Adiutricaceae; genus Adiutrix. The sequence goes on along the minus strand of JAISFR010000087.1, from coordinate 6,907 downwards.
CATGGATGATCTTCGGTCCAAATTCATCAGCATCCCGGGGGCGGACATCCGTCTGCGGGCCGACCAGTCCTTTTTAGCGGGCAGCGGCAGCGGCAGCGGGGACAGGATTCAGGTGGAACTGAGGGGCAACGATTTTGTCGAGTCCGACCGACTGAGCCACCTGATGGAGAAAATCATTGAAGAGATTCCGGGCATCACCGACGTGCAGCTCTCCAACGAAGACGCCACGCCCGAGGAATTGATCGTCATCGACCGTGACCGGGCCGCCGACGCCCACCTGACCGTGGCCCGGGTCTCCTCGCTGATCAAGACCGCCGTAGGCGGCAGCACCGCCGGCAATTACCGGGAAGACGGCAAGGAATACGAAATCCTGGTCAAGCTGAAAGATTCCGACCAGTTGAGCATCGAAGAGCTGATGAACCTGACCATCACCAACAGCCGCGGGGAACAGGTGGTGCTGGGCAGCGTGGCCCGGGCCTTGTCCGGGGCCGGCCCTTTGAACATCCTCCGCAAAGACCAGGGACGCATTGTGACCATCGGGGCCGATTACACCGGCCGGGCCCTGAGCGACGTCATCGGCGACATCGATCAGGCCCTTCAGACCGTGCCCCTGCCCCTGGACTTCAGCTACGCCTTTGTGGGTGAAGCCAAAGAACAGGCCGAGACCTTCCAGGGTCTCCTCCGCGTCCTGATTTTGGCCATCTTCCTGGTCTACATGGTCATGGCCTGCCAGTTCGAGCAGTTGAAAGGGCCCCTGGTGGTCATGTTCTCGGTGCCTTTCGCGGCCATCGGGGTCATCCTCAGCCACTTTCTGACCGGCACCATCTTCAACATCAATTCCTTCATCGGGGTCATCATGCTGACCGGCATCGTGGTCAACAACGCCATCATTCTTATCGACCACGCCAACCTCCTGAGGCGGCGCGACCGGCTGGAGATGGACGAGGCCCTCCTGGAATCCGGCCGCCGCCGCCTGAGGCCCATACTCATGACCACTCTGACCACCATTCTGGGTCTGCTGCCCCTGTCCCTGGGCTTCGGCGACGGCGGCGAAGCCCAGGCCCCCCTGGCCAGGGCGGTCATCGGCGGGCTGACGACCTCCACCTTCATCACCCTCTTCGTGGTCCCTTCCACCTACAAACTCTTGCGGCCCAAGGCCTGAGCCAAAATAGCCGACCGCCCCGGAACAGTTTTCCCGCAGGTCGCGATCTTCAGGAATTCAAGCCCCCAAAAATAACTTGAACAAAAGCCGATGATGTAATATAATATCAAATTTGAGCCGGCCGCCTGATCGGCCGGATATCCTCGCCCCGCCTCTTGACGCGGGGCCTTAAGTCCGTGAGGAGGAACTGATGCATCCCAGAAGGTATGAAACCCTGATCATGCTGGCCCCCAATCTCGAAGCCGCGGAGTTTGACGCCTTTAAAAGCAAGGTCGACAACATCATGGCCGCCGGCGGCGGCCAGTTGGTGAGTTTTGAGGACTGGGGGCGGCGCCGCCTGTCCTACCCGGTCAAGAAAGAAATGTTCGGCCACTATCTGCTCTATGACTTCCAGGGCCGCCCGGAACTGTCCACCGAACTGGAACGGAACCTGAAGATCGATGAAAAAGTCTTCAAGTATCTGACCCTGGTTCTGGATAAAAAATTCACCGACGAGGATCTGGCTGCGGCCAGGGAAAAGCTCCTGGCCGATGCCGCCCGCCGGGAGGCCGAAAAGGCCAAAGCCCGGGAAGCCGCCGAGGCCCGTCAGGCCGCCGGCGAAGAAACCGATGATGACCAGAACGACGGCGGCCAGGCCGACGTTCAGGATTCCGGCGACGACGAAGAATAGGGAGGAGAGCAGCCATGTACGATAACCAGGACGACAAAAATCCCCGTCGCGGCCGGGGCAAGAAACGGCCCTTCCACCGCCGCAAGGTCTGCCGCTTCTGCGTCGACCACATCAATGAGATCGACTATAAAGACATCAAGACTCTCCGCAACTTCGTCACCGAGCGGGGCAAAATCATTCCCCGCCGCATCAGCGGCAACTGCGCCAAGCATCAGCGCCTGCTGACCCAGACCATCATGAGGGCCCGCTTCATGGCTCTTCTGCCTTATACGGCCATGGTTCCGTCAAGCAGCCAGTACTAAGGGGAGGGGAGCATGGAAATCATTCTCATCAGAGACGTCGACAACCTCGGCCTGACCGGGCAGGTGCTCAAAGTGGCCCCCGGTTACGCCCGCAACTTTCTGCTGCCCACCGGCGCGGCCCTGCCGGCCAGCCCCGGCAACCTGAAGATGCTGGCCAGGAAACGGGCCGAGTTCGAAGCCCGGGCCAGGGCGGAAAAAGAACAGGCCGCAACCCTGAAAAACAGGCTGGCCGATCTGCGCCTGAGCTTCCGCCGCAAAGCCGGCGAAAAGGGCAAGCTCTACGGCGCGGTCACCGCCATGGATCTGGCCGAGGCCCTGAAAGCCAACGGCTTCGATATCGACCGCAAGCGTCTGCGCCTGTCGGAACCTGTTAAAACCCTGGGTGATTTTGAAGTGCCGGTCCGGCTTCATCAGGACGTCGTCGCCTCCTTCCGGGTTCAGGTGCTGCCTGAAGACGAAGGCCGGCCCGAGGGCGGCGGCCAGGAGGCTCCGGCCGAAAAGTCCGCTCCACCCGAGGCGGCTGAATAAGTTTATTATTTCGCCGCTCTGTGGTAAAATCAATCCCGGCCTGATTCAGTTCAGGCCGGGCTTTTTACTTTCCCCGGAGTGAAGATGTCCAATGAAGAGGCCATAGATCGTTCTCCATCCAGCCTGGAGGCCGAAAAAGCCGTTCTCGGCGCCCTGATCCTGGACGCGGCCGAGGCTCTGCCCCGGGTTCTGGAAACTCGCCTGGCCCCCGAAGATTTCTCCAAAGAGGCTCACGGCGAGATTTACCGGGCCCTCACCTTTCTGTATGACAAAGGCGAGCCGGTCGATCTGATCACCGTTGCCGAAGCCCTCAACAGGCGGGCCCTGCTGGAAAAGGTCGGCGGCGCCTCTTATCTTTCGGAGTTGAGCGATTCCCTCGGCGTGGCCGCCAATGCCGCCCGCTATGCCCGCATCGTCATCGACCGTTCCATCTTAAGGCAGATGATCTCCATTTCGGCTCGCATTTCCGAGGAATGCCAGGGCCATCCGAAGGATGTGGACGATGTTCTGGACCGGGCCGAATCAGCCATCTTCAAAGTGCGCGACGCGCGCGGCGCCCAGAGCCTCAAGCGGGTGCCGGATTTATTGACCGCGGCCTTCAAGCGCATCAACGACTTAAGGGAGCGCGGCGAAGGCCTGACGGGCCTGCCCACCGGTTATGAGGAACTCGACAAGCTGACCGGCGGCTTTCAGCGCTCGGACCTGATCGTCCTGGCCGCCCGGCCGGGCATGGGCAAGACCGCCCTGGCCCTCAACCTGGCCCTGAACGCCGCCCTTCCCCAACAGCGCCAGCAGCACCGCAACCAGCCGGCGGCGGCCGTGGCCGTCTTCAGCCTGGAAATGGCCACCGAGCAGCTCTTGCAGCGCCTGATGTGCCAGGTGGGCCTGTTGAATCTGGGCGACCTGCGCACCGGCCGCTTCACCAGCGACGACAACACCCGTTTGACGACGGCCATCAGCCGCTTGGAAAATGCCGAAATCCACATTGACGACACCCCGGCCATCCGGGTGCTGGAACTGCGGGCCAAGACCCGCCGCCTGAAAAGCCAGCTCGACAGCCGGGGCCTCGATCTGGGCCTGGTGGTGGTGGATTATCTGCAGCTCATGCGCGGCAACGAAAGGACCGACAGCCGGGAACAGGAAATCAGCGAAATCAGCCGGGCTCTGAAGGGTCTGGCCAAAGAGCTGAACGTGCCGGTCCTGGCCCTCTCCCAGCTCAACCGCCGCCTGGAAGACCGGCCGGACAAGCGCCCTCAGCTGGCCGACCTTCGGGAGAGCGGGGCCATCGAGCAGGACGCGGACCTCATCTTCTTTGTCTACCGCCAGGAAATGTACCGGAAAAAAATCGAAGGCGAACTGGAAACCGAAGAGGACCGCAAGCTGCGGGGGCAGGCCGAACTCATCATCGGCAAGCACCGCAACGGGCCCACCGGGGTGGTGCCGCTGCGTTTTCTTGCCCAGTATTCCAGCTTTGTGCCGCCCGATCCCGGTTATTAGGCCACGGAGCATCGGGCTTTTAAAAGCGCCGCCGTTTGAGTGAGGAGCCGCCATGTTCAGCCGCGACTGGACCCCCGCCGATCTTTTTAAGCTCAACCTTCAAACCTGGGCGGCCTGCGCCCTGCAAGCGGCCGTCAAGCTGGACCTCTTCACGGCCCTGGACCGGGGGCCGGCGCAGGGGCTTTCGATCGAGCGTCTGGCCGCCGATCTGCAACTCGCCCCCCGGGCTTTGGGCATGTTGGCCAGCGCCCTGGCGGCCCTTTATTTTCTTGAACGCGAGGGCGATATACTGCGTCTGACCGAGCCGTCCCGCCGTTGGCTCTCGGCCGACAGCCCGGATTATCAGGGTTTTTCCGTCATCCACTCCGCCCACATTATGGGTAACTGGGTAAAGCTGGATCAGGCCGTCAGGAGCGGGACCCGGCCCGGGGTCGATCCGGAGGAAGCGGCCCCGGAAGATGAATGGCGGGAGGCCTTTCTCATGGCCATGTTCAATGTGGCCCGCCGGCAGGCCGACCGGGTGGCTGCGGCCCTGGACCTCTCGAGCCGCACCCGCCTTCTGGACCTGGGCGGAGGCCCGGGCACCTATGCCGTCCACTTCTGTCTTCGCTACCCCCGGCTTCGGGCCACGGTCTTCGACCGGCCCGGCACGGAAAAATTCGCCCGGTCCACCTTTGAACGCTTCGGGCTCGGCGAACGCATCGACTTTGTCGGCGGGGATTTCCTCGATTCGTCCCTGCCGGACGGCTTTGACGCGGTCTGGCTCAGCCAGGTGCTCCACGGCGAAGGCCCGGCCGAAGCGGCCCGCCTGGTGGGCCGGGGAGCTGACAGCCTGACGCCCGGCGGTCTTCTGGCCGTGCAGGAATTCATCGTTGACGACGACCGGCGGGGTCCGGCCATGCCGACCCTCTTCGCCCTGAACATGCTGGTCCAGACCCCGGGCGGGCAGTCCTACACCGACGGAGAGATCAGGGACATGATGTTGAAAGCCGGTCTGAGCGATATCCGGCGCTTGTCGGCCGAACTGCCCCCGGGCTGCGGCATTCTGACCGGCCTTAAGCGCTGAGGATGAAATAGGCGCTGACGTGGATTAGGGCACCCGTATCAAACTTGGCAGACAATTCAAACGATGGGGATCGGGCGGCGGTGACCTTGATCGGCGATGAACAGATTCGGAAGCTCAGCGGCCTGAAAATACTGGGGCTCAATCCGCCGGTCTTTGATTTCGCCTGGTTTGATTTATGGTCCAAGCCGGTGGGCCTCTTGAATCTTCTGGGCTTTTTGAGGGGCCGGGGCAATGAGGTGCGGCTCCTGGACTGCCTCTATGAAGCCCGCCAAAAACCAGCGGCTTACGGCCGCTGGAAGGTGCGGCGGCAGGAACTGGCCAAACCGGCCGTCTACCGCCAGATTCCCCGACGCTATTACCGTTTCGGCCTGGGGCCGGAAGAACTGCGGGAACGTCTGCTGGCCCGGACGCGGCCGGATCTCGTTCTGGTCACCTCCATCATGACCTATTGGTATCCGGCGGTTTTTGAGACCATCAGGGTGGCGCGGGAAGTTTTTCCGGGCCTGCCCATTGTGCTGGGGGGCCTCTATGCCGCCCTCTGCCCGGGCCACGCCCGGAACAGCGGGGCCGACCGGCTGATGCTTTCCGCCCCGGCCCGCGGCGGCGCGGCCCTGCCCCTGAACCTCTACGACGGGCCGGAATACGCCCTCTTAAGCACTTCCCACGGTTGCCCCAGGCATTGCCAATATTGCGCTTCAGCCGTCCTGACCCCGCGTTTCCAGCCCCGGCCCCTGGCTGAAATAACGGCCGACCTTGACGGGCAGATGGCCGCCGGAGACATAGCGGATCTGGCCTTTTACGATGACGCCCTGCTATGGGACCGCGAAAATCGTTTTTATCCCCTTTGCAGGTATATCCGCCGAAAATACCCGAATCTCAGGCTGCACAGCCCCAACGGGCTGTCGGTGGCCATGCTGGATGAAGAGTGCGGCCGGATTTTATATGAAAGCGGCTTTCGCACCCTGCGCCTCAGTCTGGAAGGCATTGACGACTATACCAACGCCGCGGGCTTCGGCAAAAGCGGGCCGGAAAAATACGCCCGGGCCGTGGCCGCTCTGCTGAAAGCCGGCTTTGCCCCGGAAGACCTGGAAACCTACATCCTGGCCGGACTGCCGGGCCAGGACCTTAACGCGGTGCGGAGTTCGCTGGAATTCGTCAAATCCGTCGGCGGCCGGCCGAAGCTCTGCGAATTTTCGCCGATTCCCGGAACCCGTCTTTATGAGGAAGCCGTCAGGGACAATCCCGAAGTCGGCCAGGAGCCTCTCTGGCATAATAATACGGTCTATTCTTCATATTTGTCAGGGCGGATTCCTCCCCAAAAACTCCAGGACTTGAAAACCCTTTGCCGGGAACCGGCTAAGCCGGCTCGGCCGCTTACCTGGCCCCCAACCTGGCCCTGAACGCCGCCCTTCCCCAACAGCGCCAGCAGCACCGCAACCAGCCGGCGGCCGTGGCCGTCTTCAGCCTGGAAATGGCCACCGAGCAGCTCTTGCAGCGCCTGATGTGCCAGGTGGGCCGAATGTTTAAGAGTTGCATTTTAAGCGCCTTTGGGTTAAAATGATCTTAGGCCGGGATTTGTTTGCGCACCCTTAAGGGTTCGTGGGGAGTCGATTTCCTGCAGGCGCCGAAAGATGTATTCAGGTCGGAAGATCGCGTTTGGCGCCTGTATCTCGCCGGAGTGC
>JAISFR010000128.1 GCA_031263565.1 Candidatus Adiutrix sp. | reverse complement strand
CCGGCACCCCTCGGGCCGACATTGAAGGGCTGAGAGAGGCCCTCAGGAACGGCTGGCTGAAACCGGCCACCCTGGCTGACGCCTGGGCCTGCTCCAAAAACGCCGGACAGCCCGCTCCGGTGCCCACTGTCGACGAGAGTGGTTATTTCGTACCGGACAGCGGCTGGGTCAACCACAATTACTATCTGGTGGTCAGCCCCAATTTCACTTTTCCAGTGGGCCTTTACGGCTCCCACAGCGGCACTTTTTACATCGCCAAGGGTCTGGACCGACCCAAGGGCCGGCCGGGACATTCCGGCGTGACTTATTTGTCCACCTGTACCGGCAACCCTGAAAGCAAAAACATCACGGATGAAAAAAAATCCGTTTGGGATGGCGACGAGTCTGAATGATACAATCAGTTAAATTTTTAATTTTAAACCGGGGCACAGAAGAAAATGATCAGGCTACTTGAAACACTACGTGTTCAGTATAGGCAAGCGCGTTCAATACCCCATTACCGCCGAACAGAAAATGAGCTTCTCCGCGTTTGATGTCGCTTTGCCACTGTAGGTATATTTTTGCGCGGGATTTTAGGTTATAAATAACCCCATGAACGACACCGGGAAGAAACCGGGGAGAAGATATAGGTATGGACGAATATAAAAGCCAAAGCTGGCTGGTAATGGCGGACTATGGTTGTGGCCTGTGGGATGACCGAGGTTATGGAACAGCGGCGGACGATGATGAAATTAACGCTCCTCATGAATATGTTAACCGCTTTAATGCGTGGTTAGACAAATATTGGGATAACGATAACCTTGAAGGTGTTTTTGATTTGGATAGCTTTAATGCAGAAGGCCGCGCACTGGCTGTTGAATTAAAAAAGATCGTTGGCCTCGATATCAAGGTAATGTATCGGCATGAAGTACCGCATCCGAGTGGCGACAAAGAGTACCTGCCGGAGGAAACAGAAGAGATAACTTAGGCTCTGTTAATAAATAACCTATACATCTCCCTGGCGGCGTTGCTCTGGCTTTTGCCGCCAGCAATCCGGCAAAAGCCAGAGCGCCTTGCCAGGAAAACGTATAGGTTATTTATTAACAGCCCCTTAGTAACCGCCAAAGGAGAATGAGCCGATTATGACCCGGGGCCAGAGCCGGGCTTCTTCCTTTGGCGGATTCCGGGCCTCTTGCGCACGGCTTTCCGCAGGAAAGTATTGTGATTATTAATCTATTTTTTTTAGAAATTCCAGGGGGTCTTTATGCCGACGCCGCCATACGGCTTCATTGTCGAAGCCGAATTCACCGTGGGCTCCGTCCTGAGCCGCACTTTTTCCACCTTGCTCGACAACCCCCTGGTCTTCTTCGGGCTGCCCGGCCTGGCCGCCCTGCCGGAAATTCTGGTGGCCCTCGGTTCCTCCGAGGCCCGGGCCGGCCTGGGGCTGGTCAGCCTTTTCAGCGTCATTCTCAGTCTGATCATGGAAGGGGCCGTAGCCTACGCCGTCTACCAGTCCTTAAGGGGCCAGGCCGCCCCCTTAGGGGAATCGCTGAGCAAGGGCCTGGCCCGGATCATCCCGCTGGCGATCTCGGCCGTCCTGACCGGGATTATAATCTTGCTGGGTTTTATTTTCCTGATCGTGCCCGGGTTTACTATGATGTGCCTCTTGTCGGTGACTATTCCGGCCTGTGTGGTCGAACGCCTGGGGCCGGTGGACAGCCTCAACCGCAGCGCGGAATTGACCAAAGGTTACCGCTTCAGTATATTCGCCCTGATCCTGATCGCCAGCCTGGCCTGGGGTCTTATCGTGATAGGCCTGTCTGCCGTCAGCTCCGGCTCGCCCTCGCCCCTGGCCCTGACCCTTTTGGATGTGCCGTCCAAGGCCTTCAACGCGGTCATGGCGGCTATTATTTATTACGACCTGCGGGCGGTCAAGGAAGGGGTTTCCCTGGAAAGCCTGGCCGGCGTCTTTGATTGAAGCCGGAGGCGGCCGGGCCTTGGCCACTGTGGAAGAGTTGAGGGCGGATTTTAATGCGGACGATTAAGCTCTCCACCCAGTTTTAGAAATTCCAGGGAGCCTTTATGCCGACACCGCCATACGGCTTCATCGCCGAACCTGAATTCACCGTGGGCTCCGTCCTGAGCCGCACTTTTTCCACTTTGCTCGACAACCCCCTGGTCTTCTTCGGGCTGCCCGGTCTGGCCGCCCTGCCGGAAATTCTGGTGACCCTCGATTTCTCCGAGCCCCTGGCCGGCTTTGGGCTGGTCAGCCTCTTCAGCGTCATTCTCAATCTGATCATGCAAGGAGCCGTAGCCTACGCCGTCTGCCAGGCCTTAAGGGGCCAGACCGCCCCTTTGGGTGAATCGCTGAGCAAGGGCCTGACCCGGATCATCCCGCTGACTATCTCGGCCGTCCTGAGCTGGATTGTAATCTTGCTGGGTTTTATTTTCCTGATCGTGCCCGGGTTTACTATGATCTGCCTCTTGTCGGTGACCATTCCGGCCTGTGTGGTCGAACGCCTGGGGCCGGTGGACAGCATCAACCGCAGCGCGGAATTGACTAAAGGCTACCGCTTCGGTATATTCGCCCTGTTCCTGATCGCCGTCCTGGTCTGGGTCCTCACCCTGATAGGCGTGTTTGCCGTCAGCTCCGGCTGGCCCCCTCCCCTGGCCCTGGCCTTGCCGGGCTTGCTGTTTAAGGCCATCAGCGCGGTCATGGCGGCCATTATTTATTACGACCTGCGGGCGGTCAAGGAAGGGGTTTCCCTGTAAAGCCTGGCCGGCGTCTTTGACTGATGATTCAATTTTTCTTCCCGGGCCGCCTGTCCGCCGCCTCTTTTTTATCGGCCCTGAACTTTCCGAAGAGCTGCCCTCTTTCCAGGTCGGCCCGTTCGGCACTGTAAAACTCAGTCAGAAAACGGCGGGCCTCCCGGGTCTCCACCGGCCCCGACCAGCCGATTTTGCGGCGGATCTTCCGGCTGACTTCGTCCAGCAGGCGGTCGGTCTCCGGGCCGGGCGGGCGGCGGAGGAATTCCTCCAGCACCTGCAGCTCAAAGGCGCCGTAGAGGGCCAACTGTTCGGGGGTGAAGGTGAAGCGGCCGGCCTCCTCCCGGCTGAGGTCGGCCAGGAGCACCCGCCTGGGCATGGCGATGACCTGGGTGCCGCCGATCAGGTCCCCGGCCCGCAGATGGTCCCGGTTCCACAGCGGCAGCGAAGCGATCATCAACAGCCAGCCGAAAAGGGCCCAGTCCTGCCAGCCGTTTTCTCCGGCCCCCAGGCTGAGAAAGAGGGTCAGGGGCAGAAAGACTTCCACCTCCCGGGTCAGGTTGCGGGCGATGACCGCCGAGGGCGTCAAATCCCCGCCCTGGCGGTTGATGACCCTTAAGCCGCATATTTTCTTGCCGGGCGTCCGCCCCTGCCAGGCCAGTTCAAAATGGGCGAAATATAAAACCCGGATCACAAAGGCCAGAAAGAGAAAGAGAGTCCGGCCCACCGAGCCGCCGACCCCGGCGAACAGGTAAAAGATGAGCAAAAGGAACAGGATCACCACCGCCCCCAGCATGAAGACCAGGTCCAGGGCCAGGGCGCCGAGGCGCTCGCCGTGGCCGGCCACCTGAATTTCCAGGGGCACGCCTTCGGGGCTCAGCAGAACCCGCCGCCGCCGCTGGACGCCTTCCAGCAGGGCCCCGACCCGGTCAGCGCTCAGCGCCATGATCGGCCTCCCGCCCCAGCCGGGTGAAGTAAAACAGCCAGGCCGCCGCCGTGACCAGAGCCACGGCGTAGCGGCCGGCGGTCTGGCTGATCAGCGGCCGGAAACCGCCCTCCAGGAAACCGGCGATGAAAAACAGAATCACGGCCCCGGCGGCCACCGAGGCCGCCCGGCGGCCGTAAAGGGCCAGGCTGTCCAGACGGGGCAGGTCGCCCGGGAAAATAATTTTTTCGGCCACCCGCAGACCGGCCGCCCCGCAGAGCAGAACGGCCAGGATTTCCGTGACCCCGTGGATGGAGAGCCAGCCCAGGAAATCCACGGCCAGGCCCAGCTCGGCGTGCAGGGCCAGAAAGGCCCCCATGATCAAGCCGTTGTAGGCCACCAGCAAAACGGTCGGCAGGCCCAGGGCGAAGCCCAGCCCGAAAGACAAAAGGCCCACCAGGGTATTGTGCCGGAAAAGGGAATTGGCGAAAATGACGAAAGTTTCCACAAAACCCGGCCAGGGGGCGAAAAGCTCGGTCCTGATCAGATCCTCGGCGCTGCTCTCCGGCCCCCGGCTGCCGGCCAGGGACTCGGGCACTATCAGGCTGAAATAATGCGGATCGGAATGGACCAGTAAATAGCCGGCCAGGGTCCCGGCCAAAAGGGCCACGGTCACCGCCAGCAGATGCGGGCGCAGGGCGCGCACGGCCCGGGGGAAGTCGTGGCTCAGGAAGCGGAGAAATGTCCGCCCAAGGCCCAACCGGGGGCCATAAACGGCCAGATAGGCCCTCAGGCAGAGATTTTCCAGGTAGAGCAGGAGGTTCCGGTCCAGAAGTATATTGCGGGCCACCGACAGCGAACTCATGGCCGCCCGGTAGAGCAGGGGCAGTTCCTGCACCTCTTCGGCCGAAAGGCTGTCGAAGCCCCGGCCCTCGATGCGGCCGACCATATCGTCCAGGCGGCGCCAGGCGCTTTCCCGCCCCTTGCGAAATTCGGCGCTGCGCAGGGTCAGCGCCGGCCGGCCCTCGGCCCGGGCCGGGCCCAGGTGGCGGGCCGCCCCGGCCGGCGCCCTTTCCTGAAGATCCGGGCTCACAGGAGCCCCCTTTGCTTGATCATCAAATAGCGGTTCAGGAGGGCCGAGGAGAGCCCCCGGGCCGGCACATCCAGGCAGTGAACCCCCAGCCGGGCCACCCGTTCCAGGACGATGGATCTCTCGCGCAGGAAATCGTCGGCGATCACCGCCCCGGCCACCCGGGAGAAATCTTCCGGGGCGGCCCCGGTCAGGCCGGCCAGGAGGGGATCCCTTAAGGTGACGAAAATCACCACATGCCGCCTGGTCATCAACTGCAGGCTTTCGATCAGCAGCTCGGCCGAAATGGAGTCGACGAATTCGGTGAACAGCACCACCAGGGTCCGGCGCCGCAGCCGGGCGCCGAGTTCGGCCAGGGCCAGGGTGAAATTGCTTTCCTCGGTCTGATAATCCAGGGCGGCGGCGAAACGCTGGAACCGGGTGAAATGGGGCAGCCCCCGGGCCGGCTGGAGATAATGGCGGAAACTGACGTCAAAGCCGCAGCCGCCCAGCAGGTCGCCGCGGTAAAGGGAAATCCAGCCCAGGAGCAGCCCGGCCCGGATGGCGTGGTCCAGCTTGGGCAGGCCCTCGACCGGTTCCAGCATCAGATGCCCGGTATCAAAGCCCAGGAGAACCTGATGGTTGCGTTCCTGGCGAAATTCCTTGACCAGCAGCCGGCGGTGGCGGGCCGAATGTTTCCAGTCCAGATGGCGGAGGTCCTGGCCGGGCGCGTATTCCGCCAGGGCGTCGAACTCGGCGCCCTCGCCTCTCAGGCGCTGGATTTTCAGGCCGTAAATCGCCTCTCCGGCGAAAAATTTCAGGGCCTCTTCATGCAGGCCCTTGATGTCCGGCACGACGTCGATTTTCAAAGCCAGCTCTTCCCGGCGGCGCAGTTCGGTCAGCCCCCAAGGCCCGCGCCAGCGCAGCCAGAGGGCCTTCAGTAGAATTTGCCCCCGCCGCAGAGGGCGCACGGGCAGGCTCAATTCCAGGCGGCCGTCGGTCAGGGTTCCGCGCCGCGCTTCCGGGGGCTCGGCCTGGCCTTCCTGCTCCAGCAGCGCTTCGACGGCCGGGGGGCGGAAGCCGGGCTCGGCCGACAGAGAGACTTGCAGCCCGGCCGGCCGCCCCAGATACATGAGCCCGGGGGCCTCGACCCCGACCTTCAGCCGGCGGCCGGGCATGATCATCAGCAGGTCGGCCAGCATCAGGCCCAGAACCGCCGCCGGCGGATAGAGAGCCGCAAACCAGTACCGCTCAAAGGCGGCGACGATCAGAAGGGCCGGCGCGATGGTCAGGGCCAGGCAGCCCGCCGCCCTGGGCGTGGGCCTGATCATCGGGGGGCCGCCGTCTGGTCGATGATGCTTTGCAGGGCCTGATCACTGCCGAGGCCTTCGATGTCGGCGGCCGGGGTCATGACTATCCGGTGGCGGAGCAGGGGCCGGGCCAGGCGTTTGAGGTCGTCGGGGATGACGAAATCCCGGCCGCAGAGAGCCGCGTAAGCCCGGGCGGCCGAGGCCATCATATTGGCGGCCCGGGTGGAGGCCCCGGTTTCAATGGCCGGATGCCGCCTGGTGGCCCGGATGAGGTCGACGATATAATCCACCAGGGGCTCGGTCAGGCGGATGCGGGCGGTGAGCGCCCGGGCGTAGGCCAGATGCTCCCGGTTGACCACCGGCCTGATCTGAAAGTCGGCCAGATTGGGCATGGCCGAATAATGGCCGTGGCGGCGCACGATTTCCCGCTCCTCGTCCCGGCTGGGATAATCGATGAGCACTTTGAAGAGAAAGCGGTCCAACTGGGCCTCGGGCAGGGGATAGGTGCCCTGCTGTTCAATGGGGTTCTGGGTGGCCACCACCATGAATTCATCGCCCAGTTGGTAGGTCTGGCGGTCGATGGTCACCGAGCGCTCGTTCATGGCCTGGAGAAGGGCGGCCTGGGTCTTGGGCGGGGTGCGGTTTATTTCGTCGGCCAGGAGTATCTGGGTGAAAATCGGCCCCGGGGTCAGCGCAAAGCTGTTGCTCTGGAAGTTGAAGAGATTGGTGCCCAGGACGTCCCCGGGCATCAGGTCCGGGGTGAACTGGATGCGGCCGAAGTCGAGGCTCAGGGAAACCGCGAAGGCTTGAACCATAAAGGTCTTGCCCGTGCCCGGAACCCCTTCCAGCAAAACGTGGCCGCCGCATAAGAGGCTGGTCAGCAAAAGCTCCAGGGCCTCGTCCTGCCCGACGATGGCCTTGCCCACCTCAGTGCGGATGGCCTTGACCATGGCGCCGATGTGCTGCAGATCCATTCAGGATTTCTCCCTTCCAGCGATATATTTCCCGGGCGCAGGCGAAGAGCCGTTCCAGGCGCGGCTCCGGCCCGGTCTCAAAAGGTTCCGACAAATTTTCCAGAATTTCCGCGCAGGAACGGCCCAGCCCGCGGGCCCGGCCGACCCGGTCGAGCCACAGGGCCAGGGCCCGGTCATCCAGGCCGGCCGGGGCGTGCAGTTGCCGGCCGGCCGAGCGGAGGCTCAGAAGCACGTATCTTTTCAGGACCCCGGCCTGGCGCCCGGCCTGGTCCAGGAGGCGGGCGCTGTTGTCGATCAGCTGTTTTTTGCCGAAATCAAGGCCCGGGGCCGCCTTCAGCGGCGCGCCGAAACGGCCGCCGCCGGCCAGGACGGCCAGAAGGGCGGTCAGGCCGAGCAAAACGGTCACCAGGACCAGGGGAAAATCGAACAGCAGTTTCAGCGGCGACCAGCGGGCCGCGGCCAGGCCGTGCACCGTCTCGTCAAAAACCAGCGGGCCCTTGGGGTCCGGGCTGTTCCAGCCGCGCAAGCGGTCGACCAGGGCCAGCATGAAAGAAAGGTTGTCGCCCTTCGGCAGCCCCTGGTTGTTCATCAGATCGGGGTCGGCCAGGATCCAGATTTTTCCCGGGCCCTCCGGAATCTCGCCCAGGAGGAGGAAGCCCTCTTCCGAAGCGACCAGCGGCCGGATTTTTTCCGAGCGGATAAGCTGCGCCCGGCCCGAACCCGACGGCCGGGGGCCGATTTCATTGACCGCCCAAAGTTCCGGCCAGGGCTGACGTCTCACTTCCGCTTCGACGCCGGCCAGGGCCAGGGTCTGACGGGCGGTCCCCGGGGGCAGGTAATAGACCGCCTCCAGCCAGGCCGGGCGGACGGGGTCGGGCCGGCCGCCCCATTTGGGCAGCACCAGGAGCAGGCGGGGGGCTTCCAGGATCCGGCCCCGCTCCGCTTCCGTCATTCGGCTGAGATCGGGCTCGGCGACGATCAGGGTGCCGTCAGCCCCCACCTGGGTCGAAAGCCCGGACAGGCCGCGCAGCACCGGACGCCCCAGGCGTTTCAAGGTATCGTAAAAACCGGCATACCCCAAAGCGGAAATGGAATAGGCCCCCGGGCGGCTCCGGTCCCCGGCCCGGGGCGGCGACTTTTCAAAAGCGCCCAGGATGATCGACAGGGCCAGCAGAGCCACGGCCAGGGTCGGCAGCAGGACAACGGCCGGCCTGGAAAACGGGGCCGATTTCATGAGCAACCCTCCCGCCGCAGGGCGCCGCTTAAGACTTCAAAACTGCGGCGGCAGGCCGCGTAGTCCCCGGCCCCCGACCGGCGGGCGCCGAACCAGGAAAGCTCCACCCGGCCGATGATGTCGGCCAGGGCCCGGCGGCCTTCCGGGGCCAGGCCGATGCGGGCCAGGATTTCCCGGCTGGTCAGGGACGAGGCGATGGTCAGGCCCAGGCGGCGGCGGAACTCGGTCAGGCTTTGCAGAAGAAGCACATGCATGGCCTCGGCAAAGCGCCCCTGGCGGGCCAGTTCGTCGGCCGCCAGTTGGGCCTGGCCCAGGCGGGCGGCGGCGGCCTCCGGGCCGGCGGCCTCTTCTTCCGGCGCCGGGCGGCGGCTTGGGCCGCGGCGCCCCCAATTGTCGCGCAGATTGAGCAGGATGATGACCAGAACCACGGCCGCGGCCGCGATTAAGATCATCTGGGCCAGTTCCGGGGGCAGGGTCCAGGACGGCCCGGGCGTCCAGCTCGGCCGATAGCCGGCCGCCGGGAATTCGGTTTGCAGATCCAGGGCCCGAACCGAAGCTTCCAGGGCGGCCCGGGCGTTCTCGGGCCCGGCCCGAGGCGCCGGGCTCACGGCGGCGGCCGATGAGTTCGGGCTCATCAGGCCGGCGACGATCAGAAGGAAGGCCCAAAGGCGGTGGAGGCTTTTTACCGGCAAGCGTTTTTCCGCATTTCATTTACCCGGGCCGGGGCCCTGTGCTATAATTTGAAATCAAACTGTGGAGCCGCCGCATGCATTTCAGCCTGGTCAGACTTTCCACCCCCCGGATGCCCGAGACCCGGGGTTTTGACGATGTCCTCCTGCCCCTGCGGTACGCCTTCGGGCGCCTGGGCTATCAGGCGGAAATCAGGCTCGGCAGTTTCAACCCGCACAGCCGCAACATCTGCCTGGGGGCCAACTACGACCCGGAGCGGCAATGGCATCAGCCGCCGCCCGGCAGCATCGTTCTGAACCTGGAACAGTTGGAGGCCGAGGGCTATCCCTGGCTGAAAGACGGCCGCTATCTGCGGCTGCTGGCCGCTTTCGAGGTCTGGGACTTCAGCCGGCGCAACATCGACTTTCTGGCCGCCAAGGGCCTTTCGGCCGCCTTCCTGCCCCTGGGCTACGTGCCGGAAATGAGCCGGCTGGGGCCCTGCCCGGCCCCGCTCAGCGACGTGCTCTTTTATGGCGGCCTGAACCCCCGCCGGCGGCGGGTGCTGGATGAATTGAGGGCCCGCGGCCTTAAGGTCAATCTTCTGACCAAAGCCTACGGCCCGGCCAGAGATCAGGCCCTTTACGCCGCCCGGCTCTTTCTCAACATCCACCATTCCCTGCCGGCCAGCCTGGAAATGGTCCGCCTGGGCTATGTTCTGGCCAACGCCCGTCCGGTGCTCTCCGAACTGGCCCCGGACACCTATCACTACCCGGAAATAAAAGACGCCGCCGAATTCCGCCCCTATGAGGAACTGGTCCCCGCCGCCCTGGAACTCCTGGCCGACCGGGACCGCCTCGACGGCCTGGCCCGGCGGGGCTTGGACCACTTTTCCAAACTCCGGCTGGAAGACGCCCTGGAAAAGCTGGTCGGCCGCCGCCCGGCGTTTTCTTCGGGCGCGGATTTCGTCCCGCTCCGGCCCCGCCCGAATCGCCTGTTGATCGAAGCCGGGCCGGACTTCGACAACGAGTCGCTCAATGTCGGCGGCGACGGGCGGATGCGGCCCGATCTGCGGCTGGACCTGGGCCGCCCGCTGGACAGCCGCGCCCGGCGCCGGACGGAACGTTTCGGGGAAATAGAGCTGACCCCGGGCTCCTTTGAAAGCCTCACGGTCCCCCGTCTGGGCGCCTGGCCCGACGACCTGGACCAGTTGATGGCCAACTGCCTGGAGCTGCTGAGCCCCGGCGGCCTGGTCAGCCTGACCGGCCCCTATGATCTGTCCGGGGCTGCGGCCGGCGGCCGGGCCTTCAATGAACAGAGCTGGCGCCGCTACACCGAAGAGTCCTATCTTCAGGGCTGGACCGCCGCCAGCTTCGAGCTGGTCGAGATAAAATACCGCCTGTCGGATTACGGCCGGGTCCTGGAAGCCCGGGGGCGGGACCTGGATTTTCTGCGGCGGACCCCCCGGGCCATATCTTCAATCAGGGCGGTCTTGCGCAAGCGGCTTCTGTCGCCTGAGGAACTGACCGGGGCCCGCTTTTTAACCCGCGAAATTTATCAGGGGCCGGTCGAGGCCTGGCAGGCGGCCGCCCCCGAAGAGCAGGGCTTTTCCGAAGAGAAACTGCCCCCGGCCTGGGGCCTGCGCCTGAGGCTGGTCAGCCTGGGCTTCCGCCGCCGCCGCTATCTGTTCCACCTGAAATATCCGAAGCTGAACCGCCATGGGCGCTACCAGGAAAAACTGGCCGCCGCCGAGAAGGCCCTTGAGGAAACGCGGCGTCTTTTGAAAATGTATGACTGAGCGCCGGCCGCGCTCTACTGGTCGCCGGCCGGGCGCCCGATCTCATAGGCGACGATGCGCGAGCGGCCGTCTTTGAGTAAGCCGCTTTTATGTTCGGTGACCACGGCCACGACCAGATCGGGGGTGCCGTCGTTGTTAAAATCGGCCAGGGCGTAATCCACGCCCGGGCCGGGCAGGGCCCTGCTTCTGAAGAAAGGGCTCAGGGAGAGGTTGACGTATTTGAAGGCCTGCATGGCCCCGCTGGAGAAACCGCGCTGGTTGCCCATAAAGGGCACACCCCCGCGGTCGTTTTTGGCCACGATCAGTTCGTTCTGGCCGTCGCCGTCGATGTCGGCGATCAGGATGCGGGCGGGCAGATATTCGCGTCTTTCGTTGTCCCCGGCGCCGGGGGCCACGATGTAATTCATGGTTCCGGCGTATTCCTCACGGGTTTCCGTCTCCCGGGTCTGGCCGTCGAAAAGAAAGATGTGCTCGCTGGGGAACTTGATGGCGGCCACCACCTGGGCGCCGCCGGAGCCCAGGCGGCCGAGGGTGAAATTAAAGAGATTGACGAAGGGCGGCAGGCCCACCTGACCGGCGCTTTTGACCCCGGAGCCGTCGAAGTTCATTCTCATGACGCTGCCGCTGTAGAAATCGGTGCGGGTGCTGCCCCCCTTCTGGCCGGCCAGGAAGCGGCCGCCGGGGGCCCCGACCACCCTGAGAAACCAGGGGATGTTGCTGCTCACCGGGGTCAGTTCCCCGCCGCCGTATCTCAGGATGAAGGCCGCGGGAAATTTTTTGTCGTTCTGGCTGGAGCAGATGATCAGCGGCCGCCCGTCGCCGGCCAGGTCGAAGGTGTCCAGGGAGATGATGGTCTCGGTGGGCGGCAGGCTGTACCGGGCCAGTTGATCGAGGCGCTGGCCGTTGACCTGGGCGACATAGACGTTGCGGCTGGAAGCGTAAATGACTTCGTTCCGCCCGTCCTGGTCCAGGTCGGCCACGCTTAGCCCCACCAGGGTTTCAGGGATCCAGGGGCTGCTCCAGAAACCGCTTTCCGAAAGCCGGGCTTCCTCGGTCACCACAAAGTTGGGGTTCAGGGGCGACGTGGCCGACGGGGCGTCCCGTCCGGTCAGGCTGTAGGCCGGGTGGCGTTTATTGGGCGGATCGTCGTCGGCCGCCGCGGCCGTCGGCAAGAGCAGGCAGAGAACGGCAAAAAGCAGAACCGGCTTCGAAATCTTCATCATCCATACCTCGTTTTATAATGCGCCCGGCATTGAAGCCCTAAAGCCTCAGGGGCATATTTTCTATGCCGGCGATCAGGTCGGCCAGGCGGCTGATCACCTTCGGCTGGTTGGACTGGCTGCAGGCCAGCCCGATAAAATAGCCGCCGGGTTTGCCCCGGCAGGCCCGGACCACGGCGTTGATGCCGCTGATGGGTTCCTCTTTGGGCAGATAGAAGGCGGCCTCGATAACCGTCTCCGGGGCCAGGGGCGAAGGGCTGACCGCCATGAAGCCGCCTTCGGAAATATCGACCACCAGGGCTTTCAGCGGCCCGTGGTCGGCGGCCGCGGCCGCCTCCTCTTCGGCCGCCAGAAGGGGCGGCGTGCTGAGCACTTTGTAGATGATCGGGATATTGACCGGGTATCTCTTTTCGGTGCGGAGGTTGGCCACCACGGTCTCCGCCGGATAGCCCAGGAAAAGCAGGGGCGTCAGGCGGTAGGTGTAGCCCAGCACTTCGGTGTTGAAGCTGTGGACCGCCCCCTTGCTGATGAAATTGGCCGACCAGCGGGTGCCGTCATCCAGCTTGACCGGGGCCCCGGCCACTTTGGGCATTTCCACGATCAAATAGCGGCCCGGCCGGGAACCTATGAAAATAGTGGTCCATTTGGATTTGGTGGTTTCCAGGGCCAGCAGCCGGATACTGGTGCCGCAGATCAAAACATCCGGTGACAAAGGTTTTCGTTCAGACAATTTCAGCCTCGCCGGGGCCGGCCCGCGGCGGCGGCGGCCTTTTCTGGATTATCCGCTTCAGATATTGATTTTCAGGCCCAGTTCCGTGGCCCGCAGGAGATCGCCGGCCGCCGGGAAATCCGGGTTTATTTTCAGAGCCTGCCGCAGATAGTCCTGGGCGGCCAGTGAACTGCCCATGTCCAGGTGGACCCGGGCGATGTTGAAGTAAATGTATTCATCGTCTTTATGAACTTTCAGGGCCTTGCCGTAGGCCTTCAGAGCCTCTTCCAGGCGTCCCTGGCGGCGGTAAATTATCCCCAGGCTGTTGTAGACGTTGGTCGTGGAAGGCTTCAGGGCCAGAACCGTGTTGAAGATCTCTTCGGCCTCGCTGTTCTGGTTGCGTTCCATGTGGATTTCGGCGGCCAGTTCCAGGCTGGCCCGGGCTTCCTCCTCCCGGCCCAGTTTCTGGTAAATGAGCCCCATCTGCTGATGGGCCTTGGCGTGATGGCCGTTGATGACGGTGGCCCGGCGAAAACAGGCCAGGGCCCCCTCCAGATCGCCTTTCCGGCTCTTGATGTAGCCCATGTTGTAGTAGACTTCGGAGTTGTCGTGGATCTCCAGGATGCTCTGGCAGGTCTCCAGGGCCTGATCGAGCCGGCCTTCCTGGATCTGGTTGACGCTGAGGTCGAATAATTCCTCCGCCTTCTCGTCTTCCGGCGCCGGGGGCGGATAGATGGCCTCCTGGATCCTGCCCTTGAAGCTTTCGTCGTCGCAGGGGGTCAGGATGATGGCGTTGGCCCCCACCCGCCCGGCCTGGGCCACCTGGAGACTGGTCAGATTTTCGCCGTAGAGCACAAAGAGGGTCTCCTCTTCCGGGCTGTCCTGTTCCCGCACCAGCCTCAGGAGACTCAGACCGTTTATCAGAGGGGTGTTCTGCTGGGCCACAACCATTTCCGGCTCGAAATTATTGACCATGGCCAAGGCTTCCGAGCCGTTTTCAGCCTGCAGATGATTGAAAAAACCCATTTCCTGCAAGAGCGCGGCATTGTGGTCCAGGGTCTGGTTGGCCGGATCGACCAGCAAAATGGTTATTTGTCCTTTGTCCGTCCGCCGGGAATTCTCCCGGCCGGCCGGCCTGTCCGCCTCCGCCATATGCCCTGTCCTCAAGCCGCCGGGTGGCGGAAGTTGCCTGCCAGATGCTTCAGCGCTTCCCCGTCAATCAGCCCCCGGCCGGCCGGGGGGACGGGCGGCGGTTCGGAAAGCCAGGCCCATTATACAACTTTTATCTCGTTTTGCCTATCAGGTTTCGGCCACGATTTCCCCCAGGCCGGAGAGGTCATAGCCGGCCATGGGCTCAAATTCCCTGCGGAAGTCGGTCGAACGCAAAATTTCCATCAAGGCCCGGACCATCGGCCGGTTCAGATCATCCTTCTTGAGCACCAGGTCATACTGCTCTTTTTGAAGAGGTATGAAGTCCAGGCCGGAGACCTGCTCGGCGGCCTTCTGATGGCCTACGGCCAGGTCGGCCTCGCCCCGGCCGACGGCCGAAGCCACGGCGTGGTGCGACTGGCCCTCCCTTTCGTAGCCGCGGATGTCGCGGCTCGAAAGGCCTCTCAGGCGAAGGTGCTCATCGAGGAGCACCCGGGAGCCGGCCCCCAGTTCCCGGTTGATCATGGTCAGATCCTGGCGGCCGAAATCCGCCCAGCCCTCTATTTTCCGGGGGTTGCCGGCGGCCACGTAAAGCCCCTGGGTTCTCAGGGTCAGACGGATGATCAGGGTCCGGATGCCCGGCAGGAGGCGCCGGACGTAGGGGCGGTTGTATTCGCCGCTGTCGCCGTCCCACAGATGGACGCTGGCCGCCTGCACCTCGCCCCGGTACAGGGCGGTCAGGCCGTTGTAGCTGCCGATGTGGGCCCTTAAGGCCGGCCGCCCCCAGGGATGCCGGGCCAGATAATGCGACAGGATATCCAGCATGACGTCCTGGCCGGCAATAATGAAACCGCCTTCCCGGTCGAAACGGGGCATGGCCCGCTCCGGGGCCCGCTCTTCAAAGACGGCCAGCCCCTGGCGGGCCCGGGCTATGTATTGCTCCACATCGGCCCGGGTGAAGCGGACTTTGCGGCCCACTTTGTAGCAATTGATTTCGCCCCGTTTGATCAGCTCATAAACCGTATTTTTGGCGATTTTTAACATGTCGGCCACTTCCGGGGCCGTCAGGGCGCTGTTGTTGTCTCTTTCCGGCATGTTTCAAGAACTCCATAAGAGCCCCGGACAGGAACGGCCAGGGCCACAAAGGCCTTGACAGAATTCCGTCCTTGGGCTAAACTTGATAAAAAATGACGAGCAATGACAATATAGCACGTTTCGTTCTAACTTAGCCAAAAAACATCTCAGGCCGTGCGGCGTTCTGGTTGTTTTTCATCCCAGCCTGACCTGTTTGAATGCGCCGCCGATTTTCAGCGGCCGAAAGGCTTTGCCGGCAATTAACGATTCCCGCGGAGGAAACATGAAAAAACTAGTTCTGCTTCTGGCCTCGCTTCTTCTGGCCTGCCCGGCGGCCGCCCTGGCCGACGAATTTCAGGTGGCCGTGGCCGCCAACTTTACCGCGCCCTCCAAGGACATTGCCGCGGAATTCGAAAAAGAGACCGGGCACCGCGCCGTGCTGTCCTTCGACTCCACCGGCAATTTTTACGCGCAGATCAAAAACGGGGCGCCCTTCACCCTGCTTCTGGCCGCCGACTCCGCGACCCCGGCCAAGCTGGAAGAGGAAGGCGGCGCCAAGCCCGGCAGCCGCTTCACCTACGCCCAGGGCGCCCTGGCCCTCTGGTCGGCCCGGGAAGGCTATGTCGACTCTCAGGGCGAAGTGCTGAAAGGCGACCAGTTCAAGTTCCTGGCGGTGGCCGATCCCAAACTGGCGCCCTACGGCGCGGCCGCCTATGAACTCCTGGACGCCTGGAAACTGACCGCGCCTCTGCAGAGCGCCCAGCGCATCGTCACCGGCAACAATATCGGCCAGGCCTTCCAGTTGACCGAAAGCGGCCAGGCCGAACTGGGGCTGATCGCCTGGTCCCAGGTCTGCCGCGACGGGCAGTTGAGCCGGGGTTCGGTCTGGCTGGTGCCCGCCGATCTCTATTCGCCGATTCTTCAGGACGCGGTCATCCTCAAAAGCGCGGCCGACAACGCCGTGGTTCAGGCCTTTGCCGACTATCTGAAGAACAGCCCCAAAGCCAGAGAAATAATTCTGTCCTACGGCTATACCCTGCCGTAAAACTTTCAGCCGCCCGCCGGGCGCGCCGACCGATGTCGCCGCGTGGTGTCTCCTCAGGTAAAAACAAAACGCGTTGGCAAGCGCCGGAGAGGTCTTGTTCGGGCCTCTCCGGTTTATTAATTCCCCCCCAGGGCCCGGAACAATTCAGCATGCTGCTCACCCCCGAAGACTGGAGCGCCATCCGCCTGTCGCTGAAGCTGGCTTCAGTGACCACGGTTCTGACCCTGGCTGTCGGCGCGCCCCTGGCCTGGTGGCTCAGCCGGGGGGAAGGCTGGTGGCGGCGCTTCTGCGGGGCGGTAGTGACCATGCCCCTGGTGCTGCCGCCCACGGTGCTGGGCTTTTACCTTTTGGTCTTTTTGGGTCCCTTCGGGCCGGTGGGCCGGCTTTTCGGCCAACTGGGCTTCCGGCTTCTGCCCTTCACCTTTTCCGGCCTGGTGACGGCCTCGGTCATTTTTTCCCTGCCGTTTGTGGTTCAGCCGCTGCAGAACGCCTTTGAAGCCCTGGGGGAACGTCCCCTGGAAGCGGCGGCCACCCTGGGCGCCGGACCCCTGGACGCCTTTCTGACGGTCATCGTGCCCCAGACCCGGCCGGCCTTTCTGACGGCCGCGGTCATGGGCTTCGCCCACACCATAGGGGAATTCGGGGTGGTGCTGATGATCGGCGGCAACATACCCAACGTGACCCGGGTTCTGTCGATGCAGATCTACGTCTATGTCGAGACCATCGAATACGCCCGGGCCCACGTTCTGGCCGGGGGCATGGTCTTTTTCTCCGTAGCCGCCATGCTGGTTCTGCAGATACTCAAACCCCGGCGGGAAAAATTCGCCCAGGGGCGGATATGAGCATCGAAGCCGACCTCAGGCTCAGCTTTCCCGAACCGGGCGGCGGCCGTCTCGATTTTCATTTCAACCTGGCCCTGCCGGGCCGGGGCATAACCGCGGTGACCGGCCCTTCCGGGGCCGGGAAAACCACCTTCCTGCGCTGCCTGGCCGGCCTGGAGAGGCCCCGGGGCCGGCTGACGGTCAACGGCCGCCCCTGGCAGGACGGGAAATTCTTCCTGCCCACCCATAAACGCCCTTTGGCCTATGTTTTTCAGGAGGCCAGCCTCTTTCCCCATCTCACCGTGCGCCGCAATCTGGATTACGGAGCCCGGCGGCGCTGCCGCCGGGGCGGCCAGAGCCAGCTGGACCTGGACCGCTTTATCGCCATTTTGGGCATCGGCCACCTGATGGACCGGAAGCCCGAAACCCTGTCCGGCGGCGAAAGGCAGCGCACGGCCCTGGCCAGGGCCCTGGCCGCCGGCCCCGAAGTGCTGCTGCTGGACGAACCCCTGGCCGCCCTGGACCGGGACCGCAAAGAAGAAATAATGCCCTACCTGGAAAGCCTGCGCGAGCTGACCCTGCCCATCGTCTACGTCAGCCACGCCCAGGATGAAATCGAGCGCCTGGCCGACACCCTGATGCGCCTGACCCGGCCGGGGCTGCCGGCCGTCGTCGAAGCCGGCCGGCAGCGATTCTCAAAGTAGCTTTCCATCTTCAAGTGCTCTGGTCGTAGCCGGGCACAAAGGGCGATTTTTGCCCGGCAGGGGACGAATTGGCCGACCGGGCTCTTCGGCAGCCGGAAGCTTCCCCCGGGTCAGGGCCGGGCCGGCCCTCAGGCTTCCAGGACCGCCAGGGCCCCTAAGGGGAAGAGGCGGTTGCGGCTCAGATGCCCGAAGGGCGCGCCCCAGATCACCGGGCGGCCGGGAAAATCATCGGCCGCCTCGCGCAGCAGCCGCCGGATCTCGGACTTCGGGCCGCAATCGCTGAAGCGGCCCAAAACCAGGGCGGCGGCCCGGGACCAGACCGGGCTCTGGCGCAGGGTGACCAGCAGCCGGTCCAGGCGGTAGGGCGCTTCGTCCACTTCTTCCAGCATCAGAATGGCCCCCTCGAAGTCGGGCCGCCAGGGGGAGGCCAAAAGGGCGGTCACCAGGGTCAGGTTGCCGCCCAGGAGGGGGCCGACAGCCCGCCCGGGCCTTAATGCCTGCCGCTCCGAAAACGTCCAGCCCCCCGCGGGCTTCCCCGATAAAAGCGTTTTTTTCAGATCGGAACGGCTCAGCCGGTCGGCGCTCCGGCGGGGATCGCTTTTGCCCAGGGAAACCAGCACCGGCCCGTGGAAGCCGATGACTCCGGAGGCGGCCAGCCTGGCCAGGTGCAGGGCCGTCAGGTCGGAGAAGCCGAAAATCGGCTTGGCCGGCCAGGCCCGCCAACGCCCGGCCAAAAAAGGCAGCAGACGCTGGCAGCCGTAACCGCCGCGCACGGCCATCAGGCCGTCGACCTCGGGGTCCTCCATCAGTTCGGCGAAAAGCCCCAGGCGGCTTTGGTCGTCGCCGGCCAGATAGCCCCGGCGGCGGAAAAGCCCTTTCGGAATTCTGACTTCCAGCCCCCAGGACTTAAGCACGGCCGCCCCGCGTTCCATTTCCCGCCGGTCGAAAGTGTGGGCCGGGGCGAAGAGCCCCAGCACGGAACCCGGGCCCAGGGCCCGGGGCCAGCGACAGCCGGGCCCGGCCTCTCCGTTCCAGGTCAGGGCGGGCATCCTTACTGCCAGGCCATCTCGTCGTAGATGATTTTCAGGCCTTCCAAAGTCAGATCGGGCAGCACCTCCTCAATTTGCTGGGATTCGGAAGCGATCAGGCCGGCCAGGCCGCCGGTGGCCACCACCCTGGCCTCGGCCCCCAGTTCCCGCTTCAGCCGCTCCACCAAGCCGTCCACCAGGCTGATATAGCCATAGATAAGGCCCACGTTGAGGCTGGAAATGGTGTCTTTGGCCATGGCCTGGCCGGGGAGGTCGAAAAGCTCCAGACGGGGCAGGCGGCTGGCTTTCTGGAACAGGGCCTCGGCCGAAAGGCGCAGGCCCGGGGCGATGGCCCCGCCCAGATGCTCGCCTTTCCTGGAAATGCAGTCAAAGGTGGTGGCCGTGCCCAGATCGACGACAATGACGCTGGTCCGCAGACGCCGATAAGCGGCGATGGACACGGCCACCCGGTCGGCGCCCATTTCCATGGGGTTTTTGTAGAGAATGGGCATGATGGTCTGCCGGTGGGCTTCCAGGAAAATAGGCCGCAATTTGACGTATTTGGTGCCGAAACGTTCCAGGGCCGGCCGCATGGGCGGCACCACGCTGGAGATGATGAAGCCGGTCACCGAAGAAAAACTGAAGCCGCTGCCCTCGAACATGCCCCCGACGGCCAGCCCCAGCTCGTCCAGGGTCGACTCGCGGCGGGTGGACAGGCGCCATTCGGCCTTCAGGTCATCCCCCTGCCAAAGGCCGCAATTGATATTGGTGTTCCCGACGTCCATGGTAAAGAGCATCTCAGTTTCTCCTCCGGCAATGCCACGGCCTTTCAGCCCAGTTCCCGGGCCACCAGTTCGGCGGTCTCCTCGGCCAGGGCCTTGATTTCGTCCTGATCCTCGCCCTCGACCATGATCCGGACCACCGGCTCGGTGCCTGAAGGCCTTAAGACCATACGCCCCCGGCGGCCCAGCCGGGCCTCGACCTTGGCCGCCTGCCGGGCCAGGGCCTCGTTGCGCCCGGCTTCGCCCGGCCGGGCGGCCCTGACGTTCAGCAAAATCTGCGGCAGCGGCTCCATCAGGCGGGCCAGTTCGGCCAGGGGCCGCCCTTCCTCCTTCATGGCCGCAATGGTCTGCAGCGCGGCCAGAATGCCGTCGCCGGTGGTGCCGTGGTCCAGAAAAATAAGGTGGCCGGACTGCTCCCCGCCAAAATTGAGGCCGTCCCGCCGCAGGCGCTCGACCACGTAGCGGTCGCCCACCGGGGTGCGGACCAGGCTGATGCCGGCCCGGCCCAGGGCTATTTCCAGGCCCAGGTTGCTCATGACCGTGGCCGCCACGGTCGCTTTGTTCAGGCGGCCGTTCTTATGGAGGTTCCGGGCGCAGAGATTCATGATCTGGTCGCCGTCCAGCACCTGGCCCCGGGCGTCGACCAGGATGGCCCGGTCGGCGTCGCCGTCCAGGGCCAGCCCGAGGTCGGCCCCGCAGTCCACCACTTTTTTGGCGCAGAGTTCGGGATGGAGGGAGCCCACCCCCAGATTGATGTTGAGCCCGTCGGGCCGGGCCCCGTAGAGGTGGACCTTGGCCCCCAGTTCCTCGAAAACCATGGGCGCGGCGCGATAGGCGGCCCCGTTGGCGCAGTCCAGGACCACGGTCAGGCCTTCCAGGTTCAGGGACCGGGGAAAGGTGCTTTTCAGGAAAACCACGTAACGGCCCACGGCGTCGTCAATGCGGTCGGCCCGCCCCACCCCGTCGGGCCGGGGGCGATGCCGGTCCAGGACGGTGCTGTCCAGATAGTCCTCCAGGCGGAGTTCCAGATCGTCGGGCAGCTTGAAGCCGTCGGCGGCGAAAATCTTGAGGCCGTTGTCCTGGTAGGGGTTGTGCGAGGCGCTGATGACCACCCCGGCATCGGCCCGCAGGCCGGTGGTCAGAAAGGCGATGCCCGGGGTGGGCAGGGGACCGGCCAGAAAGACGTCGGCCCCCTGGGACAAAAGGCCGCTGGTCAGGGCCTCTTCCAGCATATAGCCTGAAAGGCGGGTGTCTTTGCCCACCACCACCTTGGGGCGGCGGGAGATGACCTTCTGGTTCAGAAAGTGGGCCACGGCCCGCCCCAGGTTCAGGGCGAACTCGGCGGTCATGGGGAACTGGTTGACCACCCCCCGGATGCCGTCGGTGCCGAAAAGCTGGCGGGTTTTCATGGGGCGGAGACCTCGGCCGGGTGGGCCGGCTGAACCGGAACCGGGACCGCCCGCCGGGTCACGGTGACGTTCACCGGGCTGATGGCGGTGATGGTCACCCCGGCCGGGGCCACGGCCACCACCGGCAAGGTCAGCCGCCCTTCGGCCTTGAGCTTTTCCGCATCGACGAAAACCCGGGCCTGGACTTCCTCGGCCCTCACCGGGCCGGCCCGGACCGCGGACCAGGAGACTGAAATGTCGGCCCGCTCGGGGCTTAAAAGCACGTCTGAAGTCCGGCCGCCGCTTTTCAGGTCAATGCCGATCGGCAGACCCGTAAAACTGTCTTCCAGGCGCCGCTCCTCAAGGCTGATGACGGCCCGGACCTCCCGGGGGCTGAGCTCCAGGTCGGGCGACTGAGCTTCGGGCAGGTCCACGGCCACGGTCAGAGCCCCGTCCCGGGTCAGCCCGTCGAGGGCTATGGGGCTGGTCCCCAATTCGGTGATGGCCGCCAGGATTTCCGGCGGCCCCTTGACGGTCACCCGGTCCGGCTCGATCATAAGCGAGCGGATCCGGTAGGCCGGGTTGAGCTCGCCGGTCAGGGTGGGCTTGACCGCGACCGCCTTGTCGGCGACTTTCACCGTTTCAAACTCGATGACCGCGGGGCTGGTTTTACGCACGGAAACGCCCCGGGGCAGATCCAGGGCCTCGGCGTCCACTGGAAAGACGTTATGGCCTTCGCGGGCCGAGGCCACATCGACCTGAAAGTTCAGTTTGCGGTCGGCCAGGAAGCGGCCCTGGGCGGTGTTGGCCAGCACCTGGAAAGTCACGGCCGCCGGAACTTCGCTGCGGATGGCCAGATCGGCCGGCATATTGGCCAGTTCCAGGGGCACGATCAGGTCAAGGCCGCTGGTGTCCTGACCGGCCAGGGCCAGCCACAGAAAAAAAGACAGCAGCAGGGAAACCGCGATCGACAGTATTTTGTCCCGTATGGTCTTGGCGCTCAACCGACTCTCCTGTTCCGGGGGCTTTTCCGGGACAGGCTCAAATAAGACAAAAGCCGGTCGCGCAGATTGGCCGCCCCCATCATGACCACCACTTCGCCGTCCTTGACCAGGGAAACCAGCCCCCGCTCCTCGGAGACCACCACCACCAGGGCGTCGCTCTCCCGGGACAGGCCGATGGCCGCCCGGTGCCGGGTGCCGAAAAAGCGGCTGACATTGTCTTCGGAGGGCAGAAGGGGCAGAAAACAGCCGGCCGCGGCCAGGCGGCCCTCCTGAATGATGACCGCCCCGTCGTGGAGGGGCGAGGAAGTATGGAAGAGGGCCAGCAGCAGGCGGTCGGAAACCAGCCCGTTGACGGGCGCCCCGGCCTCGATGTATTCCCCGAGGTTGACCCCGCGTTCAAAGGCGATCAGGGCCCCGATGCGTTTTTCGGCCATGAAGAAGGAGGCCCGCACCACTTCGTTGACCGCGTCGGCCATCTGGGGGTTGGAACGGGCGAAGGAGAAGCGGGCCAGGCGGGCCAGCCCCCGCCGGATGTCCGAGGAAAAGAGGACCACGATGACCACGATCAGGTTGGAAGCGAAAGAGGAGATGATGAAGCGCATGGTCATGAATTCGAACTTGGTGGCCAGGAAGTAAGTGCCCATGACCAGGCCCAGGCCCAGAAAGACCTGCCCGCTGCGGGTGCCGCGCACCAGCCGGATGACGTAGTAGATGAGGATGCCCACCATGAGGATGTCGGCGACATCCTCCCAGCGCATGGAACGAACGGCCTCGGCGATGGACAGGTTGGTGAACAAGATGCTGGTCTTTCTGCTTTATTCCGGTTCTGTAAAGCGGCTTCAGACGGCCCGCAGCACGGCCCGGGCCAGGGCGGCGGCCGCCCGGCTGGGCGCCGCGCGGTGAACCCTTAAAATCTCGGCGCCCTTCATCACGGCCAGGGCGTTGGCCACGGCCGTCAGTCCGTCGCGGGCCCGGGGCGGGGCCCCGTCCATGATCCGCCCCAGGAAAGCTTTGCGGGACAGGGCCATGACCCGGCGATAGCCCCGGGGCATGACCCGGTCGTAATGCCTGATAATCGACAGGTTGTGCCCCTGGTTCTTGCCGAAACCGAGGCCCGGGTCCAGCCAGATCATTTCCCGGGGCAGCCCGGCGGCTTCGGCCGCCCGCGCCCTTTCCAGAAGAAAATCATGCACCTCGGAGACCACGTCGTCATAGTGGGGGTCGAGCTGCATGTTCCGGGGCTCGCCCTGCATATGCATGAGGATGATCGGCACCCGGCGGCGGGCGGCCAGTTCCAGGATCCGGGGGTCTTTCCGGCCGGCGTAGATGTCGTTGATGATGGCCGCCCCGGCCTCGATGGCCCGTTCGGCCACCTCGGCCCGGTAGGTGTCCACGGATATGGGGCGCCCGGTCCGGGGCGACAGGGCCGTCAGGAGCGGCTCCAGGCGGGCCCATTCCTCATCGGCGGAGACCGGGGCCGAACCGGGCCGGGTGGATTCCGCGCCCAGGTCCAATATGTCGGCCCCCTCGGCCTCTTCGCTCAGGGCCGCGGCCAGGGCGGCCGGGGTATCCGGGTATTGCCCCCCGTCGGAAAAAGAATCCGGGGTCAGATTCAAAATGCTCATGATCAGGGGGCGTTCAAAATCCAGGCGCCACTCGCCCCGCCCGGTCCGCCAGGCCAGGGCGCTAGTTTCGGGAAGCGTCGTCGCCGGGGCCGGCGGCTGCGTCTTTTCGTTCATCGGAAGATTCCTCCTCTTTCTGGCCTGAGGTTTCCTCCGGTCCGGGGCCTTGCTCGGCCCGGGCCCTGTCCGTTGGCTCCGCCGCGTTCGGGTTTTCGTTTTCAGGGGCCGCTTTTCCAGGCTGCGGGCGGCCTTCGGCCTTCAGGGCTTCGGCGCAGACCTCCATGACCTCTTCGGCGTCAATGGTTTCCTTTTCCAAAAGCCGGTCGGCCAGGGCCTTTAAGGTCTCCTGATGCCTGGTGATGATTTCGGCGGCTTTCTGATGGGCCTGGCGCATGAGCTCGGACACTTCCTGGTCGATGCGCTGGGCGGTGGCTTCGGAATAGTCGCTGTGCTGGGCGATTTCCCGGCCCAGAAAAATCTGTTCCTCCTTCTTGCCGAAAGCCTGGGGCCCCAGCGCGTCGCTCATGCCGTATTTGCAGACCATGGACCTGGCCAGGTCGGTGGCCCGCTCGATGTCGTTGCTGGCCCCGGTGGTCATCTGGTGAAGAGCCACCTCTTCGGCTGCCCGGCCGCCCAGCATCATGACCAGCCGGGCCAGGAAATAGTCGCGGCTGTAGGTGTATTTATCCTCGACCGGGAGCGAAACCGTCACCCCCAGGGCCCGGCCCCGGGGAATGATGCTGACCTTGTGCAGGGGGTCGAGGCCGGGCAGCAGGACGGAAATGAGGGTGTGGCCGGCCTCGTGCCAGGCGATGGTTCGCTTCTCCTCCTCGCTCATCATCAGGCTCTTGCGCTCGACGCCCATCATGATCTTGTCCCGGGCCGCGTCCAGGTCGGCGGCCTCCACTTTCTCCTTGTCGGCCCGGGCGGCCAGGAGGG
Source organism: Candidatus Adiutrix sp. (assembly GCA_031263565.1). Classification (GTDB taxonomy): domain Bacteria; phylum Desulfobacterota; class Desulfarculia; order Adiutricales; family Adiutricaceae; genus Adiutrix. The sequence continues at coordinate 18,669 of JAISFR010000128.1, read as the reverse complement.
CGGCCTCGTTGATGAGGTTTTCCAGGTCGGCCCCGGAAAAACCGGGGGTGCCCCGGGCCACCACAGCCAGGCTGACGTCGGAAGCCATGGGCACCCGGCGGCTGTGCACCGCCAGGATCTGTTCCCGGCCCTTCAAATCCGGCACCGGCACCACTACCTGGCGGTCGAAGCGGCCGGGCCGCAAAAGGGCCGGGTCCAGCACGTCGGGGCGGTTGGTGGCGGCGATCAGAATCAGGCCGTCATTGGGCTCAAAGCCGTCCATTTCCACCAGAAGCTGATTCAGGGTCTGCTCGCGCTCGTCATGCCCCCCGCCCAGGCCGGCCCCCCGGTGGCGGCCCACGGCGTCTATTTCGTCAATGAACATGATGCAGGGCGCGGCCTTTTTGCCCTGAAGGAACATGTCCCGCACCCGGGAGGCGCCCACGCCCACGAACATTTCCACAAAATCGGAGCCGCTGATGGAAAAAAAGGGCACCCCGGCCTCGCCGGCGATGGCCCGGGCCAGGAGGGTCTTGCCCGTGCCGGGCGAGCCCATCAGTAAAACCCCCTTGGGGATGCGGCCGCCCAGGCGGACGAATTTCTTGGGCTCCCGGAGAAAGTCGACGATCTCCGAAAGCTCGGACTTGGCTTCGTCGATGCCGGCCACGTCGGCGAAGGTCACCCGCTTCTGATCCTCCGTCAGGAGCCGGGCCCGGCTCTTGGCGAAGGTCATGGCTTTGCCCCCGCCCTGCATCTGGCGCATGAAGAACATCCAGATGCCCACCAGGATGACTATCTGCAAAATGGCCCCGCCCAGGCTCAGCCAGAAGGAGGAAGGCTGGGGCACCATGTCGATGGCCACGCCCTTTTCCCTCAGAAAAGGCATCAGGTCGGGGTCGTTGCGGCTGTAGCTGACCGCCCACTTGCCGCCGTCGGACAGTTGGGCTATGATCTCGGTGTCGGTCAGGGAGACCTTGGAGACCAGGCCGTCGCTGATGGCCCGCCAGACGTCGGAGTAGGTCCGTTTTTCGTTGCTTTCCGCCGGCTTGAAGTAATTCATGACCCCCAGCACGGTGATGATGATCATGGTCCAGACCAGCAGGTTTCTGGAAAAGTTACCCAAAACAACCTCTCTTGCGGACCGGCGGCCCGGAAGGCGGGCGCCTTGTCGAGTCCAATCTTTACTAATACGATAAACGGCTTTTTTTTTCAAGGTTTTTTTATGAAATCAGGGCGTTCGGGAAGGCGGAAATGATTGAGGGATCAAGGGCGCCCCAAAAGCGGAGATTGGCGGCGGTGGTTCTGGCCCGGGTCGACTATCGGGAGGCCGACCTCATCGTCACTTTCCTGACCAGGGAACTGGGCCTGGTCAGCGCCCTGGCCCGCTACGGCCGCCGCAGCCTCAGGCGTTTCGGGGGCGGCCTGTTGTCGCCGGGCAGCGCGGCCTGGTACGATTTCACCATCAAGCCGGGCGTTGCCCTGGCCTTTGTGGAAAACAGCGAGGAAAACCCCCGGGCGCCCCGTCTGCCGGCCGAGCCCGTCCTCCAGGCCCTGGCCGCTTTCGCCCTGGAGCTGGTCCGGGGCTTTGAAGCCCCCGGCAACCCGGCCGAGGCCGGTTTCGACCTGCTGATCCGCCATCTGGGCCGCCTGGGCCGCTGCGGCGGGGAAAGGGCGGCCAGGCTGATGAACCTGGATTTCGCCCTCAAATATATGGAGCTGGCCGGCTTCGGGCCCCGTCTGACCGGCTGTCTTCTGTGCGGCCGCCCGCCCCGGCCGGAACCCGGCTGGCGCTGGGACCCGGCCGCCGGCGGGCTTTACTGCCCGAACTGCCTGAAGCCCGGCCCGGCCCGCGGCCGGCCGGTCTCCGGGGCCCTTCTGGCCCGGCTCGGCCCCCGGGACCGGGCCTGTCCGCCCCTGAGCGAAGCCGATCTGGCCGAAGCTGAACGCTTTTTCGAAAAGCTGGCCGAGCGGCAGCTCAATTACGGCCTGAAGGCCCTGAAAATCGCCCGGCAGTTTTTCAAGGCCGGCGGGCGCTGACTTAATCACCCCTTGGGGACGCACGGCCTTAGCTCCGGGGAAATGACAAAATAACGCTGTATTATACCGTAACCCATGGCTTCTTGGTGGATTCGGTTTTTTTGACTTTTTATGACACTGTTGAAGGCGTCTTGTGAATTGGGGAACTGGCCGACAGGGTCTGTTCCAGCCAGCGGTCGGCCACGTGGCCCGAAACTGTCCCAAGGCCCTGGCCACCCGGCCGTTGCCGTCCTGGAAGGGATGGATCTGGGTAAAGCGATGATGCAGCCAGGCCGCTTCTATCTCCGGAGCAACTTTCTTTTCCTCATGTTCCCCATGCCATTTGATGAGGTTATCCATTTCTGGTTCCACCTGCTCGGGCGGGCAGTATTCATGAACCGACCCGTCAGGCCTGGTGGGGTTATTCGGGTGAATCTTCCACGACCCCTTCAGCAAAGAAGTTTGGACATAATGGCCCAGATGGTCCCTGGCTTCGGTGAAATCCTGTTCCCTGGTCAGTTCGGCGTGTAAAGCGCGAATATAGTGCCCGGTCAGGGGCTGCCCCCGCTTGACAAAAGCGAACAGGCCCTCCACCACCTCTTTCTGGCTGATTATAAGCCGTTGAGTCCGGTGGGGGCTGGCCGAGGCATAATGAGGTATCTCGATGGCCTCCAGGCCATGTTCGATAAAAGTCTGGGTCAGGCCCCGATCCAGAGCATACAGCCCTTCGATCTGGCCGGTTTCGATGGCCCATTCCCGTTCCAACCGCTCCACATATACCTTTAAACGATCGCCGTCGATATCTTTTTTCCTGTCCTGCCACTCCAATTGATGAGGCGATTATAGCCCGATATCGGCCGCAACGGCAAGCGGGCGGTGAAAGCCCCGGCCCTCCCTTTACCGGCCAAAGCTGCCGGCGGCCGAATTGAAAAGCGGGTCATTGCCAAAGAAGGCCGGCGCGGCTATAATGATAAAAGCTAAAATCGGCTTTAAAGGAGGGAGAGACGATGGCGACCTGTCTGACGGGCGGCGGGGAAGGCGGCCGGAGCACGGACCCGGCCGGAAAAGAGGTGCTGGTTTTCACGCCCACCCCCAATGAATACCAGGCCGTCAAAAGGCGGGTGGCCGAGACGGCCTTCAGCAACATCAAGGTCAGGGTGCTGGAATCGGGCCCCGGCAAAATCAACGCGGCCTTCAAAATGGCGGCCGAAGTCCTGCCCGGCCTGGCCCGGGGCCATCGGCCGGCCTTTCTGGTCGGCGCCGGCACGGCCGGTTCCCTGAACCTGGAAATGGCCAGCGGCGATCTCATCGCCTCGACGTCCTGCGTAATTTCCGATTGGCGGATGGAAGACGGCCGGGCCAGCCAGCACGGAGCCTACGGGCAGTTCGTCTATGAACCCTTAAGCGCCGGCCTGGCCGAAAGCATCGCCCTTAACTGCCTGGACCGGACAGCCTCCAGGCTGATGGAGCATTTGGGCGCCCAAGGCTTCAAACGCGGCCGCCTGATGACCTCCGACACCTTCGTGGCCGGGCGCGAGCATAAACTGAGCCTCGGGCGGGATTTCGCCGCCCTGGCCTGCGACATGGAATCCGGGGCCTTCGCCTTTACCGCCCAGAACCTTCTGGGGGGCCTGCCCTGGTTCAATCTGCGCATAGTGGCCGACAGCCTCGACCAAAGCCTGGCCGATTATTTCAGTATGGAAATCGACCTGGTGGAAATCCTGGGCGCCAGGACCGCCGAGGCCCTCCAGGCCCTGGACCGGCTGATTTAAAAGACGGCCGCGGCGCCTCAGCGGCCGCTTTACGCCTCACTGCCGCGGTTGACAGGGGAGAGCTTTCGGTATACTCTGGAATATTCCGGTTCCGCGGGCGGCTTTCAGGGCCCGCCGAAGCGGCCTGAAACAGATTGAAGCAGGGTGAAATGGCTCTTCTGCCCAAATATGGTCGTGAAAATCAGCCGCCCGGCCGCTGGTCCGGGGCCCCGGCCCCGGCGGAAAGACCCCCGGCCGGGCCGCCGGTCCTGCGGGCCCCGGCCCCGGCCCCGGCAGTCCGGCCGGCGGCGGCCCCGCCGGCCGGCCTCGACCCTTTGCGGGCCTATCTCTCGGAAGTTCGCCGCTTCAAGCTCCTGACCAGGGACGAGGAAGAGAGCCTGCTCCGGGCTTACAAAAAAAGCGGGAGCCCGGAGGCGGCCCGGAAAATCATCACCTCCAACCTCCGGCTGGTGGTCAAGATCGCCATGGAGTTTCAGAGCCATTGGCTCAACAACCTTCTGGACCTTATCCAGGAAGGCAACGTCGGGCTCCTGCAGTCCCTGAAAAAATTCGATCCCGGCCGGGGGGTGAAGTTTTCCTACTACGCCTCTTACTGGATCAAGGCCTATATCCTGAAATACATCATGGACAACTGGCGCCTGGTCAAGGTCGGCACGACCCAGGCCCAGCGCAAGCTCTTCTACAACCTGCGCAAAGAGCGCGACAAGATCCTCAAAGAGGGCCTGACCCCGGCCCCGGCCCTTCTGGCCGAACGCCTGGGCGTGGCCGAGTCGGAAGTCAAGGAGATGGATCTGCGCCTGTCCGCCGGCCGGGAAATCTCCCTGGACGCCCCGCTAGGGCCGGACAGCGACCAGAGCAAGATCAGCCTTTTGCCGTCGGAAGGGGAAGGCGCGGAGAGCCTTTTGGCCAAAAGCCAGCTTCAGGAACTGCTCCAGAACAAGCTGGCTCTTTTCCGGGAAACCCTCTCCCCCCGGGAGCAATTGATCCTGGAAAAGAGAATTCTGGCCGAGGCGCCGGTCACCCTCCAGGAAATCGGCGAAGAGTTCGGCATCAGCCGGGAGAGGGTCCGTCAGTTGGAAGAACGCCTGAAGAAAACGCTGCTGCTTTTCATGCGCCAGGAGATGCCGGACATGGAAGCGCCGGGGGGTCAGGCCTGACCGGGTGGATATGAAAGATATTTGTTTATTCATGTTGCGCCGCCTCCCGGCCTTCTCGGGAGCCCTGCTGATGACGGCCGCCCTGGCCGGCTGCGCCCACGCCTCCCGGGGCGGGGACCCCTATCCTGAAAGCCAGCGCTACTTTTATTTCATCAAGTCCAACTTCAAGGAACTGGAGCGAAACGACCGGGCCGCCTTGGAGAACATGGACCTGGCCTCCGGCCTGGACCGCGCTTCCTATTACCTTAAATTGGAGTCGGCCCGGATCCAGGCCCGCCTGGGCGACTATGAAAACGCCCTGCGCTCCGCCCGGCAGGCCATCGACCTGGCGCCCGAGGCGCCCGAACCTCGCCTTTTCGCGGCCTGGGTGGCGGCCTACGGCGGCTTTTGGGACGAGGCCGCCGGCTATTATCAGGAGGTTCTGAAGCTGGTCCCGGGCCATCTCGAGGCCCTCAGCCATCTCGGCGCCCTTTACGCCGAAACCGGCCGCCTTAAGGAGGCCGAGGCGACTTTCAAGAAAATGGTGACCGCCGACCCGGGCTATCTGGCCCACTATTATCTGGGCAGTTTTTACGCCAAAAGCGGGCGGCCCGGGGAGGCCATCGCGGCCCTGAAAATCTCGGCCGACAAGAACCCGGACTTCATCACGGCCCTGATCGACCTGGCCGACCTCTACGAGCGGACCGACCAGCGCCGAAACGCGGAAAAGACTTATGAGCGGATCATCAGGCTGCGGCCGGCGGCCGCCCTGCCCAAAGCCCGCCTGGCCCGTCTTCTGCTTCAGGAAGGCCGGGCCGGAGAGGCCAGGGCCCTTTTGCAGGAATTGGGCGGCCCCCCGGCCGAGAGCGGGCCGGCGGCCCACCTGCTGATCGGGCGCGTCTATATGGAGCAGGGCCTCTTTGAGGACGCCGCCCGGGAATTCGAGGCGGTGCTGCAGAAGGAGCCCCGGAACGCGGAAGCCCTTTTCCGCCTGGCCGCCGCCGGCCTGGAACTGGGGGAAATCGGCCAGGCCCGGGAAAAATTGGGCCAGATCGACCAAAAGAGCGATCTCTATGTGGAGGCCCGCCTGCTTCTGGCCTCCACCATCCGGAACGACGATCCCCGCCAACGCCTGAATGAGGCCCTGGAGATCATCAACGGCGCCGTCCGGGCCCGGCCGGACGCTCCCCGGCTGCCGGCGGCCCAGGCCCTGCTGCTGGAGGAACTGGGCCAGACGCAAAAAGCCCGCCGGGTCATTGTCCAGGCCGTGCGGCGTTTCCCCCGGGAGGCCGAGCTCCGCTTCCGGCAGGGGGTGATCGAAGACCGGCTGGGCGACAAAAAAGCCTCGGTCTCGGCCATGCGGGAGGCCATCCGCCTGAACCCGGAGCACGCCGAGGCCCTGAACTATCTGGCCTACACCTGGGCCGAGCGGCGGGAAAACCTGGGCGAAGCCCTGGCCCTGGCCGAAAAGGCCGACGAACTGAGGCCGGACAGCGGCTACATCATCGACACCCTGGCCTGGATCCACTATAATCTGGGCGATGCCCAAAAAGCCCTGGACCTTCTGGAACGGGCCGTGCCCCTGTCCAGCCAGGATCCGGTGGTGCTGGACCATCTGGGCGACGTGCTGGTGAAGCTGGGCCGCGCCCGGGAGGCGATCGAGGCCTACCGCCAGGCCCTGGAAGGCGGATACGAGCAGCAGGAGAAGTTGAATGAAAAAATCAGGCGCTTGTCGAATTGACGGCGGCGGCGGGCCGGAAGCCCGGTCCGGCCCGGCCCGGCTGGCCCTCGCGGCCCTCGCGGCCGTTTTTTTGCTTTCCGGCTGCCTGGGCGGCGGCTCTTCCTCATCGGGCCGGCTCAGCCACGCCCCGCAGGGCCCGGCCATGGATCTGGCCTCCGGGCTCTACCAGCGCGGGGCCAGCCTGCGCACCCTGGCCGCCCGGGGCGGGGCCGGCTATACGGTCGACCAGCAGAGGCATTTCTTTCGCTATGAAGTGCTGGTCAGCAAACCCGGCCGCCTGCTCTTCACCGCCCTGGACCCCACCGGCCGGCCGGCCTTCCGCCTGGCCAGCGACGGCGGCCAGCTCAGCGGCCTGCTCTACGGCGCCCGGCAGTTCGTCACCGGCCCGGCCACGGCGGCCAATTTCGGCCGCTTTATTCCCCTGGGCCTGAGCCCGGATCAGTTGACGGCCCTGATGACCGGCTCCCAGGTGCGCCCGGCGGCGGCCGGGGCCCGGGAAAGCGGCGGCGACACCGAACTGAGCGTCGTGCCGGCCGGCGCCCCGGAGGCCGACAATCAGCTCTGGCGTCTGCGCCTGGCCGGGCCGGTCGCCCAAGACCCGGGCGGGGCGGTCATTCAGTCGGCCAGCTACGGGCCGGCCCGCAACCCGGAGATCAGCATCCGCTATATGTCGGTCAAGCCCGTGCCCCGGGAGGACCAGGGCGGACGGCCCGAGCCCTTCCCCCATTCCGTGGAGATCGACTGGACCGGCCCCGACCGCCAGGCCCAGAGCCTCAGGGTGACCTATGACCAGGTCCGCCTGGGCCTGCCGCTGGACGAAGCCCAGTTCCGCCTGGAACGCCCCGACGGCTTTGAACTGGTGCGGCTGCCCTGAGCCCGCCGCCGGCCGTCGGAAGACGCTGTGTGTTTATTCCACTTTTTGAGGTGCATATTGAACCGCTGTTTTTTCGCCGCCCTGGCCGCGGCCGGGCTGTTGATCGTCTCGGCCGGCGCTTTTCCCCTGGCCGCCCAGCTCCCTTATAAAAGTCAGGCGCCCAAAATCCAGTTGGGCCCGACAGCCATAGACCTGGCCGGACCAGCCGGCTTTCAGCGGGTCGACGGGCTGGACCACGACATTGACGAGGCCCTGTCCGCCTTTCAGCCGGATCTGACCCTGGCGGAGGCCATTTTTGCCGAACCCGGGGCCTGGAAATCGTTCTTTGACGAAATTTACGGCCCCCGGCCCTCGGATCTGGCCTATTACGCCACCGTCGCCGCCTCCCAGGCCCAGGACATCGCCAGCCTGGATTTCGAGCGTCTGGACCGTTTCTTCGCCAATATTCCGGTGGCCGGCGGGGCCGGGCCGGCCGGCGGCGGCGACGACGCGCCCCCGGCCGGCGCCACGGCCAGCACGGCCTTTGAACTGATCGACCGCGGCGCCGACCATATCAGCTTCAAAACCCGCCTGGGCGCCTTCAGCCGGGGGCCGGACGGCGCCGAGAACTTCAGCCCCCGTTATTTCGCGGTCACCAGCGCCATTTTGGCCGAAGGGCGGATTTTGTTCTTGAATCTTTACGCCGCCAATAAAGGGCCTGCGCCGGAACAGGCCGAGGCCCTGGCCCTGGCCTGGCGGGACCGATATCTGAAGATGCTGGAATCGGGGAAAGCGCCCAACTGAGGCAAGCCATGAATTCGCCCCCCTGGGATCGGTCGGAAGCCGCCCGTCATTCCGCCGAGATCGACGCGGAAGTGGAAGAGATCTTTGAAGAGCTGGAGATGGCGCTGGGGAAACCGGCCGTCCCCGGGGCGGCCGCCGACGGCCCGGGACCCCCGGGCCGGCCGGACGATGTGGTGCTGCCGGACGATTTCGAGCTGCCGGCCGGGGCTCCGGCCGACCCGGCGCCGCCCGCCCCGATTCTGCCGGATGATTTCGAGCTTTCAGCGGCCGCCATTGCCCCGGCCGCCGACCACGACCCTTTGGCCGGGCCGGGGCCCGGGGAAAGCGCGCCGCTGGAACTGGAACTGGAATCAGGCTTCGGGGCCGACCCCGGCCCCTGGGCCGGGGCGGCGCCCGGCCCCCGCCCCGGGGCGCCCCTCACGGTGGCCGAACTCAGCCCCCGGGAGCTGGCCGACCTCATCGAGCGGGCGGTGGAGAGGGCTTTCCGGGCCGCCCTGCGCGACCGGGGCAACTGACTGGGCCCCTTGATTTTGGCCCTGGTATTGCTTATTTTTTAGATTCCGGCTCTCAATTCGGCCCTCCTTCGGGGGCCGCTGTCCATAAAGGTCGACCGTCATGGCTTCAGCCCGCAAACCCTCCCTGGTCCGCAACATCGGCATCATCGCCCACATTGACGCCGGCAAGACCACTTTGACCGAACGCATCCTTTATTATACCGGCCGCACCCACAAGCTGGGCGAAGTGCACGACGGCGAAGCCACCATGGATTTCATGCCCGAAGAACAGGCCCGGGGCATCACCATCATGAGCGCGGTGACCACCTGCGACTGGAAGAACGCCCGCATCAACATCATCGACACCCCGGGCCATGTGGATTTCACCATCGAGGTGGAGAGGAGCCTGCGGGTTCTGGACGGGGCGGTGGGCGTCTTCTGCGCGGTGGGCGGGGTCCAGCCCCAGTCGGAAACGGTCTGGCGCCAGGCCGACCGCTACGGGGTGCCCAAGCTGGTCTTCGTCAACAAGATCGACCGCGTCGGGGCCGATTTCGACCGGGTCATGGAGCAACTGCGGGAAAAACTGGGCGCCCGGCCCCTGATTCTGACCCGGCCCTGGGGCCAGGAGGAAAATTTTCGGGGAGTCATCGACCTTCTGAGGCAAAAACTCTGTCTCTGGACCGACGACAGCCTGGGGGCCGACCTGACGGAAAGTGAACTGCCGCCCGAACTGCGGGAGGAAGCGGCCGAAGCCCGCACCCGCCTGCTGGAAGCCGTGGCCGAAACCGACGACGAAATAATGGAGGATTATCTCGAAGGCCGGGAGATCGCCGAAAACCGGCTCAAGGCCGCCATCCGCCGGGCCACCATCGGCCTGAAAGGGGCCCCGGTCTTCTGCGGAGCGGCTTTGCGCAACAAAGGTGTTCAGCCGCTTCTGGACGGCATCGTGGACTATCTGCCGGCGCCCAACGATTTTCCGGCCATCCTGGCCCACAGCCCGGAAGGGGAGCCGCTGGAAATCGAGCTGCGGGAAAAGGCTCCGCTGGCCGCCCTGGTCTTCAAAATCCAGATGATGGAACAGGGCCGCAAGATGAGCTTCATCCGAATTTACAGCGGCCGGCTGACCGAAGGCCAGGAGACGCTCAACCCCCGCACCGGGCATAAAGATAAGATCAGCCGGATATTCCGCATTCACGCGGCCAAGCGCGACCGCCTCCCCGAGGCCGGGGCCGGCGACCTGGTGGGGGTGGTCGGCCTCCGTTCGGCGGTCACCGGCGATACGCTCACCAGTCCCGACCGGCCGCTCCTCCTGGAATCCATCGAAGCGGCCGAACCGGTCATCTCCATTGCCCTGGAACCGGAAAATTCCGGCGACCTCGACAAGCTGGCGGAAGTTCTGGGCAAGCTGGCCGAAGAAGATCCCACCTTCCGGGTCCGGGTGGACGGGGAAACCGGGCAGACCATTATTTCGGGCATGGGCGAACTGCACCTGGAAGTGCTGACCCAGCGCCTGGGGCGGGAGTTCGGCCTCTCCGTCCGGGCCGGGCGGCCCCAGGTGGTCTATCGGGAGACCATCAGCCGGCCGGCTTCGGCCGAGGGCCTTTTCGACCGGGAACTGGCCGGGACGCCCCACTGGGCCAAAGCCCGGGTGGCCGCCTGGCCCCTGCCCCGCGGCGAAGGCTTCCGGGCGACCAACGCCCTGCCCGCCCCGGTCGGGGCGGCCCTGCCCGAAACCATGCTGGAAGCGGCCCTGAGCACTTTGAGCGAAGGGCAGAATTCCGGCCCCCTCCAGGGCTATCCGCTTCTGGATTTGAAGGTGAGCCTGGAAAATCTGGAGCTGGGCGAAGGCGAGAGCAACGAAGCCGTGGCCCGCATGGCCGTCAACCAGGCCCTGCGGCAGGCCCTGGCCCAGGCCGCCCCCACCCTGATGGAACCCTTCATGCGCCTGGAAATAACCACCCCGGACGAGTTCATGGGTGAAATCATCGGCGACCTGGGCGCCCGCCTGGGCCGGGTGGAGGACATCTCCGGCCACCCGGGCTTTAAAGTCGTCACCGCCCTGGCCCCTTTAAACGAGCTTTTCGGCTATTCCACGGCCATCCGTTCCCAGACCCAGGGACGCGGCTCCTTTTCCATGCAATTTTCCCACTACGACGTGATAGAACGTAAATAAAAGTGAAGCCCAAGCGCCGACTGACCCAGATTTTTTCCCTCATGCTCTCCGGCGTGTCGCTGGTCTCCATCATATTGATCGGCGCCCTGTGGATCAGCTTTGAGAGCCGCCGCTCCGAGGAGGAAAGCCGGCGGCTGAGGCTGGACTATGTGGCCGAACGTGAAGCGGCCATCAACCTGGAGACCGACCGCATCTGCGACTATATAGAGGCCCAGCGCCAGTCCAGCGAAATGAAGTTTCTCCGGGCCCTCAAAGACCGGGTGGACGAGGCCGATGGCCTGATCCGGGCGGTGGCCGAAAGCCCCGGCCCGGCCGCCCCGGACCGGGACCAGACCCAGGCGCTTCTGTTGAACGGCTTGAGGCGCCTCAGCTTCAACCAGGGCCGGGGCCGCTATTTCATCTCCACCCTTTCCGGCCGGGAGATCTTCATTCCCGGCCAGGAATTCCCGGAAAGCGGCCGCCTCGAAAACCGGGTCGGGCCCCAAGCCGGTCCGGCCGCCTTTGCGGAAATAGCCGACAGCCTGGCCCAGACCGGGGAGGGCTTTTTCCGCTACAACCTGATGCCGGTCCCGGGCCGGGAGGACGAGACCCAGATGGCCTACCTCAAGCTCTACGCGCCCTACGGCTGGATCATCGGCACCAGCGAATCGCCCGGCGACTGGGCCCGGGACCTTCAGGCCGAGCTGCTGGACTGGGCCGCCGGCATGACCCTGCCCGTCGACAACTACCTGATGATCTTCGATTACCACGGCCACATCCTGGCCCATCCCGAGGCCGCCCGGGTCGGCCGGAACGTCTTCGGGGAGCCCGGCGGGGATCCGGCCTTCCGCAAGGCGGCCGCGGAAATCATTCGCGGGGCCAAAGACCACAGCCAGGGCTTTGTCCGTTACCGCGCCGTCGGCCCCGGCCCCGGTCCGCCGACCGAGCGCGTCGCCTGTTTCCAGGCCATTCCGGCCTGGGGCTGGGTGGTGAGCACCTGGGTCTACTTCCGGGACCTGGAGACGATCATGGCCGAACGCCAGGCCCAACTGACCCGGGACGTCCGTTCCCAGATCGTCCGCATAGTGGCCATCTCCGTTTCCATGCTGCTGGTCATCATGCTGCTGTCCAAACTGCTGTCGGCCCTGGCCAGCCGCAGTTTCGCGGCTTTTTTCGCTTTTTTTGAAAACGCCGCCGATTCGTCGGTGGAGATCGACCCCGGCCGGCAGCCTTTCGAGGAATTCGCCCGCCTGGCCGTGGCCGCCAACAATATGATCAACCAGCGCAAACTGGCCACCGGCCTTTTGCGCGAAAGCGAGCTGAAATTCAAAACCGTCTTCGACGTCTCGCCCCAGGTCATCACCATGAGCGACCTCGACGGCCGGTTGCTGGACGCCAGCGAGGAATATCAGAAATTCTCCCGAAGGCCGCTAAAAGAGGCCAAAGGCCGGCCCCTGGCCGACAGCTTTGTTTTGCCGCCTGAAAGCCTGGCCCGCCTCTGGAGCGACCTGAAAAACGACGGGGCGGTTTTCGGGCGGGAGATCGAGGCCGTCAACCCCGACGGCTCGCCGCTGACCTTTCTGGCTTTCGGCAAGATGATCCACCTGCGCGTCGGCTCTTTCATCCTGGCCATCTTCACCGACATCAGCGCCCTTAAAAAGTCCGAAAAAGAAAAACTGGTCCTGCAGGAAAAACTGGCGCGGGCCACCAAGATGGAGGCCATGGGGCTGATGGCCGCCGAAGTGGCCCACGACCTCAACAACATTCTTTCCGGCATCATCGGCTATCCCCAACTGCTGTTGATGGACCCCAACCTGAGCGAGCGGCAGCGGGAGGCCCTGAAGGAAATCCTGACCACCGGGCAACGGGCCGCGGCCGTGGTCAGCGATCTTCTGACCATCGCCCGGGGGGTGGCCGCCGCCAAGGTCAGCCTGCCCCTCAACAGCGTGGTCACCGACTACCGCAATTCACCGGAGTGCCGGCAACTGAAGGAATTTTTCCCCGACGTGGAGCTCGATCTGCAACTCGACCCCCGGGCCGGCAACATCATCGCCTCCGCGGTCCATCTGACCAAGGTGGTCATGAACCTGGTCTCCAACGCCTTTGAGGCCATGCCGCCGGACAGGAAAGACGGGCGGGTGACCGTCAGAACCCGGCTGGCGGAACGGTCGGAGCCCCTGAAGCTCTTTGAAGGCGGCCTGGAACCCGGCCGCTACGCCCTCCTGTCGGTCAGCGACAACGGCCCGGGCATCCCGGCCGGCGACGTGGCCAATATTTTCGAACCCTTTTATTCCAAAAAAATCAAGGGGCGCAGCGGCACCGGGCTGGGCCTGGCCATTGTCTGGAACACCATCACCGACCACCAGGCCGGCCTGGACCTCAGAACCGGCCCGGGCGGCACCACTTTTGACCTTTACTTCAAGCCGACCGAAGAGAAAAGCCAGGCCCCCGCCTCCGGCAAAAATCTGGACGACTACCGGGGCGCCGGGCAGCGCATCCTGGTGGTCGACGACGTGGATATCCAGCGCAAGCTGGCCGGCAAGATGCTGACCACTCTGGGCTACAGCCCGGTGGCCGTGCCTTCGGGCGAGGCCGCGGTGGAGTTTCTCAAAAAGGAAGACGTCGATCTGGTGATTCTGGACATGATCATGCATCCGGGCATGAACGGGCGGGAGACTTATGGGGCCATCATGGAATTCAAGCCCGGGCAGAAGGCCATCATCGCCAGCGGCATGGCCGAGACCGACGAAGTGGCCAAGGCCCAGGCCATGGGCGCCGGCCAGTTCGTCAACAAGCCCTACACCATTGAAGACCTGGCCGCCGCCGTCCAGAAAGCCCTGAGCCGGTAGGCCCTGAATTAGTTTTTTATTTTTCCCCCAGATATTGAGGTTTGAGACTTAACCGCTCCTGGCCGGAATTTGTCGGCCTTCGCTCTCCCATTCAGGGCGATTTCGGGGTTGGTCATTTCTTTGAGGCTATGTATGGCAAATCACTTTTTACGAAAAATCTTGTAAAGGGGCCAAGAAAAATAAATCAATGTTCCGACTATACCCATTGCGCTTATAAAAACGGGATAAACCTACCGGCCAAGTCCCCGGCCGCTAATACATTTGCCGCCGTTCGCTGGAGGAGCCCAGGCCCAGCATTTCCCGATATTTGGCCACGGTGCGGCGGGCTATGTCGATGTTGGAACCGCGCAGGATCTCCACAATGCGCTGGTCGCTGAGGGGCTTTTGGGAGTCTTCGGCGCCGATGATCTGCTTGATGCGGTTCTTGACGCTTTCCGAAGCCAGGGCCTCGCCCTGGAAGCGGCTGATGGGGCTGTCGAAGAAATATTTCAGCTCAAAGAGTCCCCGCGGGGTGTAGACGTATTTGTTGGTGGTCACCCGGCTGATGGTGGATTCGTGAAAGCCCAGCTCCTCGGCGATGTCCCGCAGCACCAGGGGTTTGAGGTGTTCCACGCCGTAGTCCAGGAAATCGCGCTGAACCTTGAAGATGGCCTCGGTCACCCGGTAGATGGTCCGCTGGCGCTGGTGGATGCTGCGGATGAGAAAGGCGGCCCCTTTCAGCTTGTCGCTGAGGTATCTCCTGGTTTCGCCCCCGGCCGTCTTGTCGGTCAAAAGACGGCGGTATTCCCGGGACAGGCGCAGCTTGGGGAGGCCGTCTTCGTTCAGGGTGATGACGTATTCAGAGCCGATTTTGCTGACATAGACGTCCGGGGTGATGTAAACCGAATCGGTGTTGTTGTAGGCCCGGCCGGGGCGGGGTTCCAGGGCCCGGATGGCCTCCATGGCCGTGGCCGCCTCTTCTTTGCTGACCTTCAGCGCCCGGCAGAGGCCGGCCATGTCCTTTTTTTCCACCAGGCGCAGGTGATGGCGGCAGATATCGGCGGCCAGGCTGGCGCCGGCCCCCAGGCGCTCCAGCTGGATCAAAAGGCACTCGGCCAGGTCCCGGGCGGCCACGCCCGGAGGATCGAGATCCTGAACCCGGGCCAGCATGGCGGACATTTCCTCGACCGTGGCGCCGGTTTCCGCGGCCAGCTCTTCCAGGTCGGCCGCCAGATAGCCGTCGTCATCGAGATTGCCGATAATGGCCGAGCCCAGCTTGAGATCCAGCTCGTCTTCGGCGGACAGGCGCAACTGCCAACTTAGGTGTTCGGCCAGGGAGGTCTTGGCGGCCACAAAGCTTTCAAAGCCGGGGCTTTCCTCGGGGCTTTCGTGGCTGCCCACGTTCAGGCTGCTGGAAGGCGCGCTGGAATATTCCCCCAGATAATTCTCCCAGTCGAATTCCTCGCGGACATTTTCCTCGCTGGCCCCGGCCGAGTCGGCGAATTCGTCGTTCTGCCGGCGGTCCGAGTCCGGCGTCTGGTCATATTCAGGGTCGCTCAGGGAATCGCGGGAGGCGGCCTCGGCGCTGTCCGGCGGCGGGGTCAGTTCCAGCATGGGGTTTTCCAGTATTTCCTGATTGATTTCCTCCACCAGTTCCATCTGCCCCAGTTGCAGAAGCCTGATGGCCTGCTGCAACTGGGGGGTCATGACCATGACCTGGGTCTGTTTCTGGTTGAGCCTGAGATCTAGGGCCATGATCGACAAGTTCCTTTAAAGACTGAAATCCCGCCCTAAATAGATGCGGCGCACGGTTTCATCATCGGCCAGTTCCCGGGGCAGCCCTTCCTTGAGCACCTGCCCTTCGTTGATGATGTAGGCCCGGTCGCAGACGCTCAGGGTCTCCCGGACGTTATGGTCGGAGATCAGGATGCCCAGGCCCCGGCCGCGCAAAAGCAGAATCAGGTTCTGGATGTCCCCCACGGCAATGGGGTCGATGCCGGCGAAAGGCTCGTCAAAGAGCAGAAAGGTCGGGGTCAGGGCCAGGGCCCGGGTGATCTCCAGACGGCGGCGCTCGCCGCCCGACAGCGACAGGGCCTTGTTCCTGGCCAGATGGCTGAGATTCAGATCGGCCAGCAGATGATCCAGACGCGCCTGCCGTTCTTCGGCCCCCAGGTTAAGGGTTTCCAGAACGGCCATGACATTGTCGGCCACCGACAGGCGGCGGAAGACCGAGGGCTCCTGGGGCAGATAGGTCAGCCCCATCCGGGCCCGCTGGTGCATGGGGGCTTCGGTCAGGTCGTGATCGTTTAAAAGCACCGAGCCTTCATCGGGGCTGATCAGGCCCACCAGCATGTAGAAAGTGGTGGTTTTGCCCGCCCCGTTGGGGCCCAGAAGACCGCAGATTTCGCCGACTCCCAGGGCCACATCGACTTCGTTGACCACCTTGCGGTGGCCGTAAGCCTTGACCAGGCCGCTGCCCACCAGGCGGTCGGCGACTTTGGGGGCCTTTTTCTGGGCGGCTTTGGCGAACGGCCGGCGGGGTCTTTTGATGGCGGCCGCCGGGGGGGGGGGGCCGTCCTCGTCCCATCTGCGCTTATTCATTCGGCCCCGTTCTCTCCGGAGGCCTGGGGGCCGGCCTGGCTTTCTTCAGCCTGCTGATAGACCGCCCGGACCCGCTCCCGCTGTCGGCTGGTCACCAGGCTGCGCCCGTTGTCAAGGTCGTAAACCACCTCGTGGCCGGCCACCGAATTGCCGCCCTGCCAGACCCGGGCCTGGCCGGTCAGAACAATGCGCCGGGGCACGTTTTGGGCCAGATAAACGGCCCGGTCGGCCACGGCCAGACGGTCGCCGTCCACCACTTTGACGCTCCCTTCGCCTTCCACCCTTTGAATCTGCCGGCCCTGGCCGCCCTCGAAAGGCGAGGCCCCGCCTTCGCGCCCGGCGGCTTCCCCCGGGCTGTAATAGACTTTCATCAGGTCGCAGGTAATGGTCATTTCCGCCTGGCGGGCCACCACCGCCCCGATAAAGGTCACCACCCCGCTGCGGTCGTCGGTTTCCACCCGGTCGGAGGAGATGGCGATGGGGCCGCGGTTCCGGCCGCCACCGCCGGGGCGCAACTGGGCTTCCGCCAGGGAAGCCTGGGTCAGGCCCAGCAAGAGGGCCAGGAGCGTCAATTGTTTGAAAATGTCTATTTTCACCGGCCGGTCACCACCATCGCAGTATTGTCGGAGGCCCTGAAAAAAGCAAGTGCGGTGAAGCACCGCCAAGGGTTATGAAGCCCTATTGAAACAGAAAATAAATCCGCCCCTCGGCCTTCAGAACCCGGTCCCGGGTGTGAAAGACAAAAGAGGTCCCGGAAAAATCATAGGTCGGGGCCGCGTAACAGAAATCCTTTTCGCTGATCAGGACGCTTTCCTCAAAATTGAGGACCAGGTTGTCCGAACTCAGGATCCCGCCGTCGCTGTCCGCCACCCTGACCCGGCCGTCAAGGGTGATGACGCGCCGGCCCGGTTCGTAACGGCCGGTGTCGGCTTCGATGCCGTAATGGCCCGGAGCCTCGAAAACTTTGGCCCGCACCCGGTCCAGGACAAAAAGGTCCTGGGTTTTGAAGTACTGGGCGCTGTCGGCGTTGATGACCATGCTGCGCCCTTCTTCGCTGATTTCGTTCAGGGTCAGTCGGTCCAGACGCATGTCCACATTGGCGGGCAGCATGTTTTTAAGCGATCTGGCGCCGGCCTCCCAATAACGGGTCCCGAAGAGCAGTATGCCGGAAATGGCCAGCAGGGCGCCCAGGGCGCAAAGAATCCAGAACCGGGCACGCTGCATCAGCCCATCGCTCCTGAAGGCGCGCCTTTGGCCGGCGCGGCCGGATCAAAATAAGCCGGGGCCGGCTCAGACGAAACCTGACCGGCCGCCGCCGACTGCCCGGGTCGAATTGAGGGCCGGAACAGCTTGTTCCCTGGAAGGCCGGGGCCTTCTTCACTATCGGCTATATTATAACCGTTCAAGCCGCCGCTGTAAAGCAAAAACTGTGCCGAGGGACCGGGACCGGCCCGTCTTTCAGAAGCGCCGGCCCCGATTTTTAGCTGATTTTTTAGCTGGCGCGTCCGGCTTCATTTATGGTATAGTGCTTTTACCCAAACGTCACCGCATGGGAAGGTCCGTCGGCCAGGCCGCGGATGATTCCCCATCAAGCCTTAACTTTGGAAAGGTATAAGGAGCCTTTATCATGAGAGAACAAGTGGAAGCCGTGCTGGCCAAAGTCCGCCCCACCCTGAGAGCCGACGGCGGCGACATCGAACTGATTGACGTCAAAGACGGCGTGGTTCAGGTAGCCCTGACCGGCGCCTGCGGCGGCTGTCCCATGGCCCAGATGACCCTGAAACACGGCGTGGAAAAAGCTCTGAAAGAAGCCATCCCCGGGGTCAAAAACGTGGTGCCGGTCGACAAATAACTAAACGCCGCGCCGGCTTTTCCGAAGATCGCGCTCTGGTCCTCCGAGAGAGGGGCCTGCCCGGATTCCGGCGAAAGCCGGGGTCCGGGGACAGGGCCCGCCTGGAAACAACCGGTGCGCGGTCAAGGTTTAAACCGTGGGCCGAAAGCCGGAGTTTTGTCCTACCTTAAAACAGGGGGACAGTATACTTATTTTCGAGGAACTTTTTAAGTGTTGTGAAGCCCTGGGATTTAACCGGATCAACAATTTTTTTATTCAGATAATAATTGGTTTAGAAAGTATCGCCGTAATTCGTCTGTCTGAAACAAGGCAATATCAAATTCTAGTTCTAAATCAACCCAAGTTGACCACGTTTTTTTTCGGCAAGGGCTTTTCATGAGCGACGTTGGCTTTTTATGGCTCGGGGCTTCTTTCTGTCTGCCGACGGCCGGGCTCGCCATT
>JAISFR010000123.1 GCA_031263565.1 Candidatus Adiutrix sp. | reverse complement strand
GTTCCACGGCCTGTAAAGTATAGGCGGCGCAGGAGCCGAAATGGGAGCTGCGGTAAACCCCGACATAGGCCAGGCCGTAGATTTTGGCCTTCTCAATGGCTATTTCCATGGCTCTGCGGCTGGCGATGAAACCCAGGCCGTCCTGCGCGTCAAGGCGGGCCCAGGCCGGCCCTTCGGCCGTGACCGTGGGCACGGCCCCGGGGTTGATGCTGCCGACCCGCATCTTTTTCACATAGGTCAGCAGATGAAAGCTGCCGTGGGTGGCAATGCCCAGCTCATCGTTGAGCCGCATTATTTTGGCCGCGGCCGCGGCCTGGGCCGAATCCACCCCGACCCGCTCCAGAGCGGTCCGGCAAAACTCCTCGTACTTAAGCCCGTCAGCTTGGCGCGGCATCGGCTCTCCTTTTCCGGGCGACCCGACCGAAGCGGTCCTGAAAGAGCGCCTGGCCAGGTCATCACATGTCAAATAAAATAGTCGACAGCTGTGTTCAGGGCCCGGGCGCTTTCCCCGGCTTGGCGCCCGTGGAACTTTCGCTCCCAAGCCCGATTTTCCAGCCCGGGCCCAGGGCTGGCTCCGCCGCCCGAATGATCGATCTTTCCCCAAAGCCGGGGCAGTCATGTGTCGTCATATGTCATCTGTTTTTTTAGCAGAATATATGAAGCGCCGATCCTTGTCAACAAATTATTTTTAAAGGCCTCAAAAAGCCGGATTGCTTTTGCCGATCAACTGATATATACTTTTTAAGCGAATCCGGGCTCTTTCAGCCGCCGCTCGATTGAAGCCCGGACCGGCTTGCGCCCCAGTGGGACGTATGATGTATCACTAACCATAGCGGAACGGTTTTCCGGCCTCTTCAGCCGGCCGCCCCTTCAGCCCCCACCGGGGGGAGACTGCATGAACTATTTTACCGTCAACGACCACCGGCTGAAATCGGAGATCGTGGCCGCCCAGTTGCGCGACCTGATCCTCGTCGAAAAAAAATACAACCCCAACGACCGGGTCCCCAACGAGCAGGTCCTGGCCGAGCACATGGGGGTCAGCCGCACCTCGATTCGGGAGGCGGTGAAGATATTGGTGGCCAAGGGCATTCTGACCATCAGGCGGGGCATCGGCACTTTCGTCAGCGAAGTCCCCGGGCTGATGCAGGACCCCTACGGCTTCGCCCTGGAGCTGAACAAGCTGAAACTCATCGACGACTGGTATCAGTTCCGCATCTTCGTGGAGCCCCGGGCCATGGAGCTGGTGGCCCTGAACGCCACCCAAAGCGAATTGGCCCTCATTCGGCGGCTGGCCGTGGAACACAACGAAGCCATGGCCAAAGACGGCAAGATCCACCTCGACACCGACCGCTTGTTCCACATGCAGCTGGCCATTTCCACCCACAACATCATCATGGCCAAGCTGCTGCCCTCAATGCACGATTCCCTCTACTGGACCGAAATAGACGTCTGGGTCGGCCCGGTGGCCGGCATAAACAAAACCTTCAACGACATCGCCTTTGAAGGTCACCTGAAAATAGTCGAGTTCCTGGAAATGCGCGACGCCCAGGGGGCCGGGCTGGAAATGCGCTATCATATTCAGCGCGGCATCAAAGAAATGAAAAGGCTCTATCCGCATCATTTCCATTCGATCATTTGAGAAAATGACATGGAAAAGGCGGCTAAATAAAGGGCTTACGGGGAACGCCCCGTAAGCCCTTTATTTTTTCCGGCCTGAAGTTTCTCTCAGCGGATGGCCAAAAGGGTTTCCATCAGGCTGTCGATGGTCGAGATCATTTTGGCCGAGGCCTGGTACATGTACTGATAACGCAGGATATCGGCCAGTTCCTCGTCGAGGTTGACCCCGGCCAGGGCGTCCTGCCGGCTGTGCATGTCGTCCAGGACGGTGTAGAGATAGTCGTGTCCCGTGGTGATGGCCCGGTTGGTGGCGCCGATATCCGCGTAAAAGGTGTTGAAGGCCGTGTCCAAGGTGGCGCTGGACAGCTTGTAGAAGCTGAAGCGCTTATCTTTCAAATTGTTCAGGTCCAGGGCGTTGGTCCCGTCGCCGTCGGCCCGCGCCCCGTCGGCATCGAGGCGTCCGGCGGCCAGGAGGCGGGGGTTGTCCAGGAGCTGCTGGTTGACCCCGATATTGTTGGTGGAGTCGCCGGTGAAAATGTTGTTGAGGCCCAGGACGGCCAGGGCTCCGGAACTGTCGTTGGCGAAGCCGTATTCGAGGCCGCTGTCGGCTATGAGGCGGATGGCGCTTTTGCCGTTCTGGTCGGTCAGCACCTCGGCCCGGACCCCCTTGACCCCGCTTTCGAAGTCGAGGCCGATGCGGGAGACCACGTCCTGGAGGGTGTCGGTGGGGTCGACGGTTATCCGATAGAAGGTCGGCTGGCCGTCGGCGTCATAGGTCACCAGGTCGAAGCCGCCGCTGCGGTCGAGGTAGGCGGGCTCCAGGTCGCCGACCAGGCCCTGGCCGGTCTGGCCTTCGGCGGTCTGGGCGTAAATCAGGTCGCGGGTGGCCGGGTCGCTGTTGATCAGGGCCTTGACGTCCGCGGCGGTGCTGATGACGCCCTTTTCGTCGGTGGCCAGGGAGACGCTGAGGCGCTTGGTGCCGTCGATGTCGGTATAGACGCTGACCGAAAGAGGCCGGTTGGGCGCCAGGGCCCCGGAAGCGTCGACGGGCGTCACATATTCGACGGCTATTTTTTCGCCGTCCCGGCCGGCGTTGACCGCGGTGAAAATCAGGTCATTGTCGGTATGCTTCAAAGCGGTGGTCAGGCTGGCGTATTCCGAGCCGTAGCTTAAGTGCCGCCCCTGTTCCATGACGTTGGCCAGGGACCGGTTCAGGCCGGCGAATTCGCCGTCGCCGCTGGGGAACGACGAGGCGCTGAAATTGACGTTGCCGGTCCAGTTGTTGAGGGGGGCGGCCTGGGCGCTGATGAAGTCGCCGACCTTATACTGGCCGCTGAGAGTCCTGGGCGGCAGGGTATCGACCGCCCCGCTGGCCTGGGAGCGCTCGCTGTTGATGTGGCGGATGACGTCTTCGGCCGTGGCCGTCACGTTGCCGTTGGAATCCACGGGCAGGGTGATGGTGATTTCCCACTTCCGCACCTCGGGGTCGTCGTTCCAGGCCACGCTGGAGCTGATGGAGTTGCTGACCTTGTCGCTCTTGACGAAACGCACCGCGATGTTCTCAGGGTCGCTGACGGCCTGGTAAGGTTCCTTGATCTCGAGATGATTGGTGTTGGCGGTGATCTTGAGGTCGTTGTTGTCGCCGTCGAAGGCGAAAATATAAGACGGCTGGTTGGAAACCAGCGAAGTGCCGGTGCTGTCGCGGTACAGATCCAGGCCAACGCCCTGGGCGTGCTGGTTGTTGATCTGAAACATGAGCTGATCGGCGAAAGATTCATACTGAAGATAGAAATCGCGCATGGTCTCGTCGCGGAATTCTATCCAGCCGCCGACCATGCCGCCGCCGATCCTCTGGGTGACGTCTTCCGGCCAGGGGGGCTGGCTGCGGCGGTGATTGGCGATGATGCGGATATTGTCGGCCTCGTCCAGCTCGGCCCCGATGGAATAGGCGCTGCTGTTCATGACCAGGGCCGGGCCCGAGGCGAAGCTGATGTTGACCGCGCCGTTGGTGGGGTCCTCGTAATAGTCGATGTCGATATACTCGGCCAGCTGGATCAGCAGGGCGTCGCGGGAATCGCGCAGGTCGTTGGCCTGCTGCCTGCGGCTGCCGTCTTCATCGACCATGATCTGCTGATTGAGTTTGGCGATGCTGTCCAGGATACCGTTGATGTCTTTGACCGCCGACTCCACCCGGGCATTGAGGTCGCCGCGGATGGCGTCCAGGTCCTGGCGGCGCATGGCCAGGGTCTCGGCCAGGGTTTTGGCCGCGTTGACCAGTTCCTCGCGGCTGGGGTCCAGTTCGGCGGCGTCGGCCACGCTGTCCCAGAGGGCGAAGAATTCGCTCAGGGCCGCATTGACGCCGTTGCCGTCGCTTTCATTGAAGAACGATTCCAGGCTGTCGACGGCCGACTTCTGAGCCGCGGCCGAGGCGTACTGGGAACTTTTGGTCACAATGCTGCGGGTCAGAAAATCGTCGTGATAACGGGAGATGTTCAGCGCGCTGACCCCGGTGCCCATCTGCTTGCCGGATTCGTTTTTCCAGGCGGGGGTGGTCTCCAGATTGAGCCGCTGGCGGGAATAGCCGGGGGTGTTGACGTTGGCGATGTTGTGGCTGGCCACTTCCATGCCGGCCTGGGACATGCTCAGACCGGAGAGAGCCACATATAAACTGGAGGTGACGCCCACCTCACACCTCCCTGGAAAGTTTCACCGGGCGGGTCATTTTCTTTTCCCCCCGCCGGCCGTTGTTCTGGTAGCCGTCGCCCTTGAGCTGATTGGCCCCGGTGAGAATGTTGATGGATTCGCCCACCAGGCGCAGGGCCTCTTCCACATAGTGGCGGTTGGCTTCGTTTTCCCGGAGAATGACGTTCTTCAGGCGCTCGAGTTTGATGGCCCCGTCGTTGACCCGGTTGGCATAGGGCGCGGGCAGGCGCTCGACCAGGTGGATCAACAGCGGCTGGGGACTGAGCGGCAGGCCCAGCAGGCCGGCGGTTTCGTTGATGGCCATGACCAGAGTGCCGATATTAGCGTGAATATCCAGGGCCAGGGCTTCTTTTTCCTTGGAGGCCATAAAGAGACCGTCAAGATTGAGCTCCAGAAGCCGCTTTTTTTCCCGGCCGACGAAATCGGCCAGCAGTTGATAGCGGGCCAGGTGTTCGTCCAGAACTTCACAGAGCCTTTGTATGATCGTTATATCCATTGACGGACCTCCTTCGGGTCACAAATTACCGGGGTTCACGATAGAGCCGGGCAATTTCGGCCGCGCTCATCAGGCCGGCCACCGGTTCCGGCCCGGGGGCGGAAGCGCTTTCCGGCTCTTCCGCGGCGGGCGGGGCGGGCGGGCCGGCAGTCTGAAAGTCTTGTTTTTCAGGCTTGAAAGACAAATTGCCGGCCGGCTTGTCCATCCGGCTGGGGGCTATCTTGGCCTGCCAGTTGGGCCCCATGATGCCCGGATAGTCATGCAAGGTTTGTTCCAAGCCCTCCTGGCGGGCCACCTGCCCGACTATGGTGTCGGCCAGGCCCAGGCCGCCGGCCCGGCTCAGATAGTCGCGGAAAGGCTGTTCGGCCAGGTCGCTGAAGGTGTCGCCGCCGGGAGTTTTGGCCAGGGGGGACTGGCGCATCTGCTTGACCAGCTGGTCCACGAAAACCGCTTCGTATTCGACGGCCGACTTGCGGATCCGGCCCAGCTTCTGAATCCGCTCTTCGGCCGTCAACTGGGCGTTCTGGGCTTTGCGGGCTTTCCAGACGTGTTTGCCCTGACTGCGTTCCCTCAGAGTCTGGAGCTCTTCGGCGCTTTTGGCGCCGCCGGCCGGCGGCGGAGCGTTCGGCTCTTCGGGCTTCAAATCACGGTTCTCGCCGTTCTTCGGCCCTTCCCCGGATAAAACCCGGGCCGGCTGGGGGGGATGTTGCTGGCGGGCCTTGAGGCCGCCGCCCCGCAGCGGAAGGCCCGGGCTGCGGCTGAGATTGCCGGCGCCGCTGCCGCTCAGGTCGCTCACATCAGCACCAGTTCGCCGTGCAGGGCCCCGGCTTCCTTGATGGCCTGGAAAATCATGACCAGGTCGCGGGGGGTGACCCCGATGGCGTTGAGGGCCTTGACCACGTCATGGATGGTGGTGGAACGTTCGATGAGCAGCAGCTGGTCGGCGCCTTCCTCCACGTTGATGGTGGTGTCGGGGGCCGCCACGGTTTCGCCCATGGAGAAGGGGCCGGGCTGGGAGACGGTCACCCCTTCCCTGATCTGGACTGAAAGATTGCCGTGGGCCACGGCCACGGTGGAGATCTTGATGTTTTCGCCGACCACGACCGTGCCGGTGCGTTCGTTGATGATGACCTTGCCGATGGCGTCGGGTTCCATTTCCAGGTTTTCCAGTTCAGCCGCCATGACCGCCATGTTTTCCCGGTAATTGACCGGCACGTTGAATTCAACGGTGGAAGCGTCCAGGGGCCGGGCCGAGGCCCCCGGCAGGCGGGAATTGACGGCTTCGGCGATGCGGGCGGCGTTGGTGAAATCGGGCTGGTCCAGCCGCATGGTCATGACTTCCTTGCCCTGCCAGCGGATGGGCACTTCCCGTTCCACAGTGGCCCCCTGAACTATCCGGCCGACGGTGGGGTGGTTTTTCTGAACGCTGCCGGCGTTGCCGGTGACGGCGAAGCCGCCCACGGAAAGCGGGCCCTGGGCCACGGCGTATATCTTGCCGTCGGAACCCTTCAAGGTCGAATACAGCAGGGTGCCGCCCTGAAGGGAGGTGGCGTCGCCCGTGGAGGAAACCAGAACATCGATTTTGGCGCCCGGTTTGACGAACGGCGGAAGGGCGGCGGTCACCGTGACGAAAGCCGCGTTTTTGACCTTCATGTCCTTGGGGGTCACCGGCACGGTGATGTCCATGTTCTTCAGCATGTTGGCCAGGGCCTGGTTGGTCATGTAGGTCTTGTCCTTGTCGCCGGTGCCGTTCAAGCCCACCACCAGGCCGTAGCCGACCAGTTGGTTGCTGCGCACGCCCTCAAAGGAGACCATTTCCTTGATCCTGATGGCCCAGGCCGCCGAAGCCGGCGTCCCCAGGATGGCCGCCAAGATCATTATCGATAAAAAACGTCCCATAAATTTCACCATTGTCATAGTTTACTTTACGTCAGGCCCCGTCCCGGCGACGGAGGCGCTTCCTTCGGAAAAGCCCAGCGCAGCGGCCGCGGACCGGAAATGATAATTTCCGGGGGTCCAGGGCTCTGCCCTGGCTAGAAGGGCCAGACCACGTCGAAGAAGCGGGAGAGCCAGCCCTCGCGCTGCTTGCGGGAGAGGTCGCCTTCGCCGGTGTAGTCGATGCGGGCGTCGGCGATGTAGGTCGACAGGACCGTGTTGTCGGAACTGACGTCCGTGGGCCGCACCACGCCTTGAATGCTTATGTATTGCTTCTCGTTATTGACCATGATTTCCTGGGAGCCGCGAACCACCAGATTGCCGTTGGGCAGCACCTGGATGATGCGGGCCGACATTTTGGCGGTGATGTTCTCGTTGCGGCTGGTGGTGCCCCGGCCGCTGAAGGAGGAATCGTAGTTGACGTCCACCCCGACCGAGGGGCTGATCTTCATTTTATTGAAGACGCTGCCGATGGCCGGAATGTTGCCGGTGTTCTCCCAGCCCATCAGGGCGTTGTTTTCGGCGGAAATGCTGTTGGAGCGGCCGGTGGAGGTGCTGGCGTTTTTGGAGGCCCTGGAGTTTTCCACAATGTTGATGGTGATGATGTCGCCCACCCGGCGGGCCTTGAGGTCGGCAAAGAGGTCCAGGCGGGAATCGTCGGAAAAGATGGAGCCTTCGTTTCTGACGGCCGGTTCCGGGTAAGTCTCCACCGGGGGGTTGCGCAGGGCCGCCTCCTGGCCGGCCACAGTGCCGGGCTCCCGGATGCGCTGGGAACAGCCGGACATGAGGGCGGCGGCGATAATCAGCAAAAGCGCTTGTTTCATATTGATTCTTCCTCTCTGGGCCCGGCTTGGGGCTGACGGAATAATGGCAGGGCTATTTTCCGCGGAATATGGAAGCAATCGCCGTGCCACCAGTCAAAGGCAGATTAATCTAAAGCGATTTGCGCATTTTTGGCCGGCTTTCGGCTCCAGCGGCGGGCAAAAAATGCCGCGCTGCGGCGCGGCTTGACTCCGCCGAAAAAAGCTTTATATTATGGAGCGGAAAAATCGCCGCCGCTTCGGGAGGAACCATAAATGGCCAAAACCGCCGACACCTGGGAAGGCCGCCGCGCGCTGACCGACAACCCGGCTCTGGCCCCGGAAATATTTCAAAACGCCGGCCGCACGCTGATGGATATGGATCTGCCGAGCGAGGCCGCCCTTTTTTGCGGCCTGGCCGGCGACGAGGCGGGTTTGAAGGAAATCGTCCGCAAGGCGGTGAAAGAGGGGAATTTTTTCGTCTTTCAGGTCGCCGCCTCGCGCCTTAAGGCCGGCCGGCCGGCCCGGGCGGAGCTCGAGGCTCTGATCGCCGCCGCTGAAAAGAGCGGCAAGAAGCTCTACGCCGGGAAAGCCGCCGCCTATCTGGAAGAAAATTACTGAGCCGCCGTTTTCGGCCTCCCCCCTTGGGGGGCCGAAAACGGCGGCTCACGCTGATTCAGGATCCCTAAGTTCATGACTGTGAAAACCTGCTATTATGAAGTGCTTGGCGTTGAGCGCCAGGCCGATGAGACCGTCATCAAGAAGGCCTATCGCTCTCTGGCCTTGAAATACCACCCCGACCGCAACCCCGGCGACGTCGAGGCCGAGGCGAAATTCAAGGAGGCCGCCGAGGCCTACGAGGTGCTCAGCGATCCGGAAAAACGCCGTCTTTATGACCAATACGGCCATGAAGGCCTGGGCAACGCCGGTTTTCAGGGCGGCTTTCAGGATTTCGGCGATATTTTTTCCGCCTTCGGCAGTATTTTCCAGGATCTTTTCAACACCGGGGGGGGGGCTTCGTCCAGCCGCCCCCGGCGCGGCCGGGACCTGGTCTATGAGGCGGTCATTGAGTTCACCGAGGCTTTCACCGGCGTCACCCGGGAAATCAAGATCCCCCGGGAGGAAAGCTGCCCCGGCTGCGACGGCAGCGGTTCAAAAAGCCGCCGCCGCTCCGCCTGCCGGCAGTGCGGAGGCTCGGGCCAGATCTACCAGGGCCGGGGCTTTATCCGCATGGCCGGCACCTGTCCCGTCTGCCGGGGCAGCGGCTCCCTGGTCACCGACCCCTGCGACGAATGCCAGGGCCAGGGCCGGATCAGGCGCAGCCGGACCCTGTCGGTCAAAATACCGGCCGGGGTGGACACCGGCTCCCGCATGCGTCTGACGGGCGAAGGGGAAGGCGGCCACAACGGCGGTCCTCCGGGTGATCTTTATGTGGAGATCATCGTCCGGCATCATGAATATTTCAGCCGCGAGCACAACCACGCGCTTCTGGAGCGCAAGGTGGACATGGTCACCGCCGCCCTCGGCGCGGAAATCGAGGTGCCCACGGTCACCGGCGAAAGCCAGACCCTGAAGATTCCGGCCGGCGCCCAGAACGGCAAGCTCCTGCGTCTGACCGGCCTGGGCTTTAAGAGCCCTGCCGGCGGCCCGACGGGCGATCTGATCGTCACTCTGCTGGTCAGCACCCCCCAGGACCTGACCGAGCGCCAGGAAGAGCTTTTAAGGGAGTTCGCCGAACTGGAAGCCGATAAAAATGACGACTCCGGCCTCAGGCGCCTGGCCAAAAAAGCCCGGCGGAAACTGAAAAAGGCCCTGGCCTGCTTCCTGTAGAGGTTCCCTGATGAGCGAAAGGCTGACCCATCTGGATCAAAGCGGCGCGGCCAACATGGTGGACGTGGGCCAAAAGCCCGACAGCGCCCGGGTGGCCCTGGCCTCGGCTTCCATCACTATGGCCGAGGCCACCCTGAGCGCCATCCTGGCCGGGAACGCCAAAAAGGGCGATGTCCTGGCCGCGGCCCGTTTGGCCGGCATCATGGCCGCCAAGAAGACCCCGGAACTCATCCCCCTCTGCCATCCGCTGAGGCTCAGCCAGGTGTCGGTGGACCTTTTTCCCCGCCCCGGCCAGGGGCGCATCGACATAGAGGCCCTGGCCAAAACCACCGGGCCCACCGGCGTGGAGATGGAGGCCCTGACCGCGGCCGCCGTGGCCGCCCTGACCATCTATGATATGGCCAAGGCCCTGGACCGGTCCATGCTCATCGGCGACATCAAGCTTTTAAAAAAAGACGGCGGCCGCAGCGGGCTCTATCTGCGCCCGCCCTCCCGACCCTGACTTGGCCTGGACCTTTTTCCGTGCTATATTATCGGGGTTTAAAACCAGGCGCCGGCGGCCCCCGCCGCCTTAATTTCTGATGAACAGGGATATTTACGTGCTGACCGATTTAAAACCCGACGTAAAAAGTTTAAACGACCGCCTGGCCACCTTAAGGGGGTATCTTTGACCTGGCGGGCATGAAGGCCCGGCTGGCCGAACTGGACGAAAACATGGGGCGGCCCGGCTTTTGGGACGACCCCAGAAAGGCCCAGTCGGTCGGTCAGGAGCGCACGCAGATCAGCGACAAACTGGGCGCCTGGAACAACCTGGCAAGTGAAGGCGAAGAGATCGCCCTTTTGTTGG
This sequence comes from Candidatus Adiutrix sp., assembly GCA_031263565.1. GTDB lineage: Bacteria > Desulfobacterota > Desulfarculia > Adiutricales > Adiutricaceae > Adiutrix. The sequence goes on along the minus strand of JAISFR010000123.1, from coordinate 19,259 downwards.
ACATGGCCCTGGAGGAAAGGGACGAATCCCAGGAAAGGGACCTGGCCGGCAAAATCAGGGCGCTGACCGAAGCCCTGGACCTCTATGAAGTCAAGCGGACCTTAAGCGGCCCCCACGACCAGGGCAACGCCATTGTCGATATCCACGCCGGCGCCGGCGGGACCGAAAGCCAGGACTGGGCCCAGATACTTCTGCGCATGTATCTGCGCTATGCCGACCGCAACGGCTTTAAAGCCGAAATCGTCGACCAGCTCGACGGCGAAGAGGCCGGACTCAAAAGCGTCACCCTGACCCTGGCCGGGCCTTACGCCTTTGGCCTGATGCGTTCGGAAGTGGGCATCCACCGCCTGGTGCGCATCTCGCCTTTCGACTCCCAGAGCCGGCGCCACACTTCCTTTGCCAGCGTCTACGTCACGCCCGACGTGGCCGACGATATCGTCATTGAAATCAACGACAAGGATTTGCGCATCGACACCTACCGGGCCAGCGGGGCCGGCGGGCAGCACGTCAACAAGACCAGTTCCGCGGTGCGCATCACCCACCTGCCCACCGGCATCGTGGTTCAGTGCCAGGACGACCGCAGCCAGCACCGCAATAAGGAGGTGGCCATGAAGGTGCTCCGGGCCCGGCTCTACGCCCTGGAGGAGGAGAAGAAGGCCGCCGAGGTCAACAAGCTCCACGACAGCAAAAAGGAAATCGCCTGGGGCAGCCAGATCCGCTCCTATGTCCTGCAGCCTTACCGGCTGATCAAGGACAACCGCACCGCTTACGAAAGCGGCAATGTCGACGCGGTGCTGGACGGGGACCTGGGCGGCTTTGTCAAAGCTTACCTGATGAAACAGGCCGATGAGGGACTCGAGAGTTGACGGCTGAAAATGAAAAGCGAAAAACGGGGTCATAGCCCATGAAAGCCTGGTTGCCCATACTGATCGATAATCTGGACGAGTCCCCGGTTCTGGCCTTGTCCACCACCCGCAATCTGGCCCGGGCGGCGGTCTATGACCGGCGGGGCGAAATACTGGCCGGCGCCCTGGGCTCCCCCGGCCTGGCGTCGCAGGCCGCGGAAGAGGCCCGCCTGATGAAGCCCGGCGAATGCCGCCTCCTGACCCCTGCCGGCCTTCTGACCCTGGAATGCCTGGCCCCCGAGCCGGACGTGATCAGCTTCTGGAACACCGCCAGTCAAAATCAGGCCGGGGCCTGGGCCTCCTGGCTTTTGACCATGCCCCGCATTGAAAACGGCGCCTTGCAGCTGGCCAGGCACCTTTTGAGCGCCTTCGGGCTCTGGACCACCCCCCGCCTGCCCGAGGAATACCGCGATCAATGGTCTCTTTTGCCGCTCAAGGCCGGCCTGGGGCGGCTTTTTATTTTCGGCGACGACCTTCTGGCCCTGGAAACGGCCGCTCTGGCCGCCCGGACCGGCCTGACCGTCACCTGGCTGAGCGCCGTAGCCCAGGACAGCCCGGAACTGGACGAAGCCCGCCTTCTGGGGGACTTCGAGCTGCGGAGCCTTAAAGACTGGGCCAGTTCCCTCAGCCCCGGCCGCCTGGCCGATCTGGGCGTCAAAGAGGGCGTGCGCATCCTGGTCACCACCGCCGAGCACCGGTCTTTTCTGGATTCTCTTCGGGAAAGCCGGCCGGCCTATCTGGCCCTGTCCGGCGAAGCCGAAGGCGACCAGCCGACCGGCCTTTTCCCCAAGGCCCTGACCACTTCCCAAAAAGCCCTGGGACTCGTCGCGGAAATGCTACGCCAGTAGGCCTCAGGATTTGAAAGGCGGCCGAGCCGCCTTTCAAATCCTGAGGGCCTGCGCTTTGCTTGATTGCTTCGCCGTCAGCCTTTCAATTCACGATTATTCGATTTCTCTGTAGACCTGGCTTTTGGAGCCGCAAATGGGGCAAGTGTCCGGGGCGTGGCCCTCGGCCACATGGCCGCAGACCTGGCAGAGGAAAACCCTGGGGGCTTCCTGGGCCGGGCTGGCCAAGGCTTTTTTAAAGAGTTCGGCGTGGACCTTTTCGGCCTCATTGGCCAGGGTCATGCTCCGGAGAGCCGCTTTGTCGCCTTCGGCCTCGGCGTCTTTGATCATGGGCGGATACATGGAAGTAAATTCGTGAGTTTCACCTTCTATGGCCCCCCTGAGGTTGTCCTCGGTGCTGCCGATGCCGTGCATGGCTTTTAAATGGGCATGGGCGTGAACGGTCTCGGCTTCGGCCGCGGCCCGAAAAATGCGGGCGGCATAGGGTTTCTTCTCCTGCTCGGCCTTGTGGGCGAAAGCCAGGTATTTGCGGTTGGCCTGGGATTCTCCGGCAAAAGCTTCTTTCAGATTTTCCAGGGTTTTGGACATGGCGACCTCCTAAAGTCATGGGTTTTAAGCGGGCCGTAAGGCCCGGAAGAAAAAGCGGTCAGGGTTCCGTCAAAATGGGTGGCCCCCCGGCCTGACCAGTTTTCTGAATAAAAAAGATTTTGTCAAGAACTTTTTTCTGATTTGAAAGGCTTCTTCAGGGGAGTTCCCAAAGTGGAATTTTCCAGGCTCCGGCGAGATAAGCTGCCCTTTAATATATCAATTGACAAGGACAATTAAATTAAGTATGATGGTCGCCAATCGCGATTGGGGAAGGGGGGGCAAAAAAACATCCTATATACGACCCATTATTGTCCCGGGCTGCACTTCGCGACATACTTTTTAGATATTAAAAAGTTGACCTGATCTTCCAGGCGCGGGCGGACTGGCTTGGACCCTGAAATGAAGCCGGACCGGGTTCCGGACGAGGTGAGATGGCGAGAGGCGGCTTCGCTGATCGTTCTTATTCCAAAATGGTGATTCAATTGACTAAATTTTCCTTTGACAAAAACGGCATCAACTGGTCTGCCGAGGCCGCCCCGGAACTGGTCAACGTCTACGCTCAACGCCTGATGAACCGGCGCAAACGGCTGGGGCTCTCCCAGCGCGATCTGGCCAAAATGGTGGATGTCTCCGTCAACACCATTCAGAGCTATGAATCGGGAAGCCTGCCCCGCGGCGAACATTTCCTGAATCTGGCCCGCTCTCTCCAGTGTTCGCTGGACTGGCTGGTGGGCCTCAACAGCGGCGGGCTGTCCTGGCCCACCACGGTCGATGACGACGATATGGTCATTCATTCCTCCGGCCCCAACTGGGAAGCCCCCCGTTCCTGGGTTTTCCCGCCCTATCTGGAGCTGGCCGGCGTGGAAAACGAACGGCCCCGGTCCCAGGCCCCGGTCAGCTTTGAGCGCAAATGGCTCAGCGCGCTGGTCCAGGATGTGAGCCACGCCCGGCTCCTGGTGGCCAAGGGCCCGGCCATGCAGCCGACTTTTTCCGACGGCGACCTCTTGCTGGTCAATATCGGCCAAAGGCAAATCTACCAGGGCCAGGCCTACGCCATCCGTCTGGACGGCTGCCTTCTGGTCAACCGGGTGGAAATCCGCCCCGGCGGCATTTTCCGCATTGTCAGCGACAACCGGGACATTGCTCCGCCCTATGAAATCAACGCCAACCAGATGGAGGTTCTGGGCCAGGTGGCCTGGAGCAGCCGTCTGGCCCGCTGAAAGCCGGCCCGAGTCCCGGCCGGTCCCGGCCGGACTGAAACCCCGATCTTTCCAGGTCGGGGTTTTTGCTTTCCGGGCCGGGGGCCGGGCCGTCAATAATTTGTCCCGAGGGAGGCCGCTGTCCCAAAACCCTTTTCAGGCAAGGCTTTGTCGATTTGGCACCCAAGTTGCTTGTTTGCTGGTCAGCGATCTCGCAAGGAGGGTCAAATGAACCTGAATATACTGGAAAACAGCGCTCCGGCCAAGATTTGGCCGGAAAACCCCTGGCCTGAAGATTTCTGGCCCCTGCTCTTCGACCAGATGCCCTGGCCCATGCTGGTCTTTGATCAGGGCGGACGCCTCTTGCTGGCCAATGACGAGGCCGTGAAAAGGCTGGATCTGGGCGAGGCCGACGACTTCATACTGCCCGAGTCCCTCAGGCCTCTCAAAGCCGGCGCGTTTCAGCTGGAACTGCGCGGCAGCCGCACCCGGACGGTGACCCTGCCTTCGCCGGCCGACGGCAACCCGTTGACTTTTCAACTGCGGTACCTGCCTTGCGGCGACGGCCTGATTCTGGCCACCGGGCAGAATCCGCTCCCCGGCGTGTTCAGCCCGGCCGGCGGCAGCCTGGATGAAACCGCGGCCATGGCCACCGAGGTCCGCCGGCAGGTTACCGGCCCTCTGGCCGGCATCGAGCTCTATGCCTCCATCGTCGGCCAGGAACTGGAAGAGGCCGGCGACAGCGCCCTGGCCGACCTCATCGAGCAGATCCGTTTCGGGGTCAGAGAGGTCAACGAATACCTGACCAACTTCGACTCCATGTCCCGGCCCCTGAACCTGAATCTGGCGCCTCACCGGTTGATGGATATTGTCGATGAAGCCCTGGGGGCCATGAACGGGGTCTTCAAGGAGCGGGCCATAGGGGTTCTGGTGACCCAGAAGGATCTGACCGTGGAAGTTGACCGGGCCCTGACGGTTCAGGTCCTCCTGAATCTTTTTTTGAACGCGGTCGAGGCCATGCCTGGCGGCGGCCGCATATTCGTGGAATTCGACAGCTCCAGGACCGGGCTGGTGGAAATCATCATCACCGATACCGGGCCGGGTGTGCCGCTGCAGATGATGAAACGGATCTTCAGCCCCTTTCACACCACCAAAGATCAGCCTCTGGGGCTGGGCCTGCCGGTCAGCCTGCGGGTGGCCGAGGCCCACCACGGCTCTCTTCTGGTCGGCAGCGACCTGAACATGGGCGCCCGGGCCGTCTTGAGCCTGCCTTTTATGCCGGAAGGGCCCAGCGGCCGCCTGAACTGACTTAAATCCGGAACGGGAGCGAAACATGAGCGTTAAAGCGATTTTGGTGGCCGACGACGAGAGACATCTGCGCAGCGCCCTGTTCACGGCCCTGACCCGCCTGGGACACGCCGTGGAACTGGCGGAAAACGGCCGGGAAGCCGTCGACAAATTTCAGGCCCAAAGATTCGACCTGGTGGTCACCGACCTGCGGATGCCGGCCCTCGACGGCCTGGGGGTCTTAAAAACAGTCAAAAAGCTGTCCCCGGCCACCCCGGTGATCATGATCACCGCCTACGGCGAGGTGGAGACGGCTGTGGAAGCCATGCGGGAAGGCGCCCAGGACTTCATTTTGAAACCCTTTCCGGCCGGGGTCATTGAAGAATCCGTCAACCGGGCCCTGGCCGTTTCTTCGGCCGGCCAAAGCGCGGCCCGGCCGGCGGCGGCCCCGGCGGCCTCTTCCGCCGCCAAAAGCGGCGAGCGGCCCATCATCACCCGGAGCCCCAGAATGCTGAAGTTGCTGGCCATGGCCCGCCAGGTGGCCGCCTCCCCGGCCACGGTTCTGCTGCAGGGCGAAAGCGGCACCGGCAAGGAACTGCTGGCCCGCTTCATTCACCAGAACTCGCCCCGGGCCGGTGGCCCCTTTGTGGCCCTCAATTGCGCCAGTCTCCCGGAAAGCCTTCTGGAAAGCGAACTGTTCGGCCATGAAAAGGGCGCCTTCACCGGAGCGGTGGCCCGCAAGCAGGGCAAGTTCGAACTGGCCGACGGCGGCACCATTCTTCTGGATGAAATCAGCGAAATGGACCTGGCCCTGCAGGCCAAGCTCTTGCGCGTGCTTCAGGAAGGGGAGATCGACCGGGTGGGCGGCAAGGAGCCGCAGAAAATAGACGTCCGGGTCATCGCCACCACCAATCGCAACCTCAAGGAATGGGTGGCGGCCGGCAAGTTCCGGGCCGACCTTTATTATCGCCTGAACGTCATTCCCTTTTTCATTCCGTCGCTGAAGGACCGGGTTGACGACCTGCCCCTTCTGGCCGAGCATTTCCGCAAAAAATACGCGGCTCTGAACAAAAAACAGGTCGAAGCCCTGTCGCCGGCGGCTTTAAAGGCCCTGTCGAGCTACCCCTGGCCGGGCAATATCCGGGAACTGGAAAATACCCTGGCCCGGGGCGTTCTGCTGGCCGGCGGCCCGGCCGTCGAACCCCATGACCTCTTCATGGACGAGGCCGGCTTCATGGCCGCCCTGGAAAGAAGCGCCCCGGCGCCCGCCGCCCCGCCGCAGACGGCCGGGCCTGACGAACCTGGCCCGGAGAGCAACCTGTTCAGCGGCCTGGACCCAGCGGCCGCCGCCGCTCTCCCCGCCCCCGCCGGCGGACAGCTGATGACCATTGAGGAGATGGAGCGCCAGCTCATCGGCCAGGCCTTGAACGAAACCGACGGCAACCGCACCCACGCGGCCAGGATCCTGGGCATCAGCGTCCGCACCCTCCGCAACAAGCTGGCCGAATACCGGGTTTCGGCGGCCTGAGACCGGCCTCAGGGCCTTCAATAAACAACCTTGACCTCACCTGGCCGGCGGCGAAGACAGGCGTTCCCGCCGGAGGCGGTCCTCCAGTTGTTCCAGCCTTTTTTCCAGTTCGCCGTCCAGGGGCTTTTTCAGCAGTTCCTCTTCGCTTTCCTCCCGGGCCTGGCTTTCGTTCTCCAATTGCATGGTGAAAGGCCGTTTGGCGGTGAAGCGAAGATATTGCCGGCGGCCCCCTTGATCGTCATAGGACAGGGTCAGGGTCGCCGGGTAGTCGGCGGCGGTCAGGTTTTCCTCCAGGGCCTCGACTTCCAGCGGCCGGCCGGCCCCATCTTTTTCCACCGGATGCCGGACCGTGACCCTGGCCGGCCTCAGCCGACGCCGGGCGTCCCTGAGTTCCGGCCGCCGGGCGCCTTCCGGCAGAATAACGGTCAGGGGCGCCGGCCCGGCCGCCGGGCGGCCGTAGGCCGTGACCTCCAGCCGGTCGGTCATCAGCAAATCTCCGTACTGGCGGCCGCCTTCTTCCAGATCGGCCGCCAGCTGTTCGCTTTCCCAGAGATCCCGGCTTTCCTGGTAAGGCTGTCCGTCGGCCCACAGGCCCTTGTACCTCAGTTGCCCGTTGGCCAGATCGCTGATCAGCCCCTGCCCGTGGTAGACGCCGTTTCTGAATTGGCCTTCATAGCGGAAGGGATGGCCGCCCCGGCCGTTGAAATTGTAATTGCTCATCACGCCCCGGCCGTCAAAGCGGTCATGCGCGAAGCCGCCCTGGTAAAAGAAATAATTGTGCCCCCCGGCCTCCCGGTTGCGGGTCCACAGGCGCCCGTAGCCCTGCCAGAACCCGGCCCGGGACTCGCCCTGGTAACGCTGCAGCAACAACTCGTCATCCACATGCTTCAGGACCAGTTCCCCGGGCCCGTCGATGACCCGGTAGCGGCGGCCGTCAAAGCCCTGAATTTCCACGGTGCCCCCTTGCCAGGCAAAGTTGAAGGGCCGCTGATAATCCTGAAAATAACCCGAAATGCCGTCCTGATTGGTAAAATAGCCGTTGGGCGCGCCCAGACGGTTGACGGCCACAAAGGCGTTGAGAAAGGCGGCCTCTTCGGGGCTGGGCCTGAAAAAATCTTCCTGGGCGGCGTTCAAGGCCTCGCCCGCGGCCCGGTCCAGCGCGGCCTGCCGCCGGGCGGCGCCGGCCAGGGCCGCCGCCTCTTCGGCCCCGCGCCCGGCTTCCCGGCTCTTTTCCGGCTCGTTTCGGCAGCCGCCAAGGCCGAGCATCAGGGCGGCCAGGATCAATATCCATATTTTTGAAATCCGGGTCATTTCTGTTTCCTGCAAAAACGGATCACGGCCAGAAATCCGGTCAGGGCGGCCATGAACGGCGGCAGCCAATGCCCCCAGCGGACAAAAGAGGTCGTCTTCAGGTCGGCCTGATTCAGAATCGGGGTTTCCAGGGGATAGACCCCCACCTCGTAAAGCTCGCTTTCCCAGGCGATGAGTCCGCTGGGATGGATGACCGCGCTGATGCCGGTATTGCCGGCCCGCAGCACCGGGCGGCGGGTCTCGATGGCCCGCATGGCCGATTGGATCAGGTGCTGCTCCGGCGCCCGGCTGCGGCCGAACCAGCCGTCATTGGTGGGCACCAGCAGCAGCTCCGCGCCTTCCAGTATCCGTTGGCGCCCGATATAGGGAAAGGTGGATTCAAAGCAGATCAAAAAGCCCAGCCGCACCTGGCCGGCCGACGGGCGGTCCGGATCCAGGGGGACCAGCATCAGCGGGCGCGCCTCACCCGGGCTGTAGTTTCCGGCGGCGCCGATCAGCCCCTGCATGAAGGCCCATTTCAAAAACGGCAGCCAGTCAAGGGGCAGATACTCCCCAAAGGGCACCAGGTGCCGTTTGTCGTACCAGCCGGCCACCTGGCCGCCGCTGAAAAGCAGCATCCGGTTGAAAAGCTTCATCTCCGGCCAGTGGCCGCCGGCTCCGGCCACGCCCGTCAGGATCCAGCCGCCGCTTTGCCGGCTTGTCCTTTCCAGCCATTCACTCTCCGGCTGATCATAATCAAAGGTGAAGGGCATGGCCGTCTCCGGCCAGAGAGTCAGCCAGGGCTTCAGATCGGCCGCTTCCCGGGCCAGAAGCTCATAGCGGTTCAAGAGGCTGTCGCGGTAGCCGGCATCCCATTTGACGACCTGATCGGTGCAGGGCTGAACCACGGCCGCCGTGCGTTTGACCGCTTGCCCGGCCAGCCCTTCCCAGCGCTGGAACTGATAATGGCCGTAGACGAAATTGATCAGCACCAGGGCGACGGCCAGGCCCAGGTAGCGGCGGGCCCGGGCCGTCTTGCCTTCGCGCCGCTTGAAAATGACGATGGCCAGAAAAAAATTCACCAGGGCCACAAAAAAGCCCAGGCCGTAAAAGCCGAAAATTTCGGCCGACTGCCCCATTTCCGCGGACAGGGCCAGGGGCCCGGCCAGCGGGGTCCAGTTGAAACCGGTGAAGACCCAGTTCTTCAGCCAGTCCAGCCCGCACCAGGCGGCCGAGCCCAAAATGGCCCAGAAAAAAGGGCCGGGGAGGCTGATGGTGATGACCCAGGCGAAAAAAGCCTGATAGAGGGCCAGAAAGGCGGCCAGAAGCCCCAGGACGGCCCAGCCCGGAACCGGCCCCAGGCCGCCGTAGCCGGCCAGGACGTCCGCCAGCCAGGGCAGGGAGGAAAACGACAGCGACAGCCCGTAGACCCAGCCCAGGAAAAAAGCCCGCCGCCCGCTCTGGCCGTCCACGGCCACGATCAGCGGCAGGAGGGCCACCAGGCAGAGCGGCCAGAGGCCGGGCCAGGGCCAGCTCAGGGTTTGAAGAAGGCCCCCGAGCACGGCCAGAACCAGCGGCAGGCCCAGGGAGGGCTTGAGGTCCCTGAAGGTCAGGCCTTTTTTTTTGCGGAAACCGGTCTCGGCCATGTCAATACTCCGCCCGGGGCTTTTGCCGCACGAACCATAAGAGGGCCAGGCCCAGAACCAGACCCGGCAGGGACAGGAGCTGGCCCCGGGACAGGATGAAGGAATCCACCTGGCCGTGGCGCTCCTTGACGAATTCCACCAGAAAACGGCCGGTGAAATACATAATCAGAAAAGCCGCCGTCAAAAGCCCTTGCGGACGTTTTTCGCGCCCCAGGCGGGCGTCGAGCCAGAACAGGGTCCCCAGAACGGCCAGACCCAGGCCGAATTCAAGCAGTTGGCTGGGGAACCGGGCCGGGGTCAGTTCCGGCGGCAGGTGGTCATAACGGGGAAAGCGCAGGCCGAAGCGGCTGTCGGTAATGCGCCCGACGATTTCCGAATTGAGGAAATTGCCCAGGCGGACCAGGGTCGCGCCCAGGGCGGCCGAAAAGGAAAAGCGGTCGCAGACGTCCCAGAACGGCCGCTTCCAGCGCCGGGAATGATGGAAGAGGGCCAGGGCGAGGCCCGCCGCGGCCCCGTGGCTGGCCAGCCCGCCCTCCCAGATGCGGAAGAGCCAGGCCGGGTCCGCCAGCAGGCGGTCCAGATTATAAAAGAAGACATGCCCGAACCTGGCCCCCAGCACCACGCCCAGCACCCCGGGCAGCAGAAAGTCGAAGGCCTCGTCGTCCGTGCCCCGGCCCCGCAGAATCTGCCGGCGGAACAGAAAAAACCCGCCCACCAGCACCAGGCCGAAGATCAGGCCGTAGTAACGCACCGGCAGACCCAAGCCCGGCACCTGAAAAATAACGGGGTCCAAATCCCAAACCGGAGCCATATCCATATTCCCTGCCCGTCTCCGCGTTAAATTAAAATCCCGGTACCTGAACTATCTTTATAGACCATCGCGCCCCCCCGGTCAACCGGGACGGTTGCCAGATTGACTGGCCGGTGGTTTTCGTTTAGTATTTGCCATCTGGTCGGGTAAATTGAAAGGGAGTCTTCATGTCTGTCGAAACATTCCTGGTGACCGGCTGCGCCGGGTTCATCGGCGGCCATATGGTTCGGCGGCTGCTGAAGGAAGGCTTCGCCGTGGCCGGGGTGGACGACTTTTCCAGCGGCCGCCGCGCCAATATGGCCGACTTTCAGGATCGAATCAGGTTTGTGGAAGGCGATCTCAGTTCGCCCCGGGTCGCGGCTGAAGCGGTGGCCGGGGTGGACAGGATCATCCATCTCGCTTCCATCCCTTCCGTGCCCCGGTCCCTGGAAAAGCCCATGGAAAGCGCCCAAAGTTCCGTTATGGCGACCGTGGCCCTCCTGGAGGCGTCCTGGCGGGCCGGGGTGAGAAGGGTGGTGCAGGCCTCGTCCAGCGCCGTGTACGGGGACGCCGGGGACGGCGCGGCGGCGGAGACCTGGCCGTACAAGCCCGGGAGCCCCTATGCGGCGGCCAAAATAGCCCAGGAGAACTATGCCCGGGTCTTCGCCCTGCAGCGCGGGCTTGATACGGTATCGCTCCGTTATTTCAACGTCTTCGGTTCCGGACAGGATCCGGACGGCGACTATGCGGCGGTAATCCCCAAATTCATTGCCGCCATGCTGGCCGGAGACCGGCCGGTAATCTTCGGCGACGGCTCCCAGACGAGGGATTTCATTCAGGTGGACGATGTGGTGGAGGCCAACCTGGCCGCGGCCCTGGCGAAGCTCCCTTTCGGCGGCGAGGCGATCAACATCGGCCGCGGCGGCGGCCTTTCCGTCAACAGCCTGGTCCGGGAACTGAACCGGGTCCTGGGCACGGACCTGAAACCAATCTACGCCCCGGCCCGGCCCGGAGACATACTGCACAGCCGTTCCGACCCCGGCCAGGCCGAAAAGCTCCTGGGCTTCCGCCCCCGGGTCGATTTGGCCGAAGGGCTGGCCAGGGCGGCCGGAGTCAGGATTTGAAATGCGGCCCGACCAACCCGCTCAAACCGGGGAGATGACTTTCATCGGTCACCTGGCCGAACTGCGTTCCCGGCTGATAAAAAGTCTTTTGGGCGTGGCGGCGGGCTGTCTGGCGGCCTGGAACCTGGCCGAGCCTGTTTTGGGTCTGGTGCTGAAACCGGTGCTGAAGGTCCTGCCCGAAGGGCAGAGCCTGATCTTCACCGGCCTTCAGGACGCCTTTCTCATAACCCTGAAAGTCAGCCTCTGGGCCGGGGTGATGCTCAGCGCCCCCTGGTGGCTTTACCAGGTCTGGGCTTTTGTGGCCCCGGCCCTGAGGCCCGGCGAAAAGAAAATGGCCGGGCCCCTGGCCGCCCTGGCCTTCGGCCTGCTCCTGGCCGGCGCGGCTTTCGCCTATTTTCTGGCTCTGCCTCTGGCTTTTCGCTTCTTCATCGGCTTTTCCTCGGAAGTCTTAACGCCGCTTCTGGCCGTGGACCGCTACTGCTCCCTGGCCCTGAGCCTTATCCTGGCCTTTGCCCTGGCCTTTCAACTGCCTTTGGCCCTGATGTTTCTGGAACGCCTGGGGCTCATCGAAGCCGCCACCCTCCGCCGCCATCGGCGCTACGCCATTTTACTGGCCTTTGTCCTGGCGGCGGTGCTGACGCCGCCGGACGTGGTCAGCCAGGTGCTCCTGGCCGGGGCCTTGCTGCTTCTCTATGAGTTGAGCCTTCTGCTGATGAAACGTCAAAGCCCTTCCGGAGAAGATCCGGGCTGATCGTCTCCCGCGCCGCCTTTACAGTTGATCACTGGTTTTTTATAATGCTTTCCTGAAGCCGGCTTCCTCAGGGCCGAGCACGAAATCACCGCCCGGAGTGTGACCCCGATGTCCAGGTCCTCAAGCCGCGCCCCTCTTGCCGCCCTGATGCTGGCCTTTATCTGGGCGGCGGCTCCGCTGGGGGCCATGACCAATGAGGAATTTTTGACTTTCCTGGCCGGCGAGAGCGGGCCGGCGGACGCGGCCGCCATGAAGGCCGCCCTCGACAGCGGGGTGGACGTCAATTACCGGGGGCCGGGCGGGGTGACGCCTCTGATGGTCTATGTCTCGGCCCGCCGCGACGGCGACTGGCAGGCCGTGGCCGCCTTGAGGGTGCTGCTGAAGGGCGGGGCGGAGATCAACGCTCTCAACGACCAGGGCGCCTCGGCCCTGAGCTACGCGGTTCTCCACCGGGCCGGGCCCCGCCTGGTCTCCACTCTTTTGCAGCACGGGGCCGACGTCAACCTGGGGGTCAGCGCCGGGGGCGGCGTCACCCCCCTGATGATCGCCGCCAGCGGCGACCCCGACCCGGTGCTCAGCGCTCTGCTGCTGGCCGCCGGGGCCCGCACCGAGGTGGCCGCCCAAAGGGAAGGGAAAAGCGTCACCCTTCAGGAAATCGCCCAGCAGAATCCCAACCCCCGCGTCCGCCGCTTCATTGAGGCCATGGTCAAAAGAGGGGGCGGCCGGGAGGCCGGGCCGCCCCTTTTCGCCGACCCGCCGGACGATCCGGCCCTGAAAACCCGGCTGCGGGAGATGGATCAGGAAATCCGGGCGCTCATCGGGCCCGACAACTGGCTGGACTGGCTGGACTACGTCCGCTGGCAGATCGAGATCGCCGGGAACATCGAACTGCGCCGCAGCCATTTTCACAACAGCTTCAGCGAAGCCTGGCTCAACGAGTACCGATTCTATCTCGAGGGCCTGGCCGAAAGCGGCGAGCGGGGCGCTTTCTCCGACCCCGACCGGGCCCGCCTGGTGATCCAGGGGCCCTGGCTCCGGAAAGCCGGCCAGGACCTGGAAATGGCGGCCCTGCTGGACCGCCGCATCATCATTGCCCGGGCGGCCGGCCAGGGTACCCTGGCGGCCTACGAGACCGACGGCGGCCGGGAATTGTGGCGCTACACGCCGGCCGCCCTCGGCGATTTTTACCTGATCCGCAGTACGCCCCCGGCCCCCGAGGCCCTGGTCGGCCCGCCCCGCCCGGCGGCCGCCCAGCCGGCCCCCCGCCCGGAAGACCGGCCGGCCGGCGGCGGGTCCCGGCCCGGCCGGGGGCCGGACTATCCCCTGATCCTGGCCGCCTCGGACTGGGGAGAGCAGTTCGGCGACGCCGCCCTGCTGGACCCGGTCAGCGGCGCGGTTCTCCTGGAACTGCCGCCCCTGGACGCCCCCCGCTGGACCGTGGACGAAGGCCGCCGGGTCCTGGCCCTGTCCACCGACTATTCCCTCAATCTCTTTGATCTGGCCCAATTGAAAAACGGGCGGCATTCCTGGTACGGATTTCTGGAAAACCACCCCTGGGAGGAGGCCCGCCTGGCGGCCCGGGACGAGCAGAACCGCCTTCTGGCCGACTACGGCCTGAGCCTCGACGCCCAGGGGCAGTTCGTCAAAAACAACAGCCAGCTTTTCCGGCGGGCGGCCGAGCCGGACCCGGCCCTGCTCCGGCAGGCCCTCGCCGCCTTGAAGCAGTACAACTATGATCAACTGGCGGTCATGGCCCTCGACGCCCGCAACCTTAACGACCGCAATTTCATTTTGGGGCCGGACTGCGTGGGCGGCTGCCAGGCCGTGGATCTGGATACCCCCCTCTTCCTGGTCAACCAGAGCAAAAATCGCATCGACACCCTGATGGTGGACAATGACCCCGGCCGGGTCCTGACCCGCCGGGCCCTGGGCTGGACCGAGGGGCCGTCAGGGCGGCTGACCCCCCTGATACATTTTTCGCCCGGCGGGGCGGTGGCCGCCGTGGCCGAGGCCGGGGGGGACGTGCATCTCTTTTCCGCCCGGGAACAGGGGCGCTTTTTGGGGACTGTGCCGGGGGCCACGGTTCTGGAAGAGGCCGGCCGGATCCGGGTCAAGGATTCCCGGCTCCTGGCCCTCCTGGATGACGACGAGTCCGGCCGGCCCTTTCTGGCCTTTGAACTGCCCGGCCGCGAAGGCCCGCCGGTCCTGGCTGTGGAGATAGAGCTGAACGGGGCCGGGCTCGGGCGCCGGTTCCACCCGGCCCCGGCCGCCGGCCCGGGTCTGACGGCTTTCAGCGTGGCCGGGGACGGGCAGTGGGCCGCGGCCACGGCCGACGGCGGGCTTTGGCACCTGGAGGCCGACGGCGAAACCCTCAGGCGAATCGAACCGGAAGGGGGCCGGGACTGGAGGGCCCTGGCCTTTTCCGGCGACGGCCGCCGCCTGGCGGCGGCCGAACGCGGGGGGGGCCTCTATCTGTTCGAGGCCGGCCGCCTGGCGCGCCGCCTGGCTCTGGATCTGAAAAACATCACCCACCTGGCCCTGGATCAGGAAGGCCTCTGGGCCTGGGTGGCCGCCGAGAACTACGGCCAGGCCCCGGCCGCTCCACCGGCGCTGGCCCTGGTGGACCTGAGCGGCCAGAGCAAGCCCGTCTATCGCCGGGGACCGGGCCGGATTCTCAGCCTGAGCTTTAAAGCCGAGGCCGGCTATGCGGTGGCCGTGGAAGACCAGGGGCCCGGGGCCCGGGATCCCCGGGGCCCCGGACCTTTAAAACCCCTGAAAAGCCTGGATGTCAGCCGCTGGCGCCAGGGCCGGACCGATATCGTCAAATTTGACCATTTAAGGCGCGTCTCCGGCCGGGAAGACCGCGGGCGCTATGACCCGGAGACGGTCTTCGCGGGCCTCTCGCCGAATCTGGACCTGGTCTACTATCAGGAACTGCGGCCGGCCCGGGCTTTCGTCCAGGCGGGCCGGGAATCGGTCAGCCTCCGCCAGGGCGAAGCCCTGAAGGCTTTCACTTACCAGGCCCGCCTGGGCCCGGCGGTTTTTTCCGGTGACGGCCGCCTGGCCCTGTTGCCCGAAGACCGCCCGGCGGAAGAGGGGGCCGCGGCCTGGCCCTACCAGGCTTCCGGGGCCTTTTACGTCTACGACCAGGACAGCGGCCGGGAAGTGGCCTATATGTCGGACCGCTCCCGCCACCCGGCCGGCATTGTCGGGGCCTCTTTTCTGAAAGATCCGGCCCGCCTTTTGACCGCCGGACGCGACGGCAGCGTGCGCCTGTGGGACCTTAAGGGCGGCCGCCCGGTCAATCTCCTCTCCTGGATTTTCCTGGAAAACGGCCACTGGGCGGTGCTGGACGCCGAGGGCCGTTACGACAGCCCGCAGCCCGGTCTCCTGCCCGGGCTCCATTGGGCGGTCGACGGCCCGGGGCGGCTGACCCTGCCTTTGGAGGCCCTGATCTATGAATTCTACCAGCCGCGACTGGCCGCCGGGTTCCGGGCGGGGCGGAAAGTCCCGCCTTTGACTCCGCCGGCCGAGCGCGACCTTTTCCAACCGGAACTCAAAATCAGCCGGATAGAGCCGGAAAAAGAGGCCGCCGGCCGGGTGGCGGTGACTGTGGAGATCAACGGCCGGGACGGGCGGGGCCTCCACCCGGTGAGGGATTTGAAACTGTTCCGCGACGGCCGGATGCTGGCCCGGCACCAGGGCGGCGGGCCGGTCGAGCTGGACGGGGACGGCCGGGCCGGGGTGATTTTTCGAAACCTGGCCCTGCCCCTGAGCCGGGAGCGGGTCCAGTTCAGCGCCACGGCCTTGAACGGCGACGGGGTGCGTTCCAATCCGGCCCGGGCGGCCATCAGATACCAGAAGGCCGGGGAGGCCGCGCCCCGCCTGCACCTGAGCGCCTTCGGCATCGGGACTTTCGACAACCCGGCCTGGAATATCGACTATGCGGCCGACGATGCCCAGGCCTACCCCAGGATACTGCCCCGCTATTTCCTCGGCGGCCGGGTGGAGGGGCGCATTCTGTCCGGATTGGGCGGGCGGCCCCGGGCCACCCTGGCCAATCTGCGGGCCACCCTCAACAGTCTCTCGCCCCTGCGGCCCGAGGGCGAGACCCGCTTCAGCGGTTCCGGGCCGGACGACGTGGTTTTTCTGGCCGTCTCCAGCCGGGCTTTCGAGCATGAGGGCCGCTTTCATTTCCTGGCCGCCGACGCGCCCGGCCGGGAACGGGCTCTGAGCCCGGAACTGCTGGCCCGCTCGGTCAGCAGCCGGGAACTCTACGACTGGCTGTCGCCCCTGGATGCCGAGGAAATAATTCTGGTCCTGGACGCCTATCAGCCGGAGCTGGAGCCGCCGCGCCCGGATTTTGAGAGGGAGCTGGAACGGCGGGCGCCGCCGCTTTTCCAGGCCGGCCCCTTGGGGGACCGGACTTTGGCCCTGATGGCCTACGACAAGGCCCTGCGGATATTTTGCGTGGTCGGCCGGGCCGGGGAGGCCCTGGCCTACGGCCAGGGGGGCCTGGGTGTTCCGGCCTACGCTCTTTTGGTCGACGGCCTGGAAAACGGCGGGGCCGCGGCCGAAGGCCAGGCCTTCAGCTTTCAGCACTGGCTGCGCTTCGGCCAGGCGCGGGCCCTGGAACTGCGGCAAAGCCTGCGGGAAGCTTCGGGCCGCCCGGCCGATAACGATTCCTATGCTCCGCAACCGGGCCTCCTGGATTTCGGCGGCCCTTCCCGGCCCCACCTGGGCCGGCCGGCCACGGCGGAATGATCAATCCGCAAGCCCCGAAATTGTCCGCCGGTCGCCTTAACGCAAAACGAGCTTCAGTCTCTTACCTGCCCGCTCGACCACGATACTTTCCTCCCGCTTTTCCACCGAACCGCCGCGTTTGGCCCGCAAATCGGCTATGGCGGCGGCACTGTGAAAATCATCAGGGCTTTCCATCGCCTGGCCCTCAAAACAGATGACCTGGTCCCCAGTTTTCATTCCGGCCGCCGCCGCGCGGGAACCGTCTTCAATTTCATCGACGATGATCCGATCCGGCGCCGCCCTGAAAACCAGGCCCAAACTGAGAATGGACGGGCGGCTGGCAAAGAAGACCTCAGCGGAGGCTTGAGACTGGGCCTCCGCCGCCCCCAAAGGATGGGCCAGGGGCAGCACCAGCAGGATTTTCCGCCCCGGGTCCAGAATATTGAGGCGGTGGGCGATTCCATAACCGCTTTCCACATGGCCGCTGCCGGCAATGATCAGCACCGGCCGTCCGGTCGCCCGGCGCGCCCTGACGGCGGCTTCCGCCATGCTGGTGTCCCACAGGGACTGCACCAGCAAAAAACGCCGCTGGTCGCCCGGACCGCGCGGGCCGTCAGGCAAATTGTCCTTTACGGGTTCGGGATCAGTGGCGGAACTCTTTTCCGGGGCCTGACTTTGGCCGGCATCGTTCGGCGCTCCCCCCGGCCGCCATTTGGCCAGGCCTTCTCTGACTTTCTTCAATGATTCCACCTGTTCCGGCCGAGGCCAGATCACTTGGGCGGGCAGGTCCGGTATTTCCTTTTGCGGCCTGGAAGCGCGTAGCTGGTCAAAGCCCTCGGCCTTGACCAGATCCAAGGTGGCCTTGGAAATGTTCAAGCCGTAGACCGGCAGGTCAAAGCGCTCCGCTACCTGAAAAATAGGGGCATAAATCTTGAAGGGGTAGCTCCAGGACCTGGACCAGCCGCAGGCCTTTTCCAACTGTTCGACCTTTATCTCCCGGCGGTTGAATCCGGCCAGGAGATCCTGGTCCCTGGAATAGAGCATCTCAAAGCCGACGGCCGGCTTTGAGCCGGACCGCGCCAGGGCCTCCAATAAAGCGGCCTGCATGAGGTGATGGTGCGGGGAATCATGCGTCTCGCCAATTAAAACATAATCGGCCGCGGCCGCCTGTCTTGCGAAGTCCCCCGCAGACAGCGGAGCGCCGCCGGCCGAAAAAAGCCGGCCGTCTTCAAAAGGTTCCCAGATTTCCGCGCCGCTGTCCGCGGGAAAACACAGAAAGGGAATGGCGGCGAAAATCAACATCAAGAAATAAATCCGGCCGCGAAGCGGCCCGGCCTCAGTTTTCTCCATAAATCAGACCTCCGCCTGTCTTGGCGCCGGTTCAGGGCTTAAGTCCCACGGTCAGTATCAACAACGGCCTCTGCCCTTCCGGCAGTTTTAAAAGATCCCGCAGGCCCTGACGATCCATGGTCATGCGGGTCACGGCCTTCAAGCCGGCCGAAGCGCAATAAAGGTAAATGTTCTGGGAGCTGTGGCCGACAATGACGCCGGCCGCCGTGTCGTTCTTTTGGCCGCTGGACAGAATGACGTTCAAAGGCGCTTGGGCGGCAAAAGCCTGGGGGCCGGCCGCCAGGGCCCGATGATCGCCCGCCTGCCGCAGGAGCAGCGCGTTATCAACGGGATCATAGAGATAAAGCCCGTCCGGCAGTAAGGCATGGATGATCAAATCACTGCCCGGCGTCATAATCGGGACGGTCGATTTGCCTTCTTCCGGGCGGTTAATTCCTCCGGCCGCCCACAGCAGATCGCTTAACTGCTGAACGCTGAGGCCGCCTTCCGCGAAGTCGCGGCTTGACTGCCGCTCTTGCATGGCCTGCATGAGCCGGACGCCGCCGCTCCGGTCCGGCGGCGGCAGCCTGATTGTCGCCGGAGCCGCGGCCGTCAAGGGCGCGGCCAGGGGAAAAATAAGAAGGGACCAGCCCAGCACCGCCAGCTTCCAAAAAATGGCTTTTCGCATAAAACCCTCCGTTTGGGAATAAAGCCGGGCCTCAAATCAGGGGAAAAAATCAAAGCCCGCTTCGAGTATATTGATAATGAGCTTCAATATCAATAATTATTTTCTGCCGTTAAGCTTAATTACCATAAAATATATTTAATTATATCAACAATAAAATTTCATAAAAAAATCTTTTTGCAATATAAAAGCAAGGTTAACGTGAAGTATTGTCCTTTAATTGAAGACTATCAACACTGTTATTTCAGGGTACACCTGGCTATTATCAGGGAAAATTAAATTACATCGGCATTTATGCTTTACAAGCCGAATATTTTCCATGAGCATCAAAAATCTTCAATACTTGAAAGCGCTTGACAAAGATTGCTTTCAAAATTATTATGCGATTGATTCTCAGTTTCATTAAACTATTTTGATGCCGGTCCTCGTTTGAATCTGGAATAACAATATGTCATCGTTGAATACACTTGCCATTATGAAAAAAGACAGCCTGGCTGTAATTTGGCCTGTATATTGCTCTCTCTCTCTCTCTCTCTCTCTCTCTCTCTC
>JAISFR010000015.1 GCA_031263565.1 Candidatus Adiutrix sp. | reverse complement strand
TGAAGTAGGTGCCCTTCAAATAAGGATCAACGTCAAAATCCCAGCCCAGATACGAGCCTAAAGAAAACGATGTCCCAAATTCAAAGCCGGCGCTGGTCACAGCCCGGTCGGCGTTGAAGAAGGTATTATTTACATAGTCGGACTCGATCTTATTTTTATAAACCGAGTGAAAATAATCCACATCCAGATGCCAGTAAGTCGTCTCAACATCAAAACCGACTTCATACGAGCTATTCGTCTCCGGCGTCAAATTGAGGTTGCCTTTCCAGATGCCGTAACCCGTGTCATAATCCAAAGTCAGTTCCATCGGAGTGGGGGCCCTGAATCCTTTGGCAAAGTTGGCCCTGAGCTTAAGCCAGTCAGCCGGCTTAAAGGCTGCCCCGACCGTGGGGGAAGTCTTACTATTAGCCGTCCGGTTGCCGGTAGCCGAATTTTCCAAGTGGTCGGACCTTAATGGCCCCTGAGTAGATCCACTTGTTGTCAGTGCCTTTGACCAAAACCCCTTTCCCGTTTTTAAAGTCATCGGTTTCGCTGTGATATACGCCGAAGGAATAATCGAACAGGCCCGTTCGGCCATCCATTCCGAACTCTTGATTTGAAAAAGAATAGCTTCCGAAACCGGCTTGGACCCGGGCGGACAAATCGCCTTCGCCTCTTTTGCTGATTATATTGATGACGCCGCCCATGGTTTGGCTGCCGTAGGAAATAGCGGCCGGACCCTTGATGATTTCTATGCGTTCAATATTGGTTTTGATAATCGCCGCCACATTCCCCGTGAGAGCGGGCCGCCCGTCGACCAATATCAGGACGCGTGAACCAAGCCCGCCGGTTTCGGTGGGCAACCGGTCGGCAGGCGCCCGTTCAATAGCCTGGCGGTCGATGACCGTGATGTTGGTGGTGACTTCGCGAACCGATTCCTCGCCGCGGCTGGCGGTGACCACCACGGTGTCCAGAACGGCGGCAGCGGCCGCTTCTTCGCCCTGCGCCCACAGGGCGCGGCCGGGCTCAAAAGCCCCAAGGCCAACAGCGGCAGAGCCGCCGAACGCAATTTTCTCTTCATACGCCTCGCCTTGTCGCCCAATCAAAAAATTTCAGAAAACATCGCCGGTCCTGGTGGATTTGAAGAGGGTCCACAGGAAAAAAGGTCCGCCCAGAAGCGCGGTGATGATGCCGATGGGGATTTCGGCCGGGGCCAGGATCAGGCGGGCGGCCAGGTCGCAGAGCACCAGAAAAGAGCCCCCGCCGAAGAAGACGGCCGGCAGCAGAAGCCGGTGCGACCAGCCCAGCCCCAGCCGGCAGACGTGGGGGACCATCAGGCCCACAAAGCCGATGGGGCCGCTTAAGGAAACCACCGCCCCGACCGTGATTGAGGAGACCAGAAAAAGCCTGACCTTGGCCGCATTGACCTGGACGCCCCGGCTGGCGGCCAGTTCCTCGCCGGCGGTCAAAAGGTCGATTTCCGGGGCCATCAGGCCGACGGCCGCCGCCCCGGCCAGAACGACGAAGCCCAGATCGGCCAGGCCGGCCGTCTCCAGCCCGGCCAGGGAGCCCATCAGCCAATGCATGATCCGCAGGGAGTCATGGGAGTCGCTGAGATACTGCACGAACATCACCAGGCTGGAAAAGAAAAAGTTGATGATGACCCCGGCCAGGAGCATGACCGCCGTGGAAAAACCGCCCTTGGCCCGGGTCACGGCGTAGACCAGGCCCATCGACAGGCCGGCCCCGGCCAGGGAAGCCGCCAGGGGCCCCAGGCTGCCCGCCAGGGCCAGGGTCGAGCCGCCCAGCCAGAAATAGATCGAAGCCCCGAAAGAAGCCCCGCTGGAAACCCCCAGGGTGAAGGGCGTGGCCAGGGGGTTGCGGAAGAGGGCCTGGAAGACCATGCCGCTCATCGACAGGCCGGCCCCGGCCAGGAAGGCGGCCACGGTCCGGGGCAGGCGCAGCTTCCAGAAGACATCGGCCTCGGGATGGCCGGGGATCCAGATCACTTCCGGCGATATCAGGCTCAGACCGCAGAAGGGGCTGAACAGCAGCACCAGCAGGCTGAGGGCGATCACCAGGCTTATCTTCCAATACCGGGACATGCTCACTCCGCCAAAACCAGCGCCCCGCCGCTTCGCGGGTGAAACAGATAAAGGAAATCATGCTGATAGGCGGCCTCCAGGATGCCGCCGGACAGGAGCCCGGCCACCGGGCCGAAGAACAGTTTCCGGCCGCCGGCCAGCACCAGAGCCAGGCCGCCGGCCTGGGCCGGGTGGTTCAGGTCGTGGGTCACGGTCAGCATGGTCAGCCCCTGTTCCTGGTTGAGTTTCCGCAACAGCCGGTTCAGATCGGCCGCGTGGCGGGGATCCAGAAAAGAGGCCGGTTCGTCCAGGAGCATGATTTCCGTTTCCTGGGCCAGGGCGGCGGCCAGATAGGCTTTCTGCCGCTCGCCTCCGGACAGGGTCCGCAACTGGCGCCCGGCCAGGTCCCCCAGGCCGGTGAGCTTCAGGGCTCTGTCCACGGCCGCCAAATCGCTGTCGTTCAGCCCGGAAGATATGGCCGCGTAAGGGTAGCGGCTCAGGCGCAGCAGTTCCCGGACGCTGAAGGGCGGTATCCAGCCCCCGGCCTGGGGTACATAGCTGATCACCCGGGCCAGTTCTTTTTGAGAGTAGCCGGCCAGATCCCGGCCTTTGACCAGGATCCGCCCCGTGGCCCGCCCCTGGTCGTGCAGCCGGAGCAGGCCCTTCAGGAGGGTCGATTTCCCGGCGCCGTTGGGCCCGAGAATCGACAGATAGTCCCCGGCCCGGATCTCCAGGGAGATATCCGTGAGGACCGGTCGCCGGCCGAAGGCGTAAGAGAAATTTTCAATCTTCAGCATGTTCGGCTCCGGCCGCGTCAGGGTGGAAGGCCCGGGACAGCTTGCCCAGGGTCTGGTGGATTCTGGGCCCGGGCACGGTGTCGGCTTCATCGGTCAGGAAAAAGAGCCGGCCGTTTTTAATGGCCTCGACCGAAGTCAGGCTCAACCAGTCCTCTTTGACGCCTTCCAGGTTTTCGGTGAAGGGGATGATGTCGACGATCAGGTCCGGGTTCAGATAAATGATGGCCTCCCGGGACAGGCGGGGAAAGGCTAAGGAGCCCTGGTAGACGTTGCGGCCGCCGGCAATGTCGATCAGTTCGCTGAAAAAGCCGTCCTGGCCCACGGCGTTGATTTCGGTGATGTAGCCCAGGCCTTCGTAGGAATGCATGACCGAAAAGAGCACCCGGGGCCGGGGGCGGCCTGCGGCCCGGGCCCGGGCTTGGGCGACGCTCCCGTCCAGGCGGTCGCAGATCAGCTCGGCCCGGGCCTCCCGGCCGGTGCTCCGGCCCAGACTGCGGACGGTCTCCAAAAGCCCGGACAGCGAACGGGTGTTCAGCGGCAGTACGGTCAGGCCCAGATGTTCCAACTGGCTTTTGTTTCTGATTTTATCCACGGGCAGGGCCACCAGGTCGGGCCTTTGCCGCAGAACCGCCTCGAAATTGACCTCGCTGAAGCCGGCCACGACGGGTTTTTCCAGCACTTCCGGCGGGTAGTGACAGAACTGGGTCACCCCCGCCACCCGGTCGCCCAGGCCCAGGGCATAGAGGGTCTCGGTCACGCTGGGGGCCAGGGAAACTATGCGGCGGGGATCGGCCGGGAGCGGCGGCGGCGCGGTGGCCGCCGCCAGCGCCCGGTGAAGCTGCACCGCGCCGAACAGGCCCAGCAGAAACAGAAGCCCGACCATCGTCTTTTTCATTTTTCTCCGGCGGACGACAAAAAAAATGGCGTCATGGCTGAAAATCTCCACAACGCCGTATTTTTGCGGGGGCGTCTGGCCGGCAAAGCGCGGCCGGCTGACGATATGGTTCCTGAGGCAGGTCTTCTGGCTCCCGGTTTGGCTAACCCCGGCCTTCTCTTCCCCGTCTTCCGGGGAAAATGGCCGCCCTGACGGGCAGCGGGTCAAGCCCTCCGGTAACAGCGGCGGCTCCGCGACGGTCTTTCACCGTACTTCCCTATTAAGTCATGAAATATGACGCCTCTGAAAGCTGTTTTTAGCACAGGCCCGGCCTCTTTGGCAAGGCCGATTTCGGTGAGGGCCTGGAACGGCAGAAATATTATTTATAATCAACGTGTTTCGGGGATGGTCTTTTTTTGAGGCCCGCAAATTTGCCCCGCTCATTCTTCCACTCGGCTCGCGTAAAACGCCAAGGTCAGGCCCAGGAGGAAAAAGCAGCCCCACAGCGCAATGTCCCGGACCAGGAAGGCGCTGATAAGCAGGCCGATGGCTACGGGGGCCGCGACATCCCCCACGTATTCAACCACATTCAGCAGGCTGAGCGCCTGGCTGCGGCCCAGTTGTTTCGTAACGTCCTGGCGAAGCAGGTATTCAGCATTGGCCTGAATAGCGATTGAGTCCACCAGTCCCAGGACCAGGGCGCAGAGCACGGCGGCCAGAATGCCGTCGAAGACGGCCAGCGGCAGGATGCCCAACGCGCCCAGCAAACAGGCGGCCGCCACCCCCGGGGCTTTGCGGCGGGCCTTGAGAATCACCTTGCCCAGCTGCGGGCCGATATAAATCAAGATCAGACAGTACAGCATGTAGACGCGTCCGATATCGGCCTGCGCGACCTCCGCCCGGTTGAGATAGACCGGCAGGAAGTATTTGGTGAACCCCGTCACAAGAAAGGTGATCGGCAGGATGGCAAACAGGGACATGGCCAGGAACTGTCTGTTGCCCAGGGCTTTAAGTATTCGCAGGCGGTCCGTTTTTCCGGCCGGCCGGGCGGGGGCCGCCTCCCGCGTGCTGTCGCCCCGCCGCAGCCAGACATACGGCAAGGCCGCAATGCAGAACATAATCGCGCTGGAGACATAGAACGCGGCGCCGAAGCCCAACTGTTCCGCCAGCATGCTCCCGGCGGCGCCGCCGCACAGGGAACCCGCGAATGCTCCGGCGAAAAGTCCGGACAGTCCGCCGCCTTTGTACATATAGGCCTGCGCGGCCATGATGGACGTACCGTAACCGGCCCCGGCCAGGGCTCGGGCCAGAAGAAAAAGCGGCGCCCCGGAAGCCAGGGCCGAGGCCAGACCGCCGAGGCCCGCCAGCGCAAAACCGATGGTCATGGGCCAGACCGCCCCATAGCGTGAAAGCCAGCGTCCCGTCAGAAAAATGCCCAGGCCGGCCGTGACGGCTTCCACCGACACGGGCAGGCTCATAAGCACATCGCGGGGCAGGCCGAAAAATGCGGAAGGAAGTTCAGCCATGCGCAGCGGGATAAAGGTGATGGACAGGTCCATGGCCAGGCCGAAGAGAAAAGAAACAGCCCGGAGCAGGGTGGCATAGTGGTCGCTGTCCGCGGTCCCCGCGGCCTCCCCAACCTCCGCCGCGCTCTGGTCCGCTTCCGGCCGGCCCCGGCGTTCCAGAAAGAGACAGAAGAGCCGCAGCAGTTCGAACAGCAGCGTCAGGGCGATAATACTGAGGCTGCCGGAGTTTAAAACATCCTCCCGCAGGGCCTGGTCGAAGACCTCCCCGGAGAGGCTGGTTCTGAGGATCCAGGGGGCCGCCTTTTCCTGGATGGCCACATCGCTGACCTCAAAGTCGATGGCTGATCCGGGAACAATCCCCTGTCCGGCGAAGGTCTTGCGGCTGCTGAAGGCCAAAGCGCCGTCCGGCCGGAGAAGTTCGATCAGCACCGAGCCGGACGTCTTGGCGGCGGCGCTTTCAAAATACTCTTCCACCGCCTT
>JAISFR010000009.1 GCA_031263565.1 Candidatus Adiutrix sp. | reverse complement strand
CGTGGACCTGCGGGCTCTCCGAACCGGCGACCGCCTGAGAGTCAGCGGCCAGTTCACCGAAATTTCCAGCCAGGGGCTCAAGCTGCGAAGCTGCCTTTTCAGCCGCTAGGAGCCTGTCGGGGAAAGGGCGTATTCATCATGACGGTTTTTTTTGCCAGAAAACGTATTGAGCGGGGCCTGGAAGAGTGGCAGCCGCTGATTGAGCACTTGCGAAAAACGGCAGGCTTGGCGGCTGATTTTGGCGAGGCCTTCAATAGCGAACAGTGGGGCCGCTTCTGCGGATTATGGCACGACCTGGGAAAATATTCCAAAGAATTTCAAAAGCGGCTGCGCGGCGGCCCTAAAGTGGATCACTCCCTGGCCGGAGCCCTGGAGGCCTTGGCCGCCCTCGAAACAACCGACCTTAAATGTTTCAGACTCATTGGCCAGATCATTTCCGGCCACCATACCGGCCTGGCCAACGGCAGCGCCGACGACGAGAGCGGCTCTTCCTTCATGAGCAGATACGACAACAGGCACAAAATTCCCGACTATGGGGCCTGGACGAAGGAAAAGGAACTTGCCGCCATCGAGGCGCCCCGCAAAGAAACGTTGCAATTTTTAAAACGCCCTGACGACAAAAGCACGGCCTTCGCTTTCAGCTTTTGGGGGCGTATGCTTTTTTCAGCCCTGGTGGATGCCGATTTTCTCGATACCGAGCGCTTCATGTCGCCGGAAAAATTCGCGGAGCGCGCTAATTATCCAGAGCTTGAAAGGCTGCATGAACGTTTTAAGGAATTCATGGCCGAAAAAACGGCTCAGGACCCTGAACGCCCAATCAACGTGCTCAGGCAGGAGGTCTATGAGGCCGCCCTGTCCAGGGCCCTGGAAAAGCCGGGGCTCTTTTCCCTAACGGTACCCACCGGCGGCGGAAAAACCTTGTCGTCGCTGGCTTTCGCGTTCGGGCACGCCAAAAAGCACGGTCTGCGCCGCGTTATATATGTCATCCCGTTCACGAGCATCATTGAGCAGACCGCCGGAGTCTTCCGCAAGCTTCTGGGCGAAGAATTGGCCGTGGCGGTCTTGGAACACCACAGCAACATGCTGGAGCCTGAAAGTGCGGCCGAGAGCGAAGAGGCCGACAATCAGGCCCACAGCCACAGCCTGGCCATTGAAAACTGGGACGCGCCCATAGTGGTGAGCACATCCGTACAGTTTTTTGAATCGCTTTTCGCGGCCCGCTCTTCCCGCTGCCGCAAGCTGCACAACATCGCCGGTTCAGTCATTATTCTGGATGAATGCCAAAGCCTGCCGACGGGCCTTTTGCAGCCGTCCCAAGCCGCGCTGAAAGAACTGGCGGCCGCCTATGGCTGCACCATAGTTTTATGCACAGCCACCCAGCCTGAACTGGGGAAGAAAAACTGGAACCTCTGGGGACTGGAAGATGTCCGGGAAATCGTGCCCGATGCACCCCGCCTGTTTACGGTTCTGAAGCGGGCGGCAATACAGCATTTGGGCGAATGTGATCTGGAAGCCCTGGCAACGCGCCTGGAAAACGAAGCCCGAGCCCTGGTTATTTTGGATACCAAAAGCCAGGCCGCCGAATTGGCCTTGAAACTGGAGAAGACCGGTCGGCCGGTCTTTCACCTCAGCACCAATATGTGTCCGGCCCACCGCCGCGAGATACTGGAGCGGGTCAAGGATGAACTTGATGGCGAAAATAGGCTTATACTGGTTTCCACTTCCCTGATCGAGGCGGGGGTGGACGTTGATTTTCCGGTGGTCTACCGGGCCTTGAGCGGTCTCGACTCCGTGGCCCAGGCGGCTGGCCGCTGCAACCGCGAAGGACGCCTGCCCGGTCTGGGCACGACTTATACCTTCACGCTGCCCTTCGCTCTTCAGGGTGAAAGCCAAAGGCGGCGGGCGGCCTGTCAAAGCGTCATCGACCAGGGGCTCGACCTGCTTTCACCTGAAGCCACAGCCCGGTACTTCAACCAATTGTATTCTCTGGCTGCCGGCGGCGGCGGCCTGGACAGTGAAAACATTCTGCCTGACATAGCTCAGGAGGCCAGACGCTTCCTTTTCCCCTATCGCACGGTGGCCCGCAAATTCAAATTCATTGAGGATGACGGGCGGCTACCGGTGCTCATCCCCTTCAACGATGTGGCCCGTGCGGATTTAGAAAAACTTCGGAACGGCCAAGGCGACCGGAAGCTCTACCGGCGTTTGGGCCAATGGACGGTAAATATTCGCCTGAAAGACTTCGAGGCTCTGCGTCGAGCCGGCGGCGTGGCCCCGGTGGATCGCGCCGGTCTCTGGCACGAACTGGTCAACGACAGCCTGTATAATCAACTGGTCGGTCTGCGGGTCGACGATCCTTATTTCATGGAAATCGAAAAAAGCATCATATAAACCGCAAGGAGGCCTTCATGTATGGAGTACGCCTGAGAATATGGGGTGATTACGCCTGTTTCACCAGGCCGGAAATGAAGAGCGAAAGAGTCTCTTACGACGTGCCCACGCCTTCGGCCATTCGCGGCATTTTGGAGGCCGTGCATTGGAAACCGGCCATTGTCTGGCGTGTGCACAGGGTTCACGTCATGCGCCCGGTTAGGTTCGAGAACTTGCGGCGCAACGAACTTGGCGGCAAGATCGCCCTGCCTTCTGTGAAAACGGCGATGAAAAAAGGGCGGGGCGAGATTCAGACTTTTATAGAAGACGACCGCCAGCAGAGGGCCGCCATGCTCTTGAAAGATGTGGAATACCTGGTGGAGGCCAGTTTTGAGCTCAGCGGGCTAGCCGGGCCGGATGATAACGAAGGCAAGCACCTGGACATCTTCAATCGCCGTCTGGACAGGGGCCAGGTTTATCAACGCCCCTGCCTGGGCTGCCGGGAGTTCCCGGCCTTTGTGGAACGGGCAGGCGAAATCGGGCCTTCCCAATTGGCTGACCTGCCTGAAGGCAACCGCGACCTTGGCTGGATGCTCTATGACCTGGATTATGAGAACGGCTGTCAGCCGATGTTCTTCAAGGCCAGATTGGACAAGGGGATTGTGACGGTGCCGCCCCATGATTCAGCGGAGGTGAAGCGGTGATTCTGCAAGCCTTGAACAGCTATTACGAACGCCTGGCCGCCGATTACAATTCCGGCGTGGCCCCGGAAGGTTTCTCCGGGCAGCCGGTGGGCTTTGCCCTGGAACTTTCCGAAGATGGTGCTCTCACCAATGTGTACGATCTCCGGGAAGATAAAGGCAAGAACAAGTTCCCGGTCAGCATGATTCTGCCGAGTTTGGGCGAAGCCAGAGGGTCGGGTATTAAGGCGAATTTCCTGTGGGGGAATGCCACCTATGTTCTGGGGCGCGACAACAAAGGGAAACCAGAACGCAGCAAGGACTGTCAAAAGTCTTTTTATGATTTGCACCATAAACTGCTCGCCAAGGTTGAGGCGAAAGAGGCCAAGGCCTTTTTAAACTTTCTGGAAAAGCCGGCAGCGGATCATTCAGAGATTGAAAAAAATTGGGCCGACATAGTCAAAGCCAACCTGGTTTTCCGTCTCCGGGGCCAGACTGAATTTTTGCATGAATACGGTGTTTTGGGCCAATATTGGGAGGTAGACAGAGAAGACGCCGAGGCTTTGTCGGGCGTCTGCCTGGTCACTGGTGAAAAAGGGATGATAGCCAAGTTGCATCCCGCCATCAAAGGTATTGTCGTCCCTGGCGCTAGAGCCGAGATGTTCTTGTGTTCTTACAATCAAGATGCTTTTTGTTCTTTTGGCAAAAAAAAGAATCTGAACGGACCCGTTGGCTCCAAAGCCGCTTTCGGATACACCACGGCGCTTAATTACCTGTTGCGCCGCCCGGCGCAGTGCGTCCGTTTGGGCGTGACCACGGTGCTGGCCTGGGCCGAGCGCCCCTCAGTGCTGGAAGAAGCGGCGCTTGGTTTTTTTGCCGCGCCGGAGCCGGGCGATAAAGTGGCGGCCACCGCCGAAGCCGCAACCCGGCTGAACGTGTTACGCAGATTGGTCCGTGGTCTTCCGGTGACCGAAGCCTGGCCGGACTTGGAACCGGAAGTGGAGATGCGCGTGTTGGGCCTGGCGCCCAGCGCGGCCCGCCTTTCCGTCAGCTTTTACCTCACCGGCTCCGCCGAAGGCTTTCTGAAAAAAGTGCGCGGCTGGTATGCGGATTTGAACATTCAAAAAAGATATGATCGGGAAAAAGATTTTCCCTCAGTTTACGAAATAGCCAAAGCCGCCCTGGGCAAGCGTAAAGAACCAAAAGA
The DNA here is from genome assembly GCA_031263565.1 of Candidatus Adiutrix sp. GTDB lineage: Bacteria > Desulfobacterota > Desulfarculia > Adiutricales > Adiutricaceae > Adiutrix. The sequence continues at coordinate 13,161 of JAISFR010000009.1, read as the reverse complement.
CGTCAAGCGTCTGGGCGAAGATCTGCTGAAGGCCGCCCTGGCCGGAGGCCGTTATCCGGCCTATCTTCTGCCCATGTGCCTGAACCGTTTGCGGGCGGGCGACAATTTTTTAGCCGTTCACGCGGCTTTGATCAAAGCCGTGCTCATACGAAATTTAAACCAGGAGGTATCCATGTCTTTAAACACGGCACATCCAATCCCGGCCTATCAACTGGGCCGCCTCTTCGCCCTTTTGGTTCTGGTGCAAAAAAAAGCCATCGGGCCGAACATCAACGCCGACATCAGGGATAAATATTTCGGTTCAGCCTCAGCCACGCCCGCTCTGGTTTTTCCACTCTTGATCCGCAACGCCCAGAACCACATTTCCAAAGCCAAAGCCTACGGCTACGACAAGATGATCGGGGGAGTGCTGGACAAGATCGGCGATGCCTTCCCCCACAATCTTTCCCTTGAAGACCAGGGTCTGTTCGCCCTGGGCTATTATCATCAGCTGGCTGATAAAAAAATTGAAGACGCCGATAAAGATTCCGACAACCAAGGAGCAGAAGAATGACCGCCCTCAACCATCGCTATGATTTCGCTCTTTTTTTCGATGTGGAAAACGGCAACCCCAACGGCGACCCGGACGCGGGCAACATGCCCCGTCTTGACCCGGAAACCGGCCACGGCCTGGTCACCGATGTCTGCCTGAAACGCAAGGTTCGCAACTTCGTCGAGTTGACCAAGCGTGAGACGGGTAATTACAAAACTGGTGAGGCGGATAAATACAATATCTACGTTAGGGAAAAAGCCATTCTGAACCTTGAACACGCCAAGGCCTACGCCGCATTAGGCATAGAGCCTCCCAAAAAGAAATCTGCCAAGGACAAGTCTGAATACGGAGAGACAGATGCCGCTAAAAAGAAGTCTGCCAAAGAGAACTCAAAAGACGTGGAAGCGGCCAAGGATTGGATGTGCCGAAATTTTTATGATGTACGTACCTTCGGCGCGGTCATGAGCACCGGTGACTACAAATGCGGCCAAGTGAGAGGCCCGGTCCAGTTAGCCTTTGCCAAGAGCATCAACCAGGTTGTGCCACGGGCGATAACCGTCACCCGCATGGCCGTGGCCACTGAAAAGGAAGCGGAAGAACAAAAGGGCGATAACCGCACTATGGGTTCCAAATTCATCGTGCCTTACGGCCTGTACCGCGTTCATGGCTTCATCTCCGCGCCCCTGGCTGAACGCACCGGCTTTTCTGAAGACGACCTCAATCTGTTCTGGTCGGCCTTAAAGGATATGTTCGAGTACGACCGCTCGGCGGCCAGGGGCGAAATGGCCTCACGAAAACTCTTTGTCTTCAGGCATAATGACAAACTTGGCTCGGCCCACGCCCATAAGCTTTTTGATCTGGTCACCGTCAAAAAGACCGCTGACGGCCCGGCCCGCGTTTTCAGCGATTATCAAATAGAAGTCGACCGCTCCGGGCTTCCCGACAGCGTGGAACTTATTGAAATGCTATAACGCCATGTATTCGGAAGAGCAATGCCAGACGCTCCGGCTTTGGCCGGCTTGCTGGCGGCCAAAGCCGGAGCAACGCCGCCAGGGAGATGTATAGGTTATTTCTTGACAAAGCCTAATTTATCGGCCAAATAAATCAAAATCAAAGGGACTAATCATGTGTGTTCAATGGAATCTGCAGCCGAACATTATAGAAGATCGAAGTTTTTCCATTATTACTGATGAAGCCGGGCCGCACGACTGGAACCCGGAAGAGTGGGCTGTCATTCAGCGGATGGTCCACACCAGCGCCGACTTTGACTATGTGATCAACACGGTCATCAGTCCCGGCGCCATCAAAGCCGGAGTGGAGGCCATCGGCGACGGCTCGTCCATCGTCACGGACACCAAAATGGCCCTCTGCGGCATCAGCACCGCCCGGCTCAGTTCCTACGGCAATCGGCTGATCTGCCTGATCGACGATGAAAGAACCCAGCGCCGGGCCCGGGAAAGCGGCGGCACCCGGGCCATGGCCGCTGTGGATCTGGTCTATGATCTCTTTTTCAGAGAGGCCCAGGACGGAGGCATCTGGGTGGTGGGTAACGCCCCGACGGCCCTGTTTCGGCTGCTGGAAAAACTGGCACAGGAACCCGAACGCCCCAGGCCCCGCCTGATCGTGGGTCTCCCGGTAGGCTTCGTCAACGCCAGCGAATCCAAGGAGGCCCTTGGCGCCAGTCCCTACCCCCACATCAGCAATCGGGGCCGCAAAGGGGGCTCCAATGTGGCCGCCTCGGTCATCAACGCCCTGGCGAGACTGGCCAATGCCCGGGACAAAAACTGAACCCGACGAGGATCCGCGCCCGCCGGTCGACCCCGGCAAGCTGCGCAGCGGCTTCAGCACCGGGACGGCGGCCACGGCCGCCGCTCTGGCCGGCGCCCTTATCCTGTCCGGCCGGCCGTCGCCGGAACGGGTCACGGTCCGTCTGCCCGGCGGGCGGGAATTGAGCGTGGCCGTGGCCCAGGCCTCCATCGTCAACAGCGACGAAGCCCTGGCCGTGGTCATCAAAGACGCCGGCGACGATCCGGACGTCACCAACGGCGCCGCGATCGGGGCTCTGGTCCGCCGCCGGACCCCGCCGGGTCTCATTCACATCCTGGGCGGACGGGGAGTCGGGCGGATCACCAAGCCCGGCCTGATTCTGCCGCCCGGACAGTGGGCCATCAATCCCGTTCCCCGGGCCATGATCCGGGAAAACCTGGAACCTCTGCTGAAAGAAAGAATCTTTCCCGGGGTGGAAGTTGAAATTTTCGTGGAGAACGGCGAGAAGCTGGCGGCCCGGACCCTGAACCCCAGGCTGGGCATTTCAGGGGGCATTTCCATTCTGGGCACCACCGGCCTGGTCAAGCCTTTTTCCAATGAAGCCTACCTGGCCACCATAGAAAGCGCCCTGGACGTGGCCCGGGCCGCCGGAACCCCGGAGGTGATTTTCACTACCGGCCGGCAGAGCGAGAAACTGGCGATCGCCGAACGTCCTGATCTCCGCCAGGAAAGCTTCATTCAGATGGCCGACTTTTTTGGCGACAGCCTGAAGCAGGCGGTGGAGCGAGGTTTTTCCAGCCTGGGCCTGGCCGTTTTTTTCGGCAAGGCCGTCAAACAGGCCGCCGGGCATTACAATACCCATGCCCATAAAAACGACCAGGATACCGCCGCCCTGGCCGATTGGCTATCCGCGGAAATCAGCCGGGATCTTGGCCTTCAAATCAGGGCGGCCCTGACCGCCCGGGCGGCTCTGGACCTTTTGCGGGCCGGGGGCCGGCTTGGCCTGACCGACCTGGTGGCCCGCCGGGCCTTGGGCCAGGCCCGCCGCCTGGCCGGTCCGACCCCGAAATTGTGGATGAGCATTTTTGATTACGACGGCTCGCGCCTGTCACATCTGGAAGACTGAACTTTATCGAACCTCTAACCCGAATTTATTAAGAGAAACTTATGCCGGACATCCATCCCTTGAACCTGGTAGGACTGATTCCCAAACCCGACTGGCTGCCGCCGGCCGTGGCCAGAATTATTGACGGGGCTGATATCCTGGCCGGCACCGACCGGCTCCTGGATCTTTTTCCCAATTTCTCCGGGGAGAAGCTGCTCCTCGGCAGCCCTTTGGAAGCCTGGCTGGAAAAACTCAAGCTCCTGATGGCTGAGGGCCGGAAACTGACCGTTCTGACCAGCGGCGACCCCAACTATTTCGGCCTGGCCAAAAAGCTGCTGACCGTCTTTGCGCCTGACCAGGTCAATATCATACCCTCGACCACCGTGGTGCAACAGGCCTTCGCCCGCCTGAAAGTCAGTTGGGAACGGACCGAGGTGGTCAGCCTCCACGGCCGCGACAGCCTGACGGACTTCTGGAGCGCCCTGTACCGGGCCAGCCATTACCCCGGTTCCGGTTACCTGGCCATTTACACCGATCCCGACAACAACCCCGGAGTCATTGCCAAGCGGCTTCTGGGCCGGGGCCAGCAAAACTGGCGGATGTGGGTCTTCGAAGATCTGGACAGCCCCGACGAGAGGGTCAGCGCCTGGACCCTTTTTGACGCCAAGCTCCGTAAATTCTCGCCTTTGAACCTGGTGGTTCTGGAATGCCTCAAAGCTCCGGCGCCCATTTTTCCGGGCATGCCCGAAAGCGTTTTTGTTCACGAAGCCGGGCTGATCACTAAAAGGGAGGCTCGGGCGGCCGCTCTGGGGCTTTTGGAGTTGCGGCCCTACCACACCTTCTGGGATCTGGGCGCCGGCAGCGGCTCGATCTCCATTGAAGCCGCGGCCCTTTTGACCCACGGTTCCATCTGGGCCGTGGAAAAATCGCCCCTGCGTTCGGAACAGATCACGGCCAACCGGGCCTATTTCGGGGCCACCCAGGTGGAAGTCATCGAGGACGACGCCCTGGCGGCCGTTCTTCATCTGCCTCAGCCGGACCGGGTTTTTGTCGGCGGCGGCGGCCCCGATCTGGGCCTGATCATCCAGGGGGCCAGAAGCAGACTCAAGCCCGAAGGACTGATCGTGGCCAATGTGCTCACCGTGGAGGCCTTCAGACAGGCGACCACGGCTATGACCGAACTTGGCCTGGAAATGTCGATTACCCAGCTTCAGGCCTCGCGTTCCGAGCCCCTGGGGGAAAGTCTCTTTCTTAAACCCCAGAACCAGATCTGGCTGATCCGGGGCTCGTTAAGCAAGTACTGATCAAGGAACTTTCATGAACCGCAACCCAGTTTTATTTGTGGGCGCCGGTCCGGGTGACCCGGAACTGATAACCGTGGCCGGCAAAAAGGCTCTGGAAAAGGCCGACCTGGTGCTCTACGCCGGCAGCCTGGTCAACCCGGAAATACTTTCCTGGTGCCGCCCCGGGGCCAGACTGGTGGACTCCGCGCCGCTGAACCTCCGGGAAATAACCGATTTGATGCTGGAAAGCTGGCGAAACGGCGACCGGGTGCTGCGGCTCCACACCGGCGACCCCTCGCTTTACGGGGCTATTTACGAACAACTGGTCATTTTGAAAGAGCGGGGCCTGCCCTGCCGGATCATACCCGGCGTGACCTCCGCCCTGGCGGCGGCGGCGGTTCTGGGTCTGGAATATACCCTGCCGGAAATAACCCAGACCCTGATCCTGACCCGGGCCGCCGGGCGCACCCCGGTGCCTGCGGGTGAGGATCTGGCCTCCCTGACCCGCAGCCGCTCGTCCATGGCCATTTATCTCTCCGCCGGCCAGGGGGCGGAAGTCGGTCGAATCCTGGGCGAGGCCTACGGGCCGGAGGCGCCCCTGGCCCTGCTCTACCGGGTCACCTGGCCGGATGGACGGCTGCTGTGGTGCACCTGTTCCACTTTGGCCAGAACCCTGGAAGAGGAAAAACTGGACCGGCACACCATAATCCTGGCCGGTCCGGCGGTGACGGCCCTGCGCCTGGGCCGCGAAGTCCCTAAATCCAAACTCTATGATCCCGGGTACAGCCATGCCGGCCGACAGGCCGGAACAAAGGCCGGCCCGGGCGGCCGGCCCGGCTCCGAAGCCCCGGCGGAAGACTGAGAAAGCATGTCGGCGCCGCCTTCCAGGGAACAAGCTGTGGCTTGCAGCAATTCGACCCGGTCAGGTTTCGCCGGAGTCGGCCCCGGCTCCCCCCCGGCTCATTACGCGATCTACGCGCTGACCAGGCCGGGGGCGGAACTGGCCGGCCGGCTGGCCCGGGGCCTGAGCCGCTCAGGCGGCGCCGACTTGTATCTGCCGAGGCGGCTGGAAAAGGACTATGCCGGTCAAGCCGCTTATTTTGAACGTGTTTCCGAGGCCCTGGCCGGCAATTTCCAGCTTTATCGGGGGCATCTGTTCGTCGGGGCCGTCGGTCTGGCGGTCCGAATTGTCGCGCCGTTACTGAAATCAAAAAAAGACGATCCGGCCGTGGTGGTCCTGACCCAGGACGGACGTTTCGCCGTGAGCCTTCTTTCCGGCCATTTGGGCGGGGCCAACGATCTGGCCCGGGAAGCCGCCCGACTGACCGGCGGCCAGGCGGTCGTCAGCACGGCCACCGACGTGGGCGGACTGCCCGCCCTGGAAGTGCTGGCCCGTGATCATCAGTTGGAAATCGAGGATTTTTCCCGCCTGGCCGCCGTCAGCCGATGCCTGGTTGACGGCGAAAGGGTGCCGCTCTACGATCCCGGCCATTGGCTCTGGCCCCATCTGCAAGCCTGGGCCGGGCGCTTCGAGCTTCAGCCTGACCCGCCTGAACCGGGGCGGGGGCCGCACTTGCGGGTCGACTACCACCTGGGGGCGGAGGGCGACCCGGAGGCCCTGATATTCAGGCCCCGAGTCATAGCTCTGGGCCTGGGCTGCCACCGCGGCCTGGAGCGGCGGGAACTTGAAGAACTCATTGGCGACAGCCTGGCCGAGGCCTCCCTGGCCTTAAAATCAGTGGCTGTTCTGGCCAGTGTGGCCAGCAGGGGCCGGGAGCCGGCCCTTCTGGAACTCAGCCGCCTGATGGGGCGGCCTTTAATCACCTACAGCAAGGAAGAACTGGGCCGGATCGAGACCCCCAACCCCTCCGGCAAGGTTTTGGAAAGAATAGGAGTAGCCTCGGTATGCGAAGCAGCGGCAATGCTGGCGGCCCGAACGGATCGCCTGTTGATCAGCAAACGGAAAAGCCCCAGCGCGACCCTGGCCGCCGCGCTCTTCGACTGGAAATCATCGGGCTCGGTTCAGGCGGGCTCAACGGCCTGACCCTGGCCGCCCAGAAATGCCTCAAAGTGGCTCAGGCGGTTTACGGCTACCACCTCTACCTGGAACAGGCCAAGCCGCACATCAAAAAGGCGCGCCTTTACAAAAGCGGCATGACCAGCGAACTGCGCCGGGCCGAGGAGGCCATTGACAGCGCCCTCTCCGGCCGCCGCACCGCGGTGATCTCCGGAGGCGACGCCGGGGTTTACGGCATGACCGCGGCGGTCTTTGAAGTGCTCGCCGCCCGGGGAATCGACCTGGGGCGGGCCGACGGCCAGTTGCGCGTCAAGGTCATCCCCGGAGTGCCGGCCGTGGTGGGCGGGGCGGCGCTTTTAGGCTCACCCCTCTCCAACGATTTCTGCGCCATTTCTCTTTCGGACCGGCTGACCCCCTGGGACCTGATCGAAAAGCGCCTCCGCCTGGCCGCCCAGGGCGACTTTGTCATTGGCCTTTACAATCCCAAGAGCAAATTGCGGGATTGGCAACTGGCCCGGTCCGCTGAAATACTACTGGAGTACCTGCCCCCGGAAACGCCGGTGGGCCTCACCGACCGGATCGGCCGGGCCGGCCAGGCCGTCAGCCTCATCACCCTGAGCGGTCTGGCCCAGGCCCCGGTGGACATGCAGACCATGATCATCATCGGCAATCAAAGCACTTTCGTCTACCGGGGTTTACTGGTCACCCCACGCGGCTATGTCAATAAATACGGGCTGAAAGACAGAGAAAGCCCCAAAAAGGAAATGGAAAACGCTGATTAGGGAAAGCAGTTGACCAATGAACAAGATAGCGGGCTTCCTGCTGATATTGATGTTTCAGGCCGTCCCGGCCCTGGCCCTGACTACCGGGGAAAGCGGCGCCCCCGAAGCCCTGGCCGCCTGGGAATCCTGGGTGCTCTACGGGCATGAGGAACAGTATCTCTGCCCGGCCGACGAGGGTGGGCCAGGCCGCCTTTGCGCCTGGCCGGTCAGCCTGTCGCTGGATCTGCATCAAAAAGGCGGCCGCTTCAGCGCCCATTTCGAACTGAAAAAAGAAGGGCGCTTCCCCCTGCCCGGCGGCCCCGGGGCCTGGCCGGTCATGGTCGTCGACCAAAACGGCCGGACAGTGCCGGTTCTGGGCCGCACAAGCCCTGAGATCTGGCGGCCGGCCGGCCGCCACCAAATTAGCGGCTTCTTCAGTTGGGACCGCCTCCCGGACACCATTCAGGCGCCCCTGGGTTTTATGCCGGAACTGCGCGTGGACGGCCAGGCCCTTGATTTTCCGCCCCTGGAGACCGACTATGCTTCCGGCCAGACCCGCCTGTGGCTGAAGGAAAAAGAGGGCCGCCCGCCCGAGGCCGAAACCGGCCCGGCCGACCGGTTCACGGTCGCCGTCACCCGCCTGCTGCAGGATTCCCAGCCCATGATGATCAACAGCCGCCTTAAGCTGCGCGTCAGCGGACAGCCCCGGGAAGTACTGCTGAACAATGCTCTGCTGCCTGGGACCCAGGCCACCTTCCTCTCTTCGCCGCTCCCGGCCCGCCTGAGCCCCGAAGGGTTGCGGGTCAGGGTCAAGCCCGGCCTTTATGAATTGCGGTTGGACAGCCGCAGCCTGAACCAATCGGAATCTCTGGGCCCGGTGGCCGCCGACGCTTCCGACCCGGAATACTGGGCCTTTCAGGCCCAGAATCAACTGCGCCTGGCGGAGATAAGCGGGGCCGAACAGATCGACGTCTCCCAGGCCGACATCCCGTCTGACTGGCGCTCCCTGCCGATCTACCGGCTGCCGCCGGGCGGATCCCTGGAATTCAAAACCATTCGCCGGGGCGACCCGGAACCGCCCCCGGACCGACTCCAACTGGCCCGGGAATGCTGGCTGGATTATGACGGGGGCGGCCTTTCCTGCCATGACCGGCTCAGCGGCGCCCTCAGCCGGCAGCGGCATCTGAACACCAGCGAACCCTTCACTTTGGCCTCAGCCAGTCTTGACGGCCAACCCCAGGTCATCACCTGGCAAATCGATTCCCGGGGCCGGCCGGCTCCGGGCCTTCAACTGCGGGCCGGCCGGGTCGACCTTCTGGCCGACCTGCGCATCGACGATTTTGACCGTCGCCTGCCGGCCTCCGGCTGGGACCATCAGTTGGACACCGAAGGCCAGAAATTGAACCTGCCGCCGGGCTACCGCCTTTTTCACGCTGCCGGGGCCGACGTCCGACAGGCCGGCAGCCACGGCGGGGCCGGCGCCTGGACCGGAGCCTGGACTACTCTTGACTTTTTCCTGGTGCTGATCATCAGCCTCGCCGTCTGGAAACTCCATGGCCGGCCCTGGGGGCTCCTGGCCCTGGCCGCCTTGATTTTCTGTTATCATGAAGCCGGCGCCCCCCGCCTGGTTTTTCTGCATCTCCTGGCCGGCACGGCCCTCTTGCGCCTCCTGCCCCCCACCGGCCGGGCCCGCTGGCTGGTCCGGACCTGGCGGCTTCTGGCTTCGCTGACCCTGTTGACGCTGTCGGCTCTCTTCCTGATCGCCCAGGCCCGCCTGGCCTTCTACCCGCAGTTGGAGAATCCCGGCCAGGGCTACAGCGGCCCCTCCTGGGATTATGCCGACCTTGGTCTGGGCGGGCACGCCCCGGATTATGATCAGGATTACAGCGCCTATTACGGGGAAGTCGGTCTGGCCGCGTCGGCGCCGGTCCCTGCGGCCGCCATCCAAAATTCAATGGAAGAAATGCGCCTGGCCCGGACCAGGGTCCAGAAATCCCAGACTCCCATAACCAACAACAGATCGTCGGCGGCCCTGGAAAACTCTAATTTTTCCGATAAGATGGTTCACCTGAGCCAGGCCCCGGACGCCAAAGTCCAGAACAGCGTCCCCCGGCCGGCCTGGCGCTGGCGGTCGGTGCACCTCTATTACAACGCCGGCGTCACCGCCGAGCAGGAGGTTGAACTGTATCTGCTGGGGCCCGCGGCCAACCGCCTTCTGGGCCTGCTCCGCCTGGCCCTCATGACGGCCTTGACCCTCTTGATGCTGGGCGCCGCCGGGCGCCGGCCGGATTTGAGCTTCCCCGGCGGTCGGGATAAATCAAAGCCGCCGGCCCGGGCGGCGGCCGCGGCCGCCCTGGCCCTGCTCTTTTTGCTGGCCGCCCCGGCCCAGGCCCAGGATTTTCCCGACCGGGACCTGCTCAATGACTACCGGACCCGGCTGCTGGAGAAAAAACCCCTGCCGCCGCCATCCGTGCCGGATCTGCTGATCTCCGCCCAGCCTGAACGCCTGGTTTTGGAATTTACTGTGGAAGCCGGGCAGGAAACAGTCCTGGCCCTGCCGACCCTGGACCGGGAAATTTTCAGGCCCGAGCAGGTCAGCCTGGCCGGCCGGGATCTGCCCCTGGCAGAAAATAACGGCCGCTGGCTGGTTCTTCTGCCGCCGGGCCGCAGTCAGATGACCCTGACCGGGCGTCTGAAAAAGCCCGGCCCGAACTTCCAGGCTTTTCAGATCAGTTTTCCGGCTTCAGCCCGGCCCCAGCGCAGCCGGGTCATCGACAGCCCGGCCTGGAAAATTGAGGGCCTGGACCGGGACGGCCAGATGCCGGGCGGGGCGCTCTATCTCAGCGCCCAGGGTCTGGACCGGAACGCTGAAACCGACGCCGCCGAGGATGAAGGCGGCGCCGGCGTGACCCTGGCGCCGTTTTTTCTGGTGCAGCGCACTTTGTCGCTGGGACTGGACTGGAAAGTCCACAGCAGCGTGCGGCGCCTTACCCCGGCCGGGGCGCCGGTCAGCCTGAGGCTGCCGCTTTTGCCGGAAGAAAGTCCGCTCAGCGGCGACCTGCGGCTGGACGACGGCCGGGTGACCCTCAACTTCGGGCCCCAGGCGACGCAGTTGAGCTGGGAATCCAGCCTGCCCTTTTCCTCTGAAATCGCCCTGAAGGCCGAAAGCGGCCCCTGGACCGAAAGCTGGTCCCTGGACGTCTCGCCCATCTGGCGGGTTCAGCATCAGGGCCTGGCCCCCATCCACAATTTTTCCGACGGCTTCTGGCAGCCCCAGTGGCGGCCCTGGCCCGGGGAGAGCCTGACCCTGGTCATTGACCGGCCCCAGGCGATCCCCGGGCGGTATTTGGTTGTTGACCGCTCGGAATTGAGCCTCAGTGCCGGCGACAACCAGAGCCTGGGCCGGCTTCAGTTCCGGCTGCGGGCCAGCCAGGGCGGTCCCTACAGTTTCAGCCTCCCCGCGGGGGCCGCGGTCCGGGAATTCAAGGTCGACGGCCGCAGCCTGCCCCTGAGCCCTGGCGGCGGGGCCGCCGACCAGCAGCCCGGCCCCCGGCTGACCGCCTCTCTGACGCCCGGCGAACACGAAATTGAAGTCGGCTGGGATCAGGAAGAAAAACTGGGCCTGGTAAGTTCCACGCCTTCGCTGGACCTGGGGGCGCCCGCGGCCAACCTGACCGCCACCCTGACCTTACCCGAAGATCGCTGGATCCTCTGGGCCTGGGGACCTCTTCAGGGGCCGGTGGTCCAATTCTGGCCCCTTTTGGCCGTGCCGCTCCTGGCCGCCCTGTTTCTGGGCCGGCGGGGCTCGACACCTTTGGGTTGGGGCTCCTGGTTCCTGCTGGGCGTGGGCTTGATTCAACTGAATATTTTAGGGGCCCTGTTGGTGGCCGGCTGGCTTCTGGCCCTGGGCCGGCGGCGGAACTCGCCTCCGGCCGGGGCCGGGGCCTTCAACGCCGGGCAGATCCTCCTGGCCGTCTGGACCGCCGCGGCGCTGTTTTTGATCTACAAGGGCATTGAATACGGCCTTCTGCAAAACCCGGACATGCTGGTCTCCGGGGGCGGCTCATATGGCCAGCGCCTGTCCTGGTTCAGCGACCGGGTCTCCGGCCCCTGGCCCCAGGGGCGGGTTCTGTCGGTCTCCCTGTGGTTCTACAAAGCCCTGATGCTGGCCTGGTCGCTGTGGCTGGCCGTTTCGGTGGTAAAATGGCTCAACTGGGGCTGGCGGGCCTTTTCCAGCGAAACTCTCTGGAAGAAGAGCCCCCGCCGCCGGCCTCCGGTCGGGCCGGAAGGGCCTGGCCCGAAAGTTTCGGAACAAACTCTGTTACACCGTAGGTGATGGAAGATGAGCAAAGGAAAAGACGGCGCCATGGAGCGCCTGGTGGAAGAACTGGGCTATCAAGTGCCCTTCAAGGAGACGACCGAAATCGGCGACACGGTCATCATGCTGCGGGAAAACGACGACGAGCGCATCAGCATGGTCTACGCCCGGGTGCTGGGCTTTGACCGGGATCTCAGCAAGCGCGACGAATGGTGGCACGTGCACTTCGTCTTCCTGGAGGTGCCGCCCCTGCCCCGGACCATCATTCTCCAGGCCCAGCATTTCACCGGGCAGGAAATATTTACCATGGGCGGCCGGAAGGTTTTCATCAAATCGGTGAATTTTGAGGCCTTCAGCGGGGAATGGCTGCCGGGTTCGGAACTGCCGAAAAACCCCGGCCTGAAGAAAGGGCCGGATCCGGAAAACGAATCTAAAAAATCGTCCCAATCCGGCAAGCCCACTTTTACCCTGATAAAATAGGGCGGGATCAGAGCCAGAGCAAAATCGCCAGAGTCAGGGAGGCGATGATGATGGCCAGCAGCACGGCGGCCGAACCCTTGTCTTTGGCGCTTTTGACATAGAGGTTGTCGTCAGGGGAAACCAGGTCGCAGAGATCTTCCAGGGCTGAATTGAAGAGCTCGGCCAGGGGAATGAGCAGATAAGCGGCCGTCAGAGCCAGCTTTTTCCAGACGGGCCAGGGCGCGGGCAGCAGCGCCGCCAGCAAAATCGCCAGCCCCATGGCCTCCAGGCGAAAAGACTCTTCCCTGATCAAAGCGCTTTTAAAGCCGCCCCAGGAATAAGCGAAAGCCCGGACCACCCGTCCGGGTATATTTTTAATGGTCTTCAGCAGCATGCTTTTCTCCCTGGCTTCGCCTGTTGCCGCTGATTATAGCACAGAGCGGTTTTCAGGCCCAAGGCCAATCGGCGGTCGGCGAGACTCCCGTTTCGCCGCAATTAAAGCCGAAAGGAGCTAAGCCATGAAACCGCCCATTCGCATTCATCCGGGCGAGATTATGCGTGAGGAATTTATGCTGCCCCTGAAGCTGTCGGCCAATCAACCGGCCCTGGAACTCCGGGTGCCGGCCAGCCGGATTATGATATCCTCATTTCCCGATGATTACAGCTATGAGTTCGCTGTTGGCGGATAACTATTTGGAAAAAAGATAAAAATAATTATTGACTCTAAGCCCTTAAATAGCTATAATATATTATAGCTATTTAAGGGGGTGCCATATGAGCTCAATACTCAAGCATAGGAATCCTAAAATCCCGCGAAAAATATACCTACAGTGGCAAAGCGACATCAAACGCGGAGAAGATCATTTTCTGTTCGGCGGTAATGGGGTATTGAACGCGCTTGCCGTTGATATACTGAACA
>JAISFR010000030.1 GCA_031263565.1 Candidatus Adiutrix sp. | reverse complement strand
ATTTCCGGGCCCAGGCCGGTCAGGGCCTTCAGCCAGTCCCTGGCTTCTTTTTCACCGAGGCTCTCCGGGGTCGGACGGTCCAGCATGAAGGCCGCCTCGGTCAGGTTGGGGGTGATGATTCTGGAGATGCGGGCCAGTTTTTTCATTTCCTCGACCATCTCCGGGGGCATGGTCGGATAGAGCCGGCCATGGTCGGCCATGACCGGGTCCACCACCACCAGGGTTTCCGGGCCCTGGAAATGCCGGATGAAATCGGCCACGATGTCCACCTGGCGGGCCGAGCCCAGAAAGCCGCTGTAAATGGCGTCGAATTTGAGATCCAGCTCTTGCCAGTGATTGATTATTTTGGGCAGCTCATCGGTCATGTCCAAGATGACGAAATTGGGGAAAAGAGTGTGGGTGGACAGGACGGCCGTCGGCAGGGGGCAGACCTCAAAGCCCATGGCGGACAGAATGGGAATGACCACGGTCAGGGAACAGCGGCCGTAACCGCAAATGTCGTGGATGGCCGCAATTCTCGGCAATGGATTTTTCATAAGCTCCTCTTTTGGGCGCGGCCGCCAAAAAAGGCACGGAACCCTCAGGGGCCGCATTGAAAATTTTAAGAACTTGAGACGATCGTTGTTCAGACCGGGAACGGGCGTTCCCTTAAGGTTCGGAAAAAACCTTCATTCGTCTGAAGTTTTGTCGGCGGAAGCTCCTTTGGACCCAAAAGAGGCGACAAAACCAATCAGGGCCGTCAGACCCAGAAGCAGCGTCAGGCTGCCGGAGAACACCAGCATGACAAAGAGGTGAGGCTGGTCAACGTCAAAAGCCCCACCGAGGACCATGGCCCCCGCTGGCGTGAAAAAGATGGCGGCCGCCAGTAAGATGATCCGGACTATAGGATTTCGGGTATTGATCATCTTTCATAAACCCGGCCGAAATTTGAAAAACCCGGCGCCCCGCTTCGGAGCGCCGGGTCGAACCTGACCTTGAGCCATTACACTTCGGTAACAGTGATGGCGCCGGCTTCGCAGGCTTCGACGCAGGACTCGCAGCCCAGGCATTCGTCGGCGTTGACAGTCACGGCCTTGCCGCCCTGGATTTCATAAACGTCAACCGGGCAGGCGTCTTTGCAGGCGCCGTCGCCGGTGCATTTTCCGGCATCAACCTTAATGTCCCAACCCATAGTGATGACCTCCCTCTTTGTATGTGCGGCCGGCGTCAAAGCGATAGCGCGGGCCAGACTCATTGATTCCGGGTCTGATCAACCCGGCTCGATATGGACCTTGGCAGTCTCGAATCGTGTATTACTTATAACTAATTTCGGGAAATTATGCAAGCGGAAAGCGTGAATTTTCCGCCGTCTGCCGCCAGTTTTTCCGCCCGGCCCGTCATTATTTTGAGATCAAACGAAAAATTTATGCTATATTCAATGAAGCGTCCGGACCGACGCTGATGGCGAAACCGATGATGGACCATAAAAAAAACAACCGGAAAGGGGCGCTGCTGCCCCTCATTTTTCTGACGGTCCTCCTGGCCGGCCGACTTTATCCGATCCTGGCCGACGCGGCCGGGGCCGAAGACCGCCATTCCCTGCGCGGCACCATAGCCCAGCCCGAGCCGGACGGCGTTGGCCTGTGCGCGGGTCAGCGCCCGGCCGCCGAGCGGGACCTTAAAGCCGCGCTCGACATTTTAAGGGAAATTCGCCTCCGGCCGGCCGACGAGGACACAATCATCCGCAAGCGGGGCTTTACCCCCCAGGGCTTAAATTGCCTTTTCAGCAAGATCATGGCCGGCAACGACATTTTCGGCTGGGGGTCTCCGGCGGCTTACGGCGTCTTCCTGAAGCCCGAGGAACTGGAGGCGGTCAGAAAATACGGCCGGGAGAGCCTGGAGCTCAGGGAATACCTGGAAGAAGTCTTGAACATTCGCTTGGAAGCAGAGTGATTTGATTATTTGAACGACAAGCCGACCCGGCGGCCGCCAGTGCCCGCCGACGGGCATATGATTTGGACAGGCCTTGATATGCACTCAAATTTCATGTCGAAAATTCATGAATCAGCGGTCTCGGTTATCCCGGTGATGATCATTGTCCTGATTCTGAATTTCACCATTGCTCCCCTGGAAAGCGGGCAGACGCCCCAGTTCGTCGTGGGGGGGATGCTTCTGATTCTGGGGCTGGCCATCTTCCTGGTGGGCGCCGACATCGGCATGGTGCCCTTCGGCCAGAAAGTGGGCTCGTCGCTGACTTATCTGAGGAAACTGGGCCCCATGCTCCTGGCCGCTTTTGCCATCGGCTTCGCCATCACCATCGCCGAACCGGATGTCCAGGTGCTGGCCGCTCAGGTCACCGGGGTGATCAGTTCCCTCAGCAAGGTCAAGCTTCTGGTGGCCATCGCCGTGGGGGTGGGGCTTTTCGTCATGGTGGGCGTAATCCGCATTGTTCTGCAACTCTCGCTCAAAATGCTGCTGCTGCTTTTCTACCTGCTGCTCTTCACGGTCTGCGCTTTCGTCGAACCCACTTTTGTGGGCATAGCCTTTGATGCCGGCGGCGCCACCACCGGACCGGTGACCGTGCCCTTCATCATGGCTATGGGCCTGGGTGTGGCGGCCACGGCCAAGAAGAAGGAAGGCGACGACAACGGCTTCGGCCTGGTGGGCCTGGCCTCCATCGGCCCCATCGCCGCGGTGGCGGTCATGGGGCTGGCCTCCGGCGGCCGGATGGACGAAATAATCGCCGAAGACGGGGCTGAAGCCGGGCCCCGGTCTCTGGCGGCCCATTTTCTTTCCATTCTGCCCCATACCGCGGTGGAAATCGCCCTGGCCCTGCTGCCCATTGTGCTGATTTTCTTCTTTTTCCAATTGGTGCTCCTGAAGCTGCCCCAGCAGCAGGTCAGAAGGATGCTGCTGGGTTTTCTCTACACCTTCATCGGGCTGACCCTCTTCATGACCGGCGTGGGCGGCGGCTTTTCCCCGGTGGGGCAGTCCCTGGGCCTGGCCCTGGGCGCTCTGGGCGGCAAGGTGCTGATTCCGGTGGGCCTGATCCTGGGCGCGGTGGTGGTCTGCGCCGAACCGGCGGTCTGGGTTCTGACCGAACAGGTGGAAAGCCTTTCCGGCGGACACATCCGGCGGCCGATCATGCTGGCCGCCCTGTCTTTGAGCATCGCCCTGGCCGTGGTCCTGGGCATGACCCGGGTGGTGACCAGCCTCAGCATCTGGTATTTCATCCTGCCGGGCTACGCCCTGGCTCTTTTGCTGACCCGCCTGGCCCCGCCGCTTTTCACGGCCATCGCCTTCGATTCCGGCGGGGTGGCCTCCGGGCCCATGTCCACCACCTTTGTCCTCTCGCTGACCCTGGGGGCCTCCATTGCCAGCGGGGGCAACCCGGCCACCGACGCTTTCGGCATGGTGGCCATGATCGCCATGGCCCCCCTGGTGACTATCCAGATTTTGGGTCTTATCTTCAAATACAAGGAAAACATTGCCAGAAAGAAGGCGGAAGAGAAAACGGGGAGTTGTTGATATGGAGGCATTGCGTCATGTTTTCAGACCGGCCAAACTGCTCATTTGTTTCATGGACCGCCGACGGGGCGACTATCTGGTGGAAATCAGCAAACGGGCCGGCGCCCGGGGCGGCACCATCGCCCCCGGCCGGGCCCTGACCGAAAACCGTCTGCTTCAGATGCTGTCCCTGGCCGATGTGGACCAGGATGTGGTCTTCACCGTCATGGGCCGGGAAACGGAAACCGTGCTGACGGCCATCACCGAAGCCGCTCGCCGGGAGCCCAAAAAGCTCGGCGGCCTGGGCCTTTTACTGGATGTCTCGGGGATGCTCTTTCGGGTGCCCGGTCAGGATCGCGAAGAAATAACGGAAAGTGGCAGCGCTATGAAATCTGGATATCAACTGGTTACCGTCATCGTCAATCACGGCTATGCCGACGACGTCATGGCCGCCGCCCGGCAGGCCGGAGCCAGAGGCGGCACCATTCTCACCGCCCGGGGCACCGGCACCGAAGAAGACGTCAAATTTTTCGGCATCAGCCTGGTCCCGGAAAAGGAAATGCTTTTGATCGTGGCCGAAACCGAATCGGTGCCGGCCATTTTAGAGGCGGTCAATGCCGTGCCCAATATCTGCCAGCCCGGCGGCGGGGTGGTCTATTACCTGAATATTGAGAATTTCATTCCCCTGGGCCGGAAAGCCGCCGAACAGGGCTAAGCGGCTCTGGGGCAATAAATAACTTTTACAATTCAGCGGCGGCCTTGGCTGGCGGCGGACAGTACTCCAGTTCATAGGGCACGGTTTCCCGGAAGCGGCGCCGACAGGCCAGAAAAAGCGCCAGCGTGGCCAGGGCGACCGCCAGACCGGCGGCCACCGAGTCCCGATAGGGCAGCCCCAGCCCCAGATCCACATAAAAAATATAGCTGACCACCACCGCGGTCATAAAGGCCGCCGGCAGGGTGGCGATCCAGTGGCAGGCCCCCAGACGCACCAGATAGGCCCCGCCGGTCCACAGGACGATGGTGGCCAGGGTCTGATTTGACCAGCCGAAATAGCGCCAGATGATCTCGAAATCAACCTGGGTCAGGTAAATGGCCACCGCGAAGAGGGGCACCGCGATCACCAGGCGGCTGAACACGTTTTTCTGAGGCAGTTTCAGGAAATCGGCCACCACCAGCCGGGCGGCCCTGAAGGCCGTGTCCCCCGAGGTGATCGGCAGCGCCACCACCCCCAGAACCGCCAAAAGCCCCCCGACATCCCCCAGCAGAGTCAGGCTGACGGACCGGACCACGGCGGCCGGCCCGCCGGCGTCCAGGGCGGCCTGCAGAGCTTCCGAAGACTGGTAAAGAGTCATGCCGGCCGTAGCCCAGACCAGGGCGATGCAACCTTCCAGGATCATGGCCCCATAGAAGACCTGGCGGCCCAGGCGTTCGTCGCACAGGCAACGGGCGGTGATGGGCGACTGGGTGGCGTGAAAGCCGCTGAGGGCGCCGCAGGCGATGGTGATGAACATCAGCGGCCAAAGCGGCAGGCCCTGGGGATGGGGCCGGTCCCAGGCGACCCAGTTGTAGAACTGATGATCACCCAAGAGAAGACCGCCGAAAACCCCCAGGGCCATGACGGCCAGGATCACAGTGAAAAAAGGGTTGAAGCGGCTGATGATCACTTCTATGGGCAGAATTGTGGCCAGGAAATAATAGCTGAAAATCAGCACCAGCCAGATAATGGCGTCATTTTCCACCCGGGTGACGCTGTCGATGAGCTGGGCCGGCGCCTGGGCGAAGACCACCCCCACCAGGACCAGCAGCAGCAGGGAAAAAAGACGCATAAAGAGCTTGAAGACCGGCCCCAGGATATACCCCACCACATCGGGCATGGATTCCCCGCGATAGCGCAGGGACATCATGCCGGAGAAGTAGTCGTGCACCCCGCCGGCGAAAATGCAGCCCAGAACGATCCATAACAGGGCGGCCGGTCCGTAGAGGACGCCCATGAGCGGCCCGAAGACCGGCCCGATGGCGCTGATGCTGAGAAATTGATTCAAAAACAGTTCCCGATTGGGAAGCGGCATATAATCAACATCGTCCTCCATGGCCAGGGCCGGGGTCAGGCGATTCCTATCGGGTCTGAAGATCCTGTCCACCAGGCGGCCGTAGAGCAGATAACCCAGAAACAGGGCCGCCAGGCTCAGGAAGAAATATAAAATGGGCGGCACCGGTTACTCCTTAAAGGCAGTGAGGAAAAGTTGATTTTCAAAGCGCGGCCGGGCGCCGGTGGCAGGCGCAGGAAAAACCGGGCGCAAGTTCGGTCAGGGCCGGCGGCTCCCGGCGGCACAGTTCCGCGGCTTCCCGGCAGCGGGGGTGAAAGGGGCAGCCCGGGGGCGGATTCTGAGGGTCCGGAGGTTCGCCCTCCAACAGCGGGCCGGAAGGCCCGGCCCGGCCTCCGGCCGAAGCCCACAGGGACCTGACATAGGGATGGTGGTCGACTTTGTCCAGGAGGCCCCGCTCGACCAGTTCCATAATCAGGCCGCCGTACATGACCGCCAGGCGGTCAGCCATGATTCGCACCAAAGGCAGATCGTGGCTGACCAGCACCAGGGTCAAGCCCCTTTTCTGTCTGAGATCCATCAACAGATTGATTATCTGGGCCTGAATGGAGACGTCGAGAGCGGAAACCGGCTCGTCGGCGATCAGGAGTTCCGGGTCCAGGGCCAGGGCCCGGGCCAGGCTCAGGCGCTGGCGCTGGCCGCCCGAAAATTCGTGACCGTAACGGGCCGCCGAATCGGCCGGCAGACCGACTTCGCCTAAAAGCCCCCTGACCCGGGCCCGGCGCTCTTCGGCCCGGCCCAGGCCGTGAATGAGCAGGCCTTCCTCGACCACCGCCCCGGCCGTCAGACGCGGATTGAGCGAGGAAACCGGATCCTGGAACATGATCTGCACCCGTCGGCGGAACTTTTTCCAGCCCCCCTGATCGAGGGAGGCCAGATCCTGGCCGTCAAAAAAGGTCCGGCCGGCTTCGGGACGATATAAACCGGCCATTATCCGGCCGAGGGTGGATTTGCCTGAGCCGCTCTCCCCCACCAGGCCCAGTATTTCTCCGGGGCGAATTTCCAGACTGACGCCCCGCACGGCCTGAACCCCGCCAGGCCTTTTCTCCCGCCGCCCCCGCCAAGAGTCCAGCCAGGCCGTCAATTCCCGCCCCAGACCGCGGCCGGGCCGAAAAGTCTTGCGGACTTCCTCCAGGCTCAGCATGAAGCGCCTCCCTCAGACAGGAAGCAGCGGGTTTTGCGGCCCGGCCCCGAATCGTAGAGGGGCGGCAGGGAAGCGGCGCAAGGCTCAAAGGCCCGGGGACAGCGCGGCTGAAAAGGGCAGCCCGTCGGCCAGCGACCCGGCGTCGGCGGCAGGCCGCCGATGGCCGTCAGCCTTCCGGGCGCGGGTTCATCCAGAGAGGGCGGCAGAGCTTTTAAAAGGCCTTGGGTATAGGGATGACCCGGATTTTCGAAAATATCCGGGGCCGGGGCCTCTTCCAGCACCAGGCCGGCATACATGACCAGCACCCGGCTGGCCAGCCCGGCCAGGAGGCGCAAATTGTGGGTGATGAAGAGGACCGCGGAATTGTTTTCCCGGGTCAGGCGGACCAGGAGATCCAGTATTTGGGCGGCGATGGTCGGGTCCAGGGCCGTGGTGGGTTCGTCGGCCACCAGAAGTTCCGGGGAGAGGGCCAAGGCCATGGCGATGACCACCCTCTGCCGCATGCCCCCGGAAAAACGGTGGGGATAGCTTTCGGCGGCCTCGGCCGGATTGGGCAGCCCCACTTTGGCCAGCATGGCCAAGGCCGAGGCCCGGGCCTTCCGGCGGCCCTGCCCGGCCCGCAGGCGAAAAATCTCGGCCACCTGCTCGCCGATGCTCAAAACCGGGTTCAGGGCGGTCAGCGGTTCCTGGAAGACCATGCCCAGGCGGGCGCCGCAGAGACGCCGGCGCTCGGCGTTTTCCAACTGCCCCAAGTCCCTCCCCTTAAAGATGATTCGGCCTGAATCCCTTCTGGCGCCGGGCGGGTCCAGCCCCATTACGCTCAGGGCCGACAGGCTCTTGCCCGAGCCGCTCTCCCCCACCAGGCCCACGATCTCCCCGGCGGCCAGCGACAGGGAGATCCCCCTGACGGCCGGGCGGCGGCCGTTATTGAAACTGACGGCCAGGTTTTCGATTTCCAGAATCGGCGACAATTTGCCTCATTAAAATACAACCGTCTGTCCATATCCCGATTTTCACAGCGGAGACAGGGCAATCACTTCTGTTTATTTTAACATACTTACAGTTTTTGACAAGCCTGTCGCCAACAGCCTGTCGCCGATCGGGCGCCTGTATAAACTGCGCTCACGCTTTGATCATCCAAAATGCGCCGCCTTGGAGTGCTTTGTCACCCCATGGGGCTTGGGCGCCGTGTTCGCCGAGCATGGCTTTTTCAACTTCCTTACGGTTTGACATATAGGCCACAGGGAACAAAATTTCATCGCCCCCTGCGCCGCCAAGCAAATACATCATGAGCAAATACTGTTCGTTGTAAAAGCGCATCGCCCATTCCGCCGGGTAGTCGTGGGGAAGGAAAATATCGTGTATGCCGTAAATAACGCCCGGCTTCAGATTTGGAAGAATTTTCGTGAAGAAGAAGGTCACGTCCGAGTTTTGGAAGCTACGGTGACTGTTGTCGATAAACAAAACATCACCTGCGTTCAAGGCGGCGAACTTTTCGACCGGGAGCGTTTCGGCACGAACCCGCAATACCTCATTACAAAGAGCGTCAATTTCCGCCCGCGGGTAAGGATCCACAGAGGTGATTTTTGTATCAAGGCCATGGTCGCTTATCGCCCGGCGGACAAATTTTGTTGAGTTGCCGGAACCGACTTCCATATAAGCAGCCGGTTTTCTTTGGGCTATGAGACTATATAAGACTACAGAATCAAAGGAAGAGAAAAATTCATTATTCCAAAACGGTTCTGTGGCATTATCTGGCTTGGCAACAGATATTGCGCTGAATTTTTTCATGAACTGAGAGCAGTTTCTGACATATTCAAAATATGAATCTCTGTCTCGTGAAATTATTTTTTCATACACATTACCGGAAGGCATGTTGCCCCAATCGAGAGGAGCCGGAGAATAACGATCTCTGTAAACATGGGCGGCCGGGCCGCGGCCACGTAGTACCCTCATCCAGACCTTGCCTCTGCGTTTCCAGTTTTCCCAAAGCGAACCGCTTTGATCCGCAAACTCAGACTGAATATTAAACATGCTGTCGAGCCTGCGCTGTATTTTGCCCATATTGCCCCTCTCGAATTTGCCCAGGCGGCGCTTTTTGGCATTAACGCAGTCCGTCCCGACCTTGCGACCCGTCACTCATCATCTCTAACATCCGAGTTTCCTGACCGCAACGGTAATGATGAAAGCAGCGCCCGGCCGCCTTTTAAGGCGTCGTCTTCTATCTCGAAAGGCATCAGTTCACGCCGGCGCTGGCCAGTATGTCGTCGCTGTATGGTATGGTTATGTGATTATCGGGCTCAGGCATTGCGCACCCCTTTGCAATGATTATGAGTTTACGAGCATTGCCGTTATAAGTCAAGACTCCCCGCTTGATTAATCAGCCTTCCCGCTTGGCGTTGAGCAATAAGAATCGACCTCGTCAAGTTCAAGGTTTTGGATTTTTGTTCTTGACAATCCCTAAGTTTCACTCGCAGCAATTCTCGCACCGCTTATGCGGGAATTGCCGTCAGGAAAAGCGTAAACGATGGGGCCCGGCTGAAGCTTGATGTATCAACCTTATTATCAGTAAATTATACGTAAACTAAAAAGTTATGGTTCGGATATCCAAGTCAATGGTGGCCTTAAGAACTTGTCCAGGCGCCGTACTTGGGCCAGCAGGCATTATTACTGTCGGCTTTGGCGACGCTAAAGCCCGATGTCGGCCTGGGCGCCCTGATTTATAACACGTCTCACTACAGATCTTCTAATAGCCATTGATGATAAAAAGTGAAATTCCGTCAAGGCCCGAAGCTTGTTTCGCCGGTCTGAAAGCTGAATCGGCCTTCTTAGGCCATAATCGGTTTCCGGAGGAAAATATTTCGCTCTAAAGCCCAGGGCAGCGGCATAGCTTAGAAATTCTTCCCGCGGATAATTATTGGCGGATATGCTTTTAAGGCTCTCTTTCGGCCCGCGTGACAGGGGCAGGAGCAGGACGTCGCATTCCAGAACATCATGGGCCGCGCCGTCGGCTTCCGGCGCGAGCAGCGGTGACGCGGCCCTCATATATTGTCATATGCTGAGGAGAGGTGGCCGTGAAATCTTTTACCCGGATAAGGCGGTTTTTTGGACATTTTTAAGCTCCAGAAAAATAAAATCCCGGAAGGGTCCGAATCTCAGCGGAACCCGCCATAGCTGGTCAAGGCCTGTAAATCAATTTTGAAGGCCGGTCAGGCTTCCGTGACCGTCACCACCAGGCAATAGCCGACCGGCTGGGCCTCTTCGGCCCCGCTCCGGTCGACATAGCGGATGTCGAAACAGGGGGCCTTCAAAATCTCCCTCCGAAAGTCGTTGGCGTTGGATTTGACGTTGGCCCACAGCACGGCCTCCGGGTCCTGGTCCTCATCCAGTTGGCCGCCGTCGGCATCGAAGAACGGCAGGCCGGGCGGGCGCCCGTCCTGATCGGCCGGCGCGTTCATATCCGGCACAAAAGAAATGTTCAGGGCCGCCCGGCTGTAAGCCGCCGGGTCGAGGCGGGCCACCGGCGGGCAATAGCAGAAAGTGGCCTTGATCTTGACGGCCGATTTATAGCCGCCTTCCGGCAACGTCAAGTCCGC
>JAISFR010000014.1 GCA_031263565.1 Candidatus Adiutrix sp. | reverse complement strand
CGCCGACCTGCGGCGTGTGTGTCGGGCTGCATTCCGGCCTGCTGGCTGACGGCGAAACCTGTATTTCAGCCTCGAACCGTAACTTTATTGGCCGCATGGGCAGTAAAAAAGCAAACATTTACCTGGGCTCGCCCATGACGGTGGCGGCCAGCGCAATCACCGGGACCATCACCAATCCACGCGAATTCCTGTAATTGCCTTTAAATTTTAATGACGAATCTGGGATAATAAAAAGCAAAGGAGAGCAAGTTTGAAAAAAATATTGTCAGGAAAGGTGTGGAAATATGGCGACAACGTTAACACCGACATCATTTCGCCGCCGCAGTACATGGAACTGAGCATCGCGGAAGCTTCCCGCCAGGCCATGAGCGCGGTGGACCCGGCCTTCGCGGAAGACGTCAAAGCGGGCGATATTGTTGTGGCCGGATCCAATTTCGGTTCGGGCTCCAGCCGGGAAACATCTCCTCTGACGCTGAAATATCTGGGCGTCGGCGCGGTGGTGGCCAAGTTTTTTGCCCGTATTTTTTACCGCAACGCAATTAACGTTGGCGTTGTAGCGCTGGAGTGCCCCGAGACCGACCGGATAGAAAAGGACGATGTGATCGAAATCCATTTGGAGGAAGGAATCATCGTCAATAAAACCAAAAATGAAACCTATCCGTGCAGCAAAATTCCGGAGCATCTCTTTTCACTCCTGGAAGAAGGAGGGCTTGTGCCGCATCTGAAAAAAGAGCTGACTGAAACTCCCTGTAACCCGGATTCCCGGACTTAAGGTCATGGGCCGCCGACAGATTGATTTTAAAAGACATATTTCAATAGCTACTTGATTCTATCTGGGCCAAATAGAGATTGGCGCGGTTTGGGCCTTGCCCGGAGGAGGCGGCGTATCGGATTAATTATTGTTCTCCTGAGAAAGGCTTTCCGCAAGCGTCACTATTTGTTCTTCGATCTTTTCCAGTTTCAGAAAAGCCTCCTGGAGTGCTTTGGAGCTGGTTACACCCCTGTCTACACTGGAGAGGGAACTCTCGATCATTTCGCGAGTATTCCTCGCCGACTCTCGTGACCGGGCGGCAAGGTTCCGCACTTCTTCGGCGACGACCGCAAAGCCCTTGCCCACATCGCCGGCACGCGCGGCCTCGATAGCCGCGTTCAAGGCAAGGAGGTTGGTTTGAAAGGCCACATCCTCAATGGTTTTGGTGACCATCCCGATACGGCCTGAAATCTGTTGGATATCGGCCATAGCCTCGGACATTCCCTCCATTGATTTGGAATAGGCAATCACCGCTTCCGTGGCCTGCTTGGATACCTCTTGCATCTTGCCGACGGTCTCTTTACTGAGATTGGCCAGGTTCAGGAGATAGTGGTAGCAGTTTTCCGGTTTGTTGAATCCGGCCTGAATGGCCTGCATCATCTTTTCGCAGGAGTAGTATCCGCAGGCGGCGCAATTGAATATATCGTCATGTCCGTCCTTGCCGAGACGGGCCAGTATCCTCTTTCGGTCGCTCTCGGTCATGTTGGGGAGTGCGGCATTAGCGGAGTAATTGCCATATCCCCGATCATAGAGACCTGGAGCCCAGTGGTCGTCAAGATACTTGTCGAGCATCTTGTAGCCTTTTTTGGCCGTTGCGGTTTTAGAGCGCCACCAGGCGGATTCGCCGGTTGAATATATCTCGCGCATTTGACGGTTGCGTTCCTCAACGGCGCTTTCCAGCTCATCCACCGGGCGCGTGTTCAACGGTGCGGCGGTACCGCCGTTACAGCCTTTTTCACAGTTAAGGCAATCAATGATCAATGGGGCCTTCCCCTGTTTAACCATCTCCAACACGTGGTCGAGATAATGGTAGATGATTTCTGGCCCTTCTATTTTGCGGATCCTCTCGCGTATTCCTGGTACAAAACGCTCCGCCGTGCGCATAAGGCCGCCCGGGCTGGAGAAGAGAACCGCCCGTTCGGCCGGCGGGTTGTCGTAGTCACGTTCCGGGTACCTTTGAAGATCGATCCGATTCGTTTTCAGATAATCATGAATCTTGGCCATGGTAACATTGTAATCGCCGACCCCGGTTTCGTCGAATTCGCGGCGCTTGGCATAGCAGGGAGAGATGGCGGCGATTTTATATTCGGAATACTCGGGATAATACTTCCGGATCATACGGATAGCATGAAGCATCGGACTGTCAGCCGGCGCAAGATAGGGGAGAAGCTCGGGTTTGTAGATTTGACAATAGGTCACGATGGCTGGGCAGGGTTGGGCTATGACGCAGTTGGGACTGTTTTGCTTGATATGCTCCACATAACTTTTTACCGTCAGTTCCGCCCCAAAACTGACGTCGAAGAATGCTTTTACGCCGAGGTCGGCAAGCCAACCGTTGAGATTGAGGTAAAGCCCGGGGAAGTTGGCGGCCACTGCCGGGGCGACGATTGCGATTATTCGCCTCCCCTGGCGCAGATCTGTCATGAAGGCCTCGAAATCATCAAGGCCGACACGCGCCCCACGTTCACAGGCCTTAAGGCACTGGCCGCAACCGATACAGCGGTCGTGATTTATCATCACCTTGTCGCCGCTGGCGTCGTTGGCAAATTTCACCGGACAGGCGGAGATGCATCGGTGACAATTGATGCATTTTTCGGCGTTCGTTTCAATGACCGGTCTTAGGGCAGGCATCAGAATTTTTCCTCACCATGAAACACGTTACCAGTAACATTAGAGCGGCTTAAGTCACCGGGCCACACCTTCAAGGGGTGGTTTGGAAGAGCCCATAATGCGGCGACTGGCCGGAACAACCAAGAGGTAATAATTATGTTAAACGGTCGAAGTAAATATTTTGGCCCCTTGATATCCAAATTTGGCAGGCTCCGTTCGAAGCTGGATTTCAGTTGAAGGAACTTCAGAATCAATAGAGCAGTCAATACTGTCCAAAGCTGGGATTTGACTGCGTTCGCACTGGTTCCCCAAAAGGTTTTGACCTTCAGGTTCCGCTTTATGGCTTTGAAAAACGACCTATTTTTTCTACATTAATCTTGTTATAACCAATTGTCAAGCGACCCGCTTGGCCGGCAGCGATTCTCAAAGTACGCCCGAT
The DNA here is from genome assembly GCA_031263565.1 of Candidatus Adiutrix sp. Lineage (GTDB taxonomy): Bacteria > Desulfobacterota > Desulfarculia > Adiutricales > Adiutricaceae > Adiutrix. The sequence goes on along the minus strand of JAISFR010000014.1, from coordinate 21,603 downwards.
TATAAAAATAGCCGGTCGCCCCGGAGAGGGAGACGGAGCGGAGCGACCGGTTCGGTCGGCCAATTCGTCCCCTGCCGGGCAAAAATCGCCCTTTTTGCCCGGCTGCGACCAGAGCACTTGAAGATGGAAAGCTACTTTGAGAATGGCTGAGTAATTTGACTAATCATTGAATGACCGGTACACTGTCGGCGGCAAAGCTTAAGGCGGGCCATGACCAACAAGGCCCCCGGAAAAAAGATAAAGATGACGGGGATATCGAACGAGAGAGCGTTGCGGCAATATCTTGGAGGTATAAGATGCTCAGGGTTTGGCCCTTTATATTGCTTTTCTTTTCGGGCTTTTCGGCCCTGTCCTACCAGATGGTCTGGATGCGGGAATTCCGCTTGGTCTTTGGGGCCTCGACAGCTTCTACGGCCGCGGTTTCCGCCCTGTTCATGGCCGGCCTGGGTTTGGGCGGCTGGCGGCTGGGGCCCCGAGCCGACCGCGACGAGCGGCCGTTCTTTCTCTATGGGCGTCTGGAACTGGCCGTCTCCATCCTGGCGGCCCTTTCGCCGCTCCTTTTAGCCCTGACTCGCCATCTCTATCTGCGGTCCGGCGGCCTGATGGTGCTGGGGCCGCTGGGGGCCACGGCGGCCCGTCTGCTGCTGGCGGCGCTGGTGATTGGTCTCCCGGCCTTTCTGATGGGCGGGACCCTGCCGGCGGCGGCCCGGGCCGTGATCCGCGAACAGGACGGCGCCCGCCTGAGCCTGGGCGCCCTTTACGGGATCAACACCCTGGGCGCTTTGAGCGGCGCCCTTTTGTCGACCTTTGTGCTGCTGGAGGCCTGGGGGGCCCGTAACACTCTGTTTCTGGCCGTGGCCGTCAATTTCCTGGTGGCCCTCATCGCCCTGGCTCAGGGGCGCGGCCGGCCGGAAGCTTCCGCCGCGGAGATCCCGTCTCGCTCCGGAAACCGGTCGACCGATGATTCCGAGGCCCCGGCCATCCCCCTGCCGCTGGCTCTGGGCGCGGCGGCGGTGCTGGGTTTCGCCTTCTTTCTCATGGAACTGGTCTGGTACCGGATGCTGGCTCCGGTGCTGGGGGGTTCCATCTACACCTTTGGCCTGATATTGACCACGGCCCTGGCCGGCATCGGCCTGGGCGGGGCCCTTTACCCGGTCTTTTTCAGAAACCGCCGCCCGGACGCCTGGCCCCTGGCCGCCACCTGCCTTTTGGAGGCCCTGGCCCTGATGCTGCCCTTTGCCCTGGGCGACTGGCTGCCGGCGGCGGCCGTCCAGTTGCGCACTCTGTCGGCTCTGGGCTTTATCGGCCTTTTCATTTCCTGGCTGCTGATCACTCTGCTGGTGGTCTTTCCGGCCGCCGTTATTTCCGGGCTGCAGTTTCCGCTTCTGATCTCCCTTCTGGGCCGGGGCCGTCAGGGGCTGGGGCGACAGACCGGTCTGGCCTACGCCCTGAACACCGCCGGGGCCATTGTCGGTTCCCTGGCCGGCGGCTTCGGGCTGATGCCTCTTCTGGGCGCCACCGGCTGCTGGCTGCTGGCCGGGGGCTTTTTATTGGCCCTGGCTTTGTTGCTCGCGGCCGGCGCCTTCAAAAATTCTCTCCGCCAGGCTTATTCCCTTCGGCGAAGGCTGGTGGCCGGCGGACTTCTGGGGATCTTCTTTCTGGCCGCTTTGCTCTGTCTGACGGCTTCGGGCCCCAGCGCGGCCTGGCGTCACTCGCCGGTGGGGGCCGGGCGGGTCTCCAGCAAGGAATCCCTTAATGAAGTCCGCTCCTGGATGAACAACAGCCGGGCCGGATTGCTCTGGGAGGCCGACGGGGTGGAAAGCGCGGTGGGCATTGTCGACAGCGACGGCTACGCCGTGGTGGTCAACGGCAAAATCGACGGCAACGTTCTGGGCGACCGGGGCACCCAGATCATGGTCGGCCTGATCGGCGCGGCCCTGCACCCCGAGCCGCGCCGCTCTCTGGTGATCGGCCTGGGCACCGGCTGCACCGCCGGCTGGCTCTCGGCCGTGCCGGGCATGGACCAGGTCGACGTGGTCGAACTGGAGCCGTCCGTTCTGAACATGGCCCGGCTGAGCGCTTCGGCCAACCAGGATATCGTGGCCAAGGCCGAGGCCGGGGCCGGGGCGCGTATCATCATCAACGACGCCCGGGAGGTGCTCATCACCACGCCGGACCGTTACGACCTGATCGTCAGCGAGCCGTCCAACCCCTATCGGGCCGGCGTGGCCAGCCTGTTCACCCGGGAGTTCTATCAGGAAGTGGCCGGCCGCCTGGCTCCGGGCGGCTTTTTCCTGAGCTGGTGCCAGGCCTATGAAGTCGACACCCGGACCGTCTTCACCATCCTGGCCACCCTGAAGACCGTTTTCCCCTATGTGGAATGCTGGACTACCCAGTTCCCCAGCGATCTGATGTTTCTGGCTTCCATGGAACCCCTGGGGCCGGATACGGAGATGCTGAAGGCCAGATTGGCGGCCGCTCCCTACCAGGAGGCCATGCGCCTCGCCTGGGGCACCGAGGGGCTGGAAGGCCTTTTGTCCCAGTATCTGGCCAACGACGAATACGCCGCGCAGGTGGCCCGGGCCATTCCCGAAAATAAACTCAACACCGATGACTTGATTCCCGTGGAATACGCCTATGCCCACACCGTGGGGCAGAGCACCAATTTTTCCTCGCGCGATTTTTATCTGGCTGCCCTCGAACGGCGGCAGTATCTGCCGAACTGGCTGCCCCAGGGGATCGACCTGGACGGCCTGGTTATGAACCAGGTTCTCTCTTTTGCCGACGATGAGCAGAGCATCCCCGGCTGGCTGATGAGCCGGCTGGACAGCCGGCAGCGGGAGAGGGCCCGGGCTCTGGAAAACTGGGGCGGCGGCGAATATCGGGCGGTGATCGACGCCTGGGAATCCCAGGGCCGGCCGACCTATCGGCTGGAGAAACTGGCCCTGGCCGAAAGCCAGGCCTGGTGGGGCCAGGAGGAGGCCGGGCCTCTGGCGGCCACGGTCGGCGACTGGTGGCCGGCCAGCGCGGCCATTGTCAAGGCTATTCTGGATTACCAGCTGGATCGTTACCCCGAGGCCTTAAGCGGACTGGAACGGGCTTTTTTTCTGATGCGGGCCTCCCCCTGGGAGCCGAAGATCATTCTGGACCGCTCTCTCGACCTGGCTCTGGAACTGGCCGAGAGGTACCCGGAATCGGCCGGGCCTCTCTATACGGCCCTGTCGGAACCCTTTCAGCTGGCTTTGCTGGAGAAGAGGCGCAAAGCCGCGCTTCTGACCTTGTCGGAATACATCAGCCTCAATAAGATGGCCGAGACCCTCAAACGCTGGCACGAGCCCAACCCGATGTGGAATCAAGTCATTCTGGAAAAGCGGGTCAGGGCTTACGCGGCCACGGCCGATCCGCTCCTGGCCGCGGCCCGCCGCGACCTGGAATTATACGAGGCCGCCGAAGACGCCCGGGTGGATGATCTGCTGGAATGAATAAAAAGGGCCGGACTGTAAATGGTCAGCGGCCTTCGAATCGGCTGATTTTTAGAGCTGCCCTCAGGGATGGGGCGGGGCGTCGCGGAGAAGCGGCCCCCCGTGGTAGACGTTGAAACGGTCGTCCCGGGCAAAGCCGATCATAATCATATTCAGCCGGCGGGCCAGTTCCACAGCCCGGTCGGTGGCCGCACTGCGGGAAATCAGGAGGCCCAGCCCGGCTCGGGCCGATTTCAGGAGTATTTCCGTGGAAATGCGGCCAGTGGTCAGAATCAGGCCGGGCCGACCGGAAGGCCCGGCGGCCACATACTGACCGATGACCTTATCCAGGGCGTTGTGGCGGCCCACATCATCGGCGAAATATTTCCGGCCGCCGTCGATCAGGCAGCAACTGTGAACCGCCCCGGTCTGCCGGAAAAGACGGGACTGGGCGTTGAATTCATCCATCAGGGCTATGATTTCGGCGGCGCCGACTTGAGGGTGGCGCAAAGTGACCGGCGGGACCGATTCCGGGTCCGCCAGGGAAATCAGCCTGGGGTCCGGCCCGGCCCGGCCTTTGATTTCCACCCGGACCGAGAGGCCGTCGACCCGCAGCTTGAGCACATCGTCCGGGCCGCTGATCAGCCCTTCTCCGAAAAGAAAACCCAGGGCCAGATAATCCAGCTGCCGGGAGGTGGCCATGACCGATGACCGGCGCCGGCCGTTAATGTGAATATCCACCCGGGACTCGTCGGCACAGGGAGCCTCTTCCCAGTCCCAGACTCCGTCGGTATAACGCCTGATGGGATGTTTGGAAAAAAGAGTCATGGCTGAATCCCCGTAAGCTGCCTACAGGTTCAAGCGGCAACGAGATCCACGCCGTTGATGACGTTTAACCGGGTCCCCCTGGCCAAGACGACCAGAATGAGATTCATTTGCCGGGCCAGGGCCAGGGCCCGGTTGCTGGCCGCGCCTCTGGAGACCAGGGCGCCCAGTCCGGCCCGGCCGGTTTTCAAGACCATTTCCGTGGAGACCCGGCCGGTGGTCAGCATCAGCCCCGGCTCGCCCGGCGGAGCCCCGTCCCGCAAATATTGCCCCACCACTTTATCCAGAGCATTGTGACGGCCGACGTCATCGGCGAAATAACGACGGTCGCCCTTGAGCAGCCAGGCGCTGTGTACCGCGCCGGTCTGGCGGAACAGGACGGACAGTTTGTTAAACTCTTCCATCAGTTCCACAATCCAGCCCGCCGGGAGCGGGGCCGGTTTTACCTTGAGATCGGTCCCGGTCAGGGCAAGAGCGTCCAGCGACACCGCCCCCAGACCGAAACCGGAGGAACGGGCCCTCAGGGGCGGTTCCGGGGCTGGTCCCAGGGTTTCCAAATGGACCCGCAGACCGTCAACCCGGATATTCGTCACCTCGGCCGCGCTTTTGATGACGCCTTCACTGTAGAGATAGCCCACGGCCAGATGATCCAGATTGGTCGGGGTGGCCATGACCGAGGCATAAAGACGGCCGCCGATATAAATATCTACCAGCCGTTCCTCCACCAGGAGATCCTTTTCCCAGGAGAAGACGCCGTTCCGGTGACGCAGGATTTCAAATTCCGGGGGGGGCGGCATAACTCTCCGGTCAGGCCGTCGGCAGGCAGGTGAAACGCCTGGCTCTGGCCTGCCGGTTCATCTCGTCCATTTCCTCTTCGCCGTTCACCAGCGGGGAAGGCGGCGGATCGAGGGATGGGGCGATGGCGGGCGGGGCGGCTGAAAAGGCCTGATCCGCCTCGGCCGCGATCGGGGCCCGGGACTTGAGGGCGCGCCAAGCATAGGCCGCCGCGATCACCGCAACTATCCCCAGCAAAAAAAACAGACCGCTCATTTAATCGCTCACCTCCCTCGATGCAAACGGCGTGAGCCAGGCGAAAATCACATTTTTGCCTGGCGATCCGGAGCTTTAAATTTCGCCGCTTTGAGCGAAATTTAAAATCGGTATAAGAGATTGGCCTTTAAAATAGCTTAAAAATACAGTAATGTCAAGGCGACGCGGTCAATCTTGTTTTGACGTTGACAAAAAGATATTTCTGGTTTAAAATACTTATCAATCCGAAATCAATCCAAACAGATAGTCGATATTGGTCGCCATAGGCGGGATACAGGCTCGGCCCACTTTTGGTTCCGGCCAGGCATTTGATAAGACCATTTATCCCAAAACTGAAAGGGAAGAAAGGAGTCGGTCCTCACAATGACGATTAAGCGGATCCAAAGCACTTGCGCCTACTGCGGCGCCGGTTGCCAGATCATGTTTACGGTTGACACCGAAAAAAACAAGATTCTGGAAGCCGAGCCCGCCCCCGGCCGCACTAATGACGGCACTCTGTGTCTGAAGGGGCATTATGGCTGGGACTATTTGAACGATCCCCAGATTTTATCCAAAAGGCTCACTAAACCCATGATTCGCAAGGGCGGCAAAGGGAGTCCTCTGGAAGAGGTCGAATGGGACGAGGCCGTCAGATACACGGCCGGGCGCCTGGCCGAAATCAAGGCCAAGCACGGCCCCAACTCCATTATGTGCACCGGCTCGGCCCGGGGTTCGGGGAATGAGGCCAATTATGTGATGCAAAAATTCGCTCGCGTGACGATCGGCACCAATAATGTCGATCACTGCGCCCGAATATGACACGCTCCTTCAGTAGCGGGTCTACTGTATTCATTAGGTTCCGGGGCCATGAGCATGGGCGTCCATGAAATTGAAGACGCGGCGCTCCTGTTCGTTTTCGGTTACAACGGGGCGGATTCCCATCCCATTGTCGCCCGCCGTATTGTGCGGGCCAAGCAGAAAGGGGCCAAGATCATCTGCTGCGATCCCCGGCGCATAGAAACCGCCCGGATCGCCGACATGCACCTGCAGCTTAAAGGCGGCACCAATCTCCTGCTGGTCAACGCCCTGGCCAACGTCATTATCGAAGAGGGGCTGTGCGACGACGACTTCATTGAAAAGCACTCCACCGGATTTGAGGAATTCAAGGAAGTCATCAAAAAATACACGCCGGAAGGCGTGGCCGAGCGCACCGAGATTTCGGCCGGGGAGATCCGTAAAGCCGCCCGGATGTATGCCCAAAGCGGCCGCTCCATGATTCTTTACGGCATGGGCGTCTGCCAGTTTGGCCAGGCCGTGGATGTGGTCAAAGGGCTGGCGAACCTGGCCATCATGACCGGCAACTTCGGCCGCCCGGCGGTGGGCATCGGCCCGGTGCGCGGGCAGAATAACGTCCAGGGCGCCTGCGACATGGGGGCTCTGCCGAACGTCTACCCCGGCTATCAGAGCGTGACCGTCCCGGCTATCCGGGAAAAGTTCGAAAAGGCTTGGGGGGTCAAACTTTCCGACCAACCGGGCATCACTCTGACCAACGTGCCGCACCACGTGCTGCATGAACCCGATCCCAAGAAGCGAATCCACGCCTATTACATCATGGGCGAAGATCCGGCCCAGTCCGACCCGGATCTGGCCGAAGTGCGGGAATCTCTGGAGAAGTGTGATTTTGTGATTCTCCAGGATATTTATATGAACAAGACCGGCCAGTATGCCGATGTGATTCTGCCGGCCACCGGCTGGTGTGAGCATGACGCCGTCTATTCCTGCTGCGACCGGGGCTTCCAGAAGGCCCGCAAGCTCATTGAGCCCACCGGCGACGTCAAGCGCGACTGGGAAATCATCGGCCTCATTTCCAAAGCCATGGGGCGGCCCATGGAATACACGAACACCGTGCAGATCTGGAATGAGGTCATCGACCTCTGCCCCGGCTTTATGGGGGCCACCGACGAAAAGCTCGAAAAGAATGCCTGTATTCAGTGGCCCTGCCGCAGTAAAGAAGAACACGATATGGGCACGGTCTTCCTCCACAAGGACGGCAAGTTCGCCCATCCCGACGGCAAGGCCAAATTCGCGCCTTCGGAGTGGCGTCCGCCGCAGGAACTGGAGAACGAGGAATACCCGCTGTCTTTCTCCACGGTTCGGGAAGTCGGGCACTATTCGGTCCGCACCATGAGCGGCAACTGCCGGACCCTGCGGAATCTGGAAGACGAGCCGGGCTGGATTCAGATGAACCCGGAAGACTGCGGGGAACTGGGTCTCAGGCACGGCGAACTGGTCAAGGTGCGGTCCAAGCGCGGCTACTGCATCACCAGGTGCCTGCCCACCGAGCGGGTCAAAAAAGGCGCGACTTATATGACCTATCAGTGGTGGATCGGGGCTTGCAACGAACTGACCATCGGCAATCTTGACCCCATCAGCAAGACCCCGGAATACAAATACTGCGCCTGCCGGGTGGAGAAGATCGAGGATCAGGCCTGGGCGGAAAAACATGTTCGCGAAGAATATGAGGAGATTCGCGCCAACATGGGCATCCAGACGAAGGGAGGGCGAGCCGCATGAATGGATATGTTCAAGGAGATCCGATGCTGTGCATCGGCTGCCGGACCTGTATGATCGGCTGCGTGGTGGCTCACGAGGGCAAGCACATCTTTGAGGTCGATCCCGACGGTTACGACTTCCATCCCAAGCTGAAAGTGATCAAGACCTTCAACGTCAGTGTTCCGGTGCAGTGCAAACACTGCGAGGCCCCGGCCTGTATGGCCGCTTGCAAGTCCGACGCCATTCATATCGTCAATGGCACGGTGATCATCAGGACCGAGAAGTGCATCGGGTGCAAATCCTGCGCCGAGGCCTGTCCCTTCGGGGCCATTCAGATGGTCACCCTGGGTTCGGCCAGGAATGCCGACGGCGCTCCCCGGTCGGTGGCCAACAAGTGTGATCTGTGCCAGGACCAGCCCAAAGGTCCGGCCTGCCTGCGGGTCTGCCCCACGGCCGCCCTGCGGCTGGTCAAGGAGGAGGATCTGGGCCAGACCCTGAAAAACAAACGCCTGGCCACTTTGGGACTGGCCCTGGGCGCTGAAGCCCAAAAACAAGCGGCCATCGGGGCTTAAGCCGCCTTCCGGCCGGCCGCCAAGTTTGGAGTGAGGGCCGCCCCGGCGGTCTTCGCTCCGCCGGCCATATCACCGCCGGAATTAAAAATAGGGAGGAAATCATCTATGCCAAGTGAATTTGGCTTATTTGTGAGCACGGACATTGCCAAGTGCAGCGGATGCAAGGCCTGTGAAATGGCCTGCTTCCAGTCTCACAACATCAAGCGCAACAATGTGGGGAAAACCGTGGGCACCATCAGCGTGCCCGTCACCCCCAAGCTTTATGTCACGGTCATCGAGACCGCCAGTATGCCGGTGCAATGCAAGCACTGCGAGAATTCTCCCTGCAAGGCGGTCTGCCAGCAGAAAGCCATCAGCCGGGTGGGCAGCCAGATAATTGTCGATGAAGCCAAGTGCATCGGCTGTAAAGACTGCCTGATGGCCTGCCCTTTCGGAGCCATCGCCTTATTGCCTTTCTACGTGGGCGGCCGGCAGGCGCCCCAGGCCGACTCTTCCGGCGGCAAGGTGGCCGCCTCCAAGTGCGACCTGTGCTATGAGGATCCCGAAGGTCCGGCCTGTGTCCGGGTTTGTCCCAACGAGGCCCTGCGCCTGACCGACGTCAATGAAGAACGCAAAAAAAAGAATATTGCCGCAGCCGAGGCCTTGGCCGTGATCAACGCCGGCGATCCCGGAAGGAGGGCTCTGTCATGACCGAGACCTATATTGCCATTGATCAAAACCTTTGCACCGGTTGTCAGGAATGCACCAAGGTCTGCCCCAACCTGGCCATTGAAGGGCTGCCCCATCAGCCGCAGAAAACTAACCCGGACAAGTGTGTGCGCTGCGGACAATGCGTGCAGAAATGCAAATCATACGTTTCCATCGCCGAGCATGGCGCGGCGGCTTACGCCCGGGTTCGCAAGGAACGCGGCCTGCCCGATGCCTTTAAAGAGCCTCTTTTCGCGGCCCATTTCTTCAGTCGTATTGACGAGGTAAAAAAAGCCCTGGCCGACCCCGATCTCTTTACCGTGGTTCAATGCGCCCCGGCCGTACGCGTGGCCATCGCCGAAGACTTTGGCGCCCCCTTGGGCACCCTGGCCGCCGGAAAACTGGCGGCCGCTCTGCGCCGGATTGGCTTTGACAAGGTTTTTGACACCAACTTCGCCGCTGACGTCACGATCATGGAAGAAGGCAGCGAATTGATCGACCGGGTCAAAAAGGGCGGCGTGCTGCCGATGTTCACCTCCTGCTGCCCGGCTTGGGTACGTTATCTGGAATTGAACTATCCCGGTCAGAGACAGCACCTTTCGACCTGTAAAAGCCCCCAGCAGATGGAAGGGGCTCTTTTCAAGACCTATGGGGCAAAACTCTTGAACGTGCCCCCTAAAAAGCTGTACAGTGTTTCGGTGATGCCCTGCACCTGCAAGCAATCCGAATCGGCTCGTCCGGAAATGAAGGACAGCGGCCAGAGAGATGTGGATGTGGTCCTGACCACCAGGGAACTGGCCTGGCTGATTAAGGATCTGGGCATTGATTTCCAGGCTCTGCCTGATGAGAAGTATGACTCTCCTCTGGGTGATTACACCGGGGCGGCCGAAATCTTCGGCGTCAGCGGCGGAGTCATGGAAGCCGCCCTGCGGACCGGCTATGAACTTTTGACCGGCCAGCCCATACCGGCTGTTGACGTGACCGCGGTTCGCGGGACCAACGGGTTCCGGCATGCTGACGTCCAGGTCGGCGACCTGACCCTCAAAGTCGGGGTGGTGACCGGCCTTAAGCATGTCAAGCCGGTGATGGAGGACCTCAAGGCCGGCCGGCTGGACCTTCACTTCGTCGAAGTCATGACTTGCCCGGAGGGGTGCATTTCCGGCGGCGGTCAGCCGAAGCTGATTTGCGACACCGACGCCGGGGAGGCCTTTGGCAACCGGGTGGCCGCCACCTATGAGCACGACCGGGGCCTCCCGCTCAGGAAGTCTCATGAGAACCCGTCGGTTCAAAAGCTGTATGCTGATTTTCTGAAAAAGCCTCTGGGTCATGAAAGCCACAAGCTTTTGCACACCACTTACTGCGGCGATCCGAAGCATCATTAAGGCTTCAAGCCGGCTTCCGTCACGGAAGGTCTCTGGACAAAAAGCCCGTCAACGCTTATTGAACGTTGGCGGGCTTTGTTGTCTGGCAACCGTTACCAGAGGGGGCGGCCGACAAAGAGGCTCGGCAGCCACAGCGACAGGGGCGGCCAATAGGTGGTGACGATCAGGGTCGGCAGCCAGGCCCCGACCAGGAGCCACAGGGTGGGCCGCATCATCTGGCGGACGCTGGCGTTGCCCAGGCGGCCGCCCAGATATAAAAGCGGAGCGGTGGGCGGAGTGATGTTGCCCATGCCCAGGTTGACCCCTAAAATGGCCGCGAACTGAATCGGGCTGACCCCCAGGCTGATGATCAGCGGCAGAAGAAGGGGGGTGCAGAGCAGAGTTCCGCTGACGTCGTCCATCAACATGCCGATCAAAACCATGAAGATGTTGATCATCAGGAGGATCATGAGCTTGTCCGCCGAAATGGACCTGAACAGGGACATCAGTTGCTGCGGCAGGCCCTGCATGACGAAGACCCGGCTCAGGATCATGACCACCAGGAGCATGGTCATCAAAACGCCGCAGGTCACCCCGCTTTCCCGCAGGGCTTCGAAAAAGTTTTTGATGGTCAGGGTTTTATAGATAAAGAAACCGACCGGCACCGCGTAGATGACTGAAATGGCCGCGGCCTCGGTCGGCGTGAATTTGCCGCTGTAAATGCCCCCCAGAATAATGAACGGCATTAAAAGAGCCGGAAGAGCGCTCTTGGTCACGGCCAGCTTGCTTTGAGCCGGAACTTCCGGGATGATTTCAGCCTGCGGCCGGCTTTCGAGCTTCAACCGCCGGCGGGACAGGAGCCAGTTGACCACAGATAGAAGAAAAGTCAGCAGCAGCCCCGGGCCGACGGTGGACAGAAAGCAGACCAGGACCGACTGGTTGGACGACCAGGCATAGAGAATCTGAATTGAACTGGGCGGAATCAAAAGGCCCAGCGGTGAGGCGCAGATAATCAGGGACACGGCCTGGCCGCGATCATAACCCGATTTTTCCAATTGAGGAAACATGATGCTGCCGATGCAGGACAAAGTGGCCGCCGCGCTGCCGCTGATGGCTCCGAAAGCCGCGCAGGCGATCACCCCCACCGCCCCCAGGCCGCCGACGAAACGGCCGACGAAAAGATTGATGAAGCTGACCAGCTTGCCTCCCAACTCTCCTCGCTGCATGACCCCCCCGGCCAGGATGAAGAGGGGAATGGCCAGCAGCACCACGGTGTTCAGGCGGCTGTAGCCGCTGGGCAAAAGGGCCCCGACGTTGAGATCCATGGTCAGCGTGGCATAGATCAGAGCTCCGCCAAAAGCCGAGATGATCGGCAGGCCCCATAAAATCAGAACAACTAAGATTAAAATGGTTATGGCTAAATGCATCAGTCATTCTCCCGTAGACAGGCGGTGGCGGTGGAATCCGGATTCTGCGTTATCGGCCGCCCCGTGAGGTATCGATAGGTCTGGCGGATGCTGTAGATCAGCATTAAAGCGAAACCGACAAATATGGCGCTTTGGGGCACGACCATGGGTATCTTCCAGGAAACCGACTTGGCCCCCTTGGCCAGGCCCCAGACCACCAACTGCCAGCCGCAGAGGGTGATGACCAGATTGACGATGGTCTCCAACACCGAGGAGCAGGTCAGGAGAAATTTTTTCAAAGGGCCGTCTTTCAGGCTCTCGGTCAGGATATCGGCCTTGATGTGGCTGTTTTCAAAGCTGCCGTAAGCCCCGCCGATCATGTAGAGCCAGAAGGCGGCGATCAGGATGAAATCTTCGTTGCCGTAGAGGTCGCGGCCGAAAAATAAGCGGGCCACGACCGAGCCGAAAATGATCAGGGTAAAAGTTATTTGAGTTGAGATGATTATGAAGCGCATTATCTTCGGCAGAATGCGGTCCAGGACATAATTAAGCGTGTTCATGCTGCTCCCCCTGGGGACTCAAAAGCCGCCGCTGTCCGGCCGGGCGCCTCTCAGAGATTCCTCAAGCCGCCCGCGCCGTGAGCCGGCGGCGGGGCCTCTTTTTAGCTTAAAGCCAAAGCCCGGACCTTTAGCCGGGCTTCGAGCGGATGCCTCCTACAGATTGGACAAAAGGCCCTGGATCAAATCCTGGCCATAGGCTTTTTCAAATTTGGGCCAGACATTCTGGCGAATATAGTCGGCCAGCCTGTCTATTTCTTCCTGGCTGGGTATGACGATCTTGACGCCATATTCGTCAGCCATTTTCTGCTGATAGGTTTTTTCGTTGTTGGCCGCGGTTTCAATGCTTTTGGCCGCCTGGCGCTGGCAGGCGTCATAAATGGCCTTCTGATGTTCGGGGGAGAGTTTGGCCCAGGTATCCTGGTTGATGACGTAAGAGAGGGTCTCGGAATAAGCTCTCATTTCGTAGTAGAATTTGGTCAGGTCCCGGAAGGTGTAATAGACCAGCACCGCGCTGCTGCCGATGTAGCCGTCGCAGACGCCGGTCTGCATGGCGGTGTAGACATCGGCCCAGTTGATGGTCACGGTGTCCCAGTTGAGGGAATCCATGGTCACCTTAAAGGCGTCGGTGGGGGGGATGCGCAGTTTGACTTTGTGGTCGGCTGTGGGGCTCATGGGTTCCACCGGCTCTTTGACCATGACCATGTTGACGAAGCCGTCGACATAGAGGGCCAGCAGCTTGACGTCGCAGTCGGCGTGGGCCTTTTCATAGGCCTGATAGAAATAAGAGCCGGGGGAGAAAATTTTCTTCAGGCCTTCCCAACTGGTGGTCAGGTAGGGCAGGCTGGAAATTTCCAGGGCGGTGTTATATTGGCCGGTGATGTAGAGCCAGCCCATGTCGATGTTGCCGCGCATGACGTCTTCATAAATCTGGGTGTAGTCGCCCAACTGCCCGCCGGGAAAAACCTCGATCTTAAGCTCGCCCTTGGTGGCCTCAAAAACTTCATCGGCAATGGCCTGCTGGGCAATGCTGCCGGGGTGGTCCGGGGCGTAGGTGCCGGCGAATTTCAGGATGTGTTGGGGGGCGGCCTGGGCGATCATCACCGGCCCTAAGGTCAAAACGGTCAGACAAAGAAACAGGGTGGCCAATTTTCTATACATTTTGGACTCCTTTCCGGAACTGCTCCGGCCTGGTATGGGCGGCCGTCCCGCCTGGCGACGGCCGCCGGGCTGATCAAGCTTGCTTATAAAGGCCCTGGTTCAGATAGGCCAGCATTTCCTCTTTGTTCATATGGCCGAGGCCCAGGTAATCGAGGGTGTAGCCGCTCTGGTAAAAATCCTTTTCGGCCATGACGCAGGCCAGGTTGATCATGGAATCGATAATGGGGGTCTTGATGCCGTATTTTTGGCCCAGTTCGTGATAGACATGGCAGCCCACCGGGATGTCTTCGGTGATGTAGCGGTTCTGCACGGTGAAGGGGCCGGTGCCGAACTGGATGGGATCCTGTTCCTCAAAGGGAATAACGTAGTCCTTGCCCATGTATTCCTGGCCCAGGACGTTTTCCCGGCTGAAGAAGTGTTCCTTTTCATAATCCTGAATGCCCACGCCCATGGCCTTGGCCAGTTCGCGCTGTTCCTGATAGAACTGGTACTGCACCCGGCTGATGGAGGGGCAGTAGGCGTGGGAATAAATGGAGAACTTGGAGCGGTCCTCGCCGAAGATGACGCCGAAATTCTCCATGACCCCGACCCCCAGGATGACCCCGGGGCAGTGGAGGACCGGGTTGACGTTGGAGAAACCGGTATCCATGACCGTGTTTCCGGCCACCAGGCCTTCGCCGCCGTTGATGCCGTCGAAAGCGCCCAGGAATTTGGTGCTGGCCAGCAAGTCGTCATTGTCGGCCGTGGGCAGGGCCGAACCGCGCAGGGTAATGGCCCGGTAATAAACCCGGATGCTCGGCAGAATGACCCCGCCCTTGATGTCCACCCGGCTGCCGTAGGGTGAACTGGACCAGCCGCCGATGATGACTTTTTTCGTGCAGCCGGCCTCACGCATCATCTTCCGCAGAATCAGGGAGCCAAAATTGTCGGGGATGATGTGGATGATCTGCCCGTCTTCCAGGCAGGGGATGAGTTTTTTGAAAAAGGGCTCGTGCCCCAGGGCCGGGGTGGCCACGATGATCAGGCCGGCCCCTTTGACGGCCTGGGCCACTTCCGTGGTCACCGACTCGTAGCGGGCCTGACCTTCCCGGCGGAAACCGAAGAGGTTCAACTGGTCGCCATAAAAGCGCACGCCCTGTTTCTCGACCCCGAAAAGGGTTTTGGCGGCGAAGGGCTGCATGTCGCAGAGGCGCACCTTGGCCCCGGCCAGGGCGCAGTCGGCGGAAACCGCCTTGGCCACGGCCCCGCCGCCCAAAACCGCGATTGCTCTGTCTTTCAGATAGGATAAGTCGCTCATTGCCTGTCCTCCAATTGAGAGGTAAAACATGTTTAATAACTTGGCTCGTCATATACTGACGGCCCTTGACCTCGAACCATTCGTTGTGAATGAAGATGTTCACCGGCGCTTCAGCCCTGGGCGGAACAGCGCCCGGGTATATCCCGGCCCTTGGGTGAGAGCGCCTGAAAACGGTGTTTTAGCCCGCGAATAAAGCGCTGGCGGTCCCTAAACAGTTGTTCATGGTAAAAAAACTATGTTTAACGGTGCTCTTAAAGAGAGCTGATTTTAAGACAAAAAATTCCCCCGCGGCCGGTCCGGCTCAAAGCCGGACCGGCGTGAAAAACAGCCGCCTCAACGCAATTATAAAAAACGGCCGCCCCGGCCGGGCCTGAGAGCCTAGAGCATATCGCCGATATCCAGCCCTTTGACGCTGTGAAAATCGTTCTTTTCCATAAACTCGTTGTAGTCCTTCAGCCTGGCCTTGGTCTTGGCCGGATTCTTCAGGTAAAGCCCGGTGACCAGGGCGTGCAGAAGGATCATCACCCCCCCCAGGGGATCGATATAGGATAGAAATTTCATGGGCACTATCAGGCTTAGATCGGCCAGCGGCTGCACCGGGGAGAGCTGGGAATCGGTTATGGCGATAACCGGCGTCTGACGTTCCCTGAACATGCTCAATATTTTCAAGGTTTCCCGGGGATAGCGGGCCGTGCAGACGGCCAGGGCCACATCTTTGGGGCCGCTCTCCCTGAGTTCGGTAAAGGTTTCGGCGCCGATGCCGCTGACCAGGCGCACCGAGGGCCGGATGCAGTTTAAAAAATAGGCGGCATAGGCGGCGGCCATTTGATTGTAACGGGTGCCGACCACGGTTATGCTCCGGGCCGCGTGAAGCTTGTCCACGGCCTGCTGAAAAAGCTTGGGCGAGATCGAAAGCAGCATTTCGTCAATAATGCTTTTTTCGACTGAGGCGACCTTGCTTAAAAGAAATTTATCATCCAGCCCGTTTTCATATTTGGGCAGGGCCATAAAGCCCTTGGCGTGGGTCTGGAGGGCCTGGCGAAGACCCGGGTAGCCCTTGAGCCCCAGGGCGCAGGCCAGACGGGTGACCGTGGCCTCGCTGACCCCGGCTTCCCGGGCCAGGGTGCCGGCATTGAGAAAGGCCGCCTCTTTGTGATGATCGGCAATATAGGTGGCCAGCTTGCGCATCCGGGGGCTGAGCTCGGGGTGCAGACGCTGGAGTTCTTCAATGATGTTCATTGACTTTGTCGCTTCTTTAAAACAATGAGCCCGTCGGCCATCGTTCTGATTTTTGCCGGGGCCGCGATCTTAAATTCGGGCAGGGCCGCGGCGGCGGCAACTTGGGCTTTAGATTATGTATCCTGAGACTTGAAGGCAGTATAGCCGGGTTTTGAAAAGACGTCAAGCAAAAAATGAAAATTTCCATTTTTATTTTTTTATGATGAGATTTTTTCTTCAATTGGGCGGCTTCGCCGGGCTGATCAAGAATCATTGGCCGGGCAAAAATAATATTTTTACCCGGCCTTGATCAATCATGTCCGGCCCTTAAGCCATTGTTGAAGTCAGGCGGTCTCGGTCACCGGCCAGTCGCCGCATTCCACTTCCAGCCGTTCGGCCGAGGGCACGGAGATCTTCAGGGCCAAAAGCACGGCGAAAGCTCCGCCGATGAGTTTGCCAGCCAGAATGGAGACGATCATGGCCGGCTGGAAGTTGGCCGAAAAGGCCAGGTGATCGCCCAGGGCGGCCTGGGCGCAGACGGCGAAGGCGATGCAGAGCACCAGGTCGCGGGGACGCATTTCATCGGCCAGATGATAGGTGGCGATGATGTTGGCGAAAACCATCAGAAAGCCGGTGGCCCCCGAGGTGGTCATGCCAATTTTGCCGCCTATCCAGTGCATGGCCCGGCTCATGTACTTTTTGATCAGAAAGACCATGGGGAAGGTGCCGGCCAGCATAATGCCGATATAGCCGGCAATTTCCAGGGCCCGGAAATTGTCCTTTTCATCGGCGATGATGGGATCGAAGCCCCAGGAGCCGAAAACAGTGCTGAAAAAGCCGGTGAAGTATTCGATTATGACGCAGGCCAGGACTATTTTTATGGCCGCGTCCATGAAACGGCCGAAAATCAGAAAGCCCTTGATCATAATGTTCGGCTTGAATTTAAGGCCCAATGAAAGAGCCAGGCAGAAAACCACCAGGGGCGCCAGGTTGGCGATCATGGTCTTGAAGTTGAAAACCAGGTGATAGGCCGGCGCGCCCACGGTGGTGATGGTCTCGCGCACCGGGGTATTGGTCGCCACGGTGATCAGGTAGGCGGCGATTACGGCCACGGGAATGCTGACGAAGCCGGCCATGGAGCCTAAGGCCAGGTACTTGTGGTACTTTTTTTTCAGCATGGCCAGGCCCACCGGGATGAGGTAGACCACCGTGGCCCCCGAGGTATAGCCCACCAGCATGGCCATGATCCACGACTCGCGGCTGGCGGCCACCACATCGGCCAGCTGATAGCCGCCCATATCCACAGCCACTATGGCCGTGGCGGCTATGGAGGGGTCGGAACCTATGCTCGTGAACAGGGGATGAAGAGCCCAGGTGATGAAGCCGGACAAATAGGGGATGGCGGCCATGATGCCGGCTACGGGAATGAAAACCGGACCGATGGAGTGCAGACCCGAGATGAATTCGGCCCCCAAGCCCTTTTCAGGATCGCGGATGGCCGCGACAGCCCCCAGAAGGGTGCAGATCATGATGAGATAAATGATGATGTTGCCGACAAAGCCCATATGGCGCCTCCAGGTACGTTATGGCCAAAGCGTCTGGCTGTGGCCTGTTTGCGGCCAGGCAATAATGTGTTGTTTCGCTCTCCCCGGCTGCGTCGCCGTGGCCCGCCTGATCGCCAAAACGCCTGGCTTTCGTGGGTGGTCAGGCGCCGCTCTTGCGCTCTTCAATCAGCCGGGCCTCGGCCTCGGTCAGCCCGGACAGGCGGGGCGACAAGTCCTTAAGGGGCACGAAGATATTGTCCGAGGCCTTGACCGCCCCCAGGTGGCGTTCCCATACAATATCGTCCCCGGCCCTGATGCTTAAGCGAGCCCCGGCCAGGTCACCGGCCGCCCGCAGGTGCAGTTTTGCCAGGCCCGTTTTGGGCGGCCCTTTTCCGTCCGCCAGGCGGGCCGGCGAAACAGACAAGACTCCCGCGCCGGCCGTAAGCCTGACGGAAGCTTCCGGCAACGGCGACGTCAGGGAGCGGGCCAGCGTCGCCCCGGCCTGGCGGCCCAGGCGGGCGCTCCGACCGCTGTCCAGCAAAGGCTGTATCACGTTGCCGACCGCCCAGACGCCGTCCATATCGCAGCGGAAAAATTGATCCACCGCAAGGCAGCGGGTGACCGGGTTCACGGCGAGCCCGGCCGATTCGGCCACGGCGGCGTCGCCCCGCCAACAGCCGGTCATGATGAGGCGGCTGCAGGGCAGAAAGCGTTTTAAACCCGAAGCCGCCCGTATCCAGAGGCCCGCAAGGGCCCTGGGGCTTCCTTCCACCGATTCGATCACGGCCCCTGTGTGCACGGGGACGCGCAGCAGATTGGCCAGGCCCCAGCCGAAAACGGCCGGGGCTTGCACCCGGCTTTCCGTCTCCACAAAGGCGGTCACGGTCAGCCCCAGCCGGAGGGCCGAGAGCCAGGCCGAAAAAGAAACCCACTCCGTGCCTAAAATGACCGCCCGGTCGGGAGCGCCGGCCGCCTGGCCGGGGAGCTTTCGGGGCAGATCCCGGGTGAGCCAGCCCTGTAAATGGCCGGTATTCAAAAAAGCGTGCGGCGGGCGATTGCCGCCCAGCATGCGGGGAGCTCTGGGGGCTTCGCGAATGCCCGTGGCGAGAAGCAGCGCCTGGGGACGGCATTCGAATAGGCCCTGTTCCGGGTTTAAGAGGACGGCGCGCGGCCCCTCGGCCAGTTCCAGAAGAGTGGTCCTGGTCATCAGGCGGATGTTGGGTCGGCCGGCGATTTTGTTCACCATGAAGGCCGCGAAACGGCGGCCGGTATGATGGAAGAGACCGGTATATTCCCAGCCAAAGCCGGGATGCCCGCAGTAACGGGGCAGGCCGCCGGCCTCTTCGTCGCGGTCGATCACCAGGATTTCCCGGCGGGAATTTTTGGCCAGTTCCAGGGCGGCGGCCAGGCCGGCCGGACCGCCGCCCACTATCAAAACGTCCGGGCGCCGCATCAGTTTTTTCCACCTCCTTGTTCCCTCAAAAGCTCCGCCAGCCGGGCCCCGCAGAAAAAGCCCTGACAGCGTCCGTAACCGGCGCGGGTGCGGCGTCTGAGGCCGCCCAAAGTGACCGGCGGCAAGGGAGAGGCCAGGGCCCGCCGTATTTCCCCCAAAGTGATTTTTTCGCAATGGCAGACGATTTCGCCGTCCTCCGGCCCGGACGGGTCCTCCCAGGCTGGGACGCGGCCGGCGGAGAGGTCGGGCACCCGCACCCGGCGGATATCCCTGGCCGGCCCGGCTTCAAGGGATTTGGCCAGAATGGAAGTCACATGTTCGGCCAGGCCCAGGGCCGAAGAAAGACCTGTGGAACGGATGCCGCCCACGCTTATCCAGCCCTGCTCCGTCCGGGGAATGAAGCGGTACTCGCTTTTGTCAGAAGCCGGGCGCATTCCGGCGTGGGTGGTCACCAGGGGAAATTTTTCCAGGTCAGGCAGCAGGCGGCGCCCGCCGCTTAAGAGGAAATCCAGCCCGGCCCTGGTGACCGCCCGGTCCTCGGGGTCGTCAACCTCTTCGGCCGTCGGCCCCAGCATGACGTTGCCGAAAATAGTGGGGACGACCAGAACGCCCCGGCCGGCGGGGCCGGGGGTCGGCGCCAATATGGAATTGACCAGGGGCGCGGCCAGTTTGTCGAACAGGACGAACTGCCCTTTGCGAGGCTTGATGACGAAATCGTGGAAACCCGCGGCCGCGTCCACCCGGTCGCCGCCCAGGCCGGCGCAGTTGACCACGAAGCGAGCCCGGAAAAGCTCGCCCGTTTCGGCTTCCACCTCCCACAGGTTTCCGCGTCTGGCGCAGCGGACCACCCGCCGGCCCGGTAAAAAGACCGCGCCGTTGACAAAAGCCTCCAGAAGGTAGGCGTGCACTGTGGAAAAGGGATCGACCACGCTTTCCCCGGGAATGAACAGGGCGGCCAAAGCCCCTGAGCCCAGTTTCGGTTCGCGCTGGTACAAAGCCGCCCGGTCCAGCCATTCCACGGCGAAGGCATCCTCACGGGCGGCCTCGCGTTCGGCTTTCAGGGTTTCCGCCTGCTCTTCGTTCCAGGCGATCATGGTGGAGCCGGTTCGGCGGATGGGCAGCCCGAGAAGCGGAGCCTCGTTGAGATAGCGCTCATAGCCGCGCCTGACCATCTCCCGTTCCAGGCTGCCCCGGGGCGTATCCCAGCCGGTGCACATAAGGGCGGAATTGCCCTTGCTGGCTCCCTCGCCCGGCTCCGGCCCGGCTTCCAGCAAAGCTACGGACAGGGGGTGGCGCACCAGGTCCCTGGCGAGAGCCGCGCCCACCACCCCGGCGCCGATTATGAGAACCTCGAAAATCTTCATGCGGGCAGCTCCCTGAGCCGCCTGAAACAAATTTCCCGATACTCGGGCAGGTCCCCGGCCAAGCCCACCAGGCCGATCTGCACCAGGGTCCACAAAAGCTCGCGGACCACCAGAGCGGGAGTCATGGCCGCCACTTCCTCGTAGGAGCACAGCCCGTGTTCCTCGACCAGCGGTCGGGCCAGGTCTTCGGGCAGGTCGAAATTGGCGATGACCATGGCCAGGTCGACGGACGGATGCCCCAGGCCGGCGTATTCCCAGTCGATGAGCCACAGGCGCCGGCCGTCATCCAGAAAATTGTTGGGGATGAGATCACTGTGGATCAGACAATCCGCTGACAGCTTGGGCAACCGGTCAATAACGCGGCAAACCCTGCTCAGGTCGTCCGGCGGCAAAGCCCCTTCGGGCAGCCGGTCCACATAGGCCGGCAGGATGCGGTCCAAATCGAAGACCTGGCCGATGGAATCGGCCCGCCCCTGGTGCAGCCGCCTTAAAATGCCGGCGATTCGGAATAAAAGGGCCCGACTCTGGCCGTCGGCTATGACCAGGCCGCGCCCTTCGATGAATTCGCAGACCATGACGCCTTCGGCGGCGTACAAAAGCGGGGGCGCCACCCCCAGTTCGGCGGCCAGGCGCGCGGCCCTGGTCTCATGCTCCCTGAAGATGAAATGATGCGGCAGGTCAATGCCGAAACGGGCGAAATATTTGCCGCGATCGTCAACTGCAGTGAAGTTGCTGTTGGTCCGGCCGTCGTGAATTATGGCAAAGTCCGGCCGGCCTCGCCAGAAGGGAATTTTTGCCAGAATCTCTTGAGCCGCCGCGTGGGAAGAGGAGATATCCGTCATGATGCACCTCGGGTGTCAACTGTGGCCGATAGCTGTCAGCTGTCTTTTATAGCCTAATCTCCCGGGAAATTATACATATGTTTTGATCCTGAAGGCATTAAGTATTTCTCTCTGCCTTTTGCTGGCCTTGGTATTTATTGGCTTTCGCTTGTTCGGCAATTTGACGCTTCTGAGCGACTTCATCTCGTTCATCATTTCAGGCAGAGTCATCTTCCCATCCAATCCCGACGCCTCCATGACCTTGCGGATGCCGGCCGCCAACACGAGCGCCAC
>JAISFR010000118.1 GCA_031263565.1 Candidatus Adiutrix sp. | reverse complement strand
ACAGCACCAGCGTAATGGCCGCGGTGGCGGTGGTTTTGCCATGGTCGATGTGCCCGATGGTCCCCACGTTGACGTGGGTCTTGGTGCGGTCAAATTTCTTTTTGGCCATTTTCGCCTCCTGATTCCAATTCTATTTTAAAAAATATATCCGAACGAACAGAACTGGAAGGTAATTTTATTCCAATTTCAACCTGAATAAAAGCCTTTTGGTCAAAAATTGGAATTGGAATTATACGAACGGCCGGGCATCACCTTGAACGTGGACGGCAAACCGGCTGTCAAGCGCCTGAAGGGCGGCGCCCGCCCCATTTTAACCCCTTAATTAAAATGGAGCCCACAATCGGACTTGAACCGATGACCTCATCCTTACCAAGGATGTGCTCTACCTGCTGAGCTATGTGGGCGTTTCAAGTCCCGCCAGGCCAGGGCCGGTGAAAAACTGGAGCGGGAAACGGGGCTCGAACCCGCGACCCTCAGCTTGGAAGGCTGACGCTCTAGCCAACTGAGCTACTCCCGCCCGAAACCCCCGAAGGGCCGATAAATCAGTCTTATGGTGGAGGGGGGAGGATTCGAACCTCCGAAGCCATTTGACGGCAGATTTACAGTCTGCTCCCTTTGACCGCTCGGGAACCCCTCCACAAATGGCCGCTTTCAACGCTCTTTAAGGACGGCGGCGCACAAGAACCAGAGAAATATACATCGGCCCACTGCAAAAGTCAAGCCTTTTTTAGGCGGCCTTTTTCAGGCCGGGCCCCGGCAAAAGCGCTTGAATCAAGGCCGGCCGGACATTTTCAACGGCGGTTTCGCGGCCGGCCGGCGTGCGGAGCCGCCTGACAAAAAAGCGGCCCCCCAAAGAGGGCCGCCCGAAAAATGGCGGGGACGACGGGACTTGAACCCGCGATCTCCTGCGTGACAGGCAGGCGTGTTAAACCACTTCACTACGTCCCCGTAATATTTATGGTGTATCTCCCAACCGTGCTTTTATACTAGTTCTTTCCGGCAAAGTCAACAAAAAAAACCAGGTTTCTCCTGAGGCGGGAACAGCGGCCGGGGCGCTACCGGCCGGCGCTGGGCGCGGAGGCGAATTCGCTTTTGATCAGGCCCAGGATCTTGTCCCGGGCCCCGGCCGCAAAATTATGGCCGTTCAAGAGGATGACGAAGGCCAGCGGCCGCTCCGGTTCGCCGGGGCGCTCGATATAGCCGGCCAGGGTCTTGATGTCGCTCATGGTGCCGGTTTTGTAAAAAACCTGGCCGTCGTCCCGGCTGACCAGGAGGCGCCGGTCGGCCTCCACCACCGCCAGGACATCGGCCATCTGGCTGGCGGTCAAAGTGGTCTGGCGGCTCAGGCCGCTGCCGTCGCCCATGACAATGGGCGCCAGGTTATATTTTTGAAAATAGGCGTCCATGGCTTTTTGGGATTTTTCCAGGGTGGCCGGAGCGCCGTAGAGTTCGGCCCCCAGGGCCAGGAAGATCTGATTGGTCATGAAATTGTTGGAATATTTCATCAGATCCTGGACGACCGCCGCCAAGGTCCTGCTGGATAAGTGCCGGTAGAAGACCTTGCGCTGCAAAGGGGCGCTGCGGCCCAGGACTATTTCTCCGGTGACCTTGATGCCGGCCCCCTCCAGATGGGCCTGAAAAGTCTGCCCGGCGTGCAGTTCGGCCCGGCCGGGGCTTTCGCTGACGTTCAGCCGATAGACGCCGGCTTTCTTGAATTTGGGGGCCAGTTCCAGGGCCAGAGGGGTCAGCGGGATATGGGCCGAAGCCTTGCTCACCTGCCCCTTTTTGGTCTTCTGAAAGCAGACCGTGTTGAAATTGACCCCGAAGGCCAGGTTGTAGGCGTCAAAGGGCGAGTCGGTCCGGGTGTTGCCGTCCAGGATCAGGTCTTTCTCAAAGAAAGAATTGTCCAGATAGAGGTCGCGAACCTCTTTGAGGCCCCGTTTTTGCAAGGCTTCCACAACGGTGGTCAATTCTTCCGACACCAGATAGGGGTCGCCGTAGCCGACCACCCACAAATCCTTGTCACGGGTCAGAAGAAAGTCGGTTTTAAAGCGATATTCGGGCCCCAAAAATTCAAGCGCGGCCCCGGAAGTGACGATCTTTAATATGGAAGCCGGGACATAAGGTTTCTCCGCGTTATGGGCGTAAAGGGCCTTGCCCGGCTTCTCCGGATCGTGGTGGTCGACCACCAGAACCGCGCCGTCGCCCAAAAGGGCCAAAAGGTTCTGGGGCCAGGGCAGCGGAGCCGCCTGTTGGGCGGGCTGCTTTTGGGAGCCTTTCTTTTTCGATTTCGTCGAGGTCTTGGCCCGCGCCGAGTTCTGAGGCGCGGCGGCCAGATCGGGCGGCCAGGCCAGGGCCAGGGCCAGGGCCAGGGCCAGGGCGGCCAGGTACAGGAGTTTAATATGCTGAACGAACCCGCGAATCATAACGCCGAAAAAACCTCCCAAGTTCTCTCGCTAAAAATCGACTTATCTGAAAGCATTTTCTATGCCAAAATATTGCTCATTCTGGGGCTGGTTCTGCTGACCGGCGGCTGCGGCTTCTTCGGGACGAACCGCAGCGGCAAATCTTACGTCATCAACGGCCAGCGCTATCATATCCTGGCCTCGGCCGAAGGCTTCCGGGAAAAAGGTCTGGCCTCCTGGTACGGGGAGCCCTTCCACGGCCGCCAAACCGCCAGCGGCGAAATTTACGACATGAACCGCGTCACGGCGGCCCACAAGACCCTGCCCCTCCACACCTGGGTGGAAGTCAGGAACCTGGAAACCAACAAGGTTCTGGCCCTGCGCATCAACGACCGGGGCCCCTTCGTCAAAGGCCGGATCATCGACCTGTCCCGGGCCGCCGCCGCGGAAATGGGCCTGCTCAAATCCGGGGTGGCCAAAGTGACGGTCAGGGCCATCACCGGCCCCAGAGCCCGGCAACTGGCCGACGCCCAAAAGCAGGAAACCGCGACCGCGGCTTCAGCCGGCAAATGATCACTTTATTATTGTAATACGCAAAGTCAGGCCGGTCAAGAGGCTGAAGGTGGAGCGGCGGAGCTGACGCCTCGAAATCGGGGCCGGGGAGGGCTCTGGGGTTTCAGAGCGCTTAAAATTACGACCGGGGGGAGCCTGTTCAGGCTCCCCCCCCTTTTTTGTTCAACGGCCTCCCGGGCGCTCTTTTTACTCCAGAACCCCGCCTTCAACCACCACCGTCTCGGGGTCCACGGTATCGCCGTAAATGGGCTTGAGGGTGGCGTCGTAGTTTTTATGGAAAAAATTTTCCTGGCCGAGCCTGACTATTTCCTCATTGAGCCAGTCCAGAAGCTCGGTATTGCCCTTCTTCACCGCCGGGGCGATGCTGTCCAGATTGCCCAGGAAGGAAATGCCGGACACAAAGCCGGGATTTTCGTTGATCCAGGCGAAGATCAGGGTATTGTCGTGGGCCAGGGCCGCGCCCCGGCCGTCGCGCAGGGCGTTGAAGGCCTCGGTGTTCTGGTCGTATTTGAGCAGGTTCACTTCGGGGTGTTTTTCGGCGAAATAAATGTCGGCCGTGGTGCCCTTGTTGACGATCAGCTTCTGGCCCCTGAGCTGGGCCACGTCGGTGACCGGGGCGTTGGCCGGCGAGACCACGCCCAGGGCCACCTTCATATAGGGCTTGGCGAAATCCACCCGCTGGGCCCTTTCGGGGGTGACGGTGAAGTTGGCCAGAATCAGGTCGACCTTGTTGGATTCCAGCACTTCCATCCGGCTGGCGGCCTCCACCAGCACGAATTCAATCTTGTTCTCGTCGCCCAGGAGGTCCTGGGCGAGGCGCCGGGCCAGATAGACGTCATAGCCCCGATGGTCGCCGTTTTCATCGACATAGCCGAAAGGCGGCTTGTCGCTGAAGACCCCGATGCGGATTTTGCCGGCTTCCTTGATTTTGGCCAGTTCACCCGCGGCCAAAGCCGGGGCGGCCAGAAACATCAGGGCCAGAGCCGGAACCAGAACGCGAAAAATCTTAGCTTTCAACATGAGGCTGTTCCTCCTTTTTTACTCCATCAAACTGGAATATGTTGAGAAAACGTCGGGCCCGGTCGCTGACCGGGTTTTCGAAAAAGACGTTCGGCGGCGCGCTTTCCACGATCACCCCCTGGTCCATGAAAATTATCTTGTCGGCCACGGCCCTGGCGAAAGCCATTTCGTGGGTGACGATGAGCATGGTCATGCCGCGCTCGGCCAGGCCCAGCATGACGTCCAGCACCTCCCGGACCATTTCCGGGTCCAGCGAGGCGGTGACCTCGTCAAAGAGCATTATCTCCGGGTTCATGCACAGGGCCCGGACAATGGCCACCCGCTGTTTCTGCCCGCCGGAAAGCTGCCGGGGATAGGAATCCTTGCGGTCCAGGAGCCCGACCCGGTCCAGAAGCTGCTCGGCCTCGCGGGTCACTTCCCGGCGGTCGCGGCCCTGGGCCTTCAGCGGCCCCAGGAGGATATTGCCCATGACCGTCATGTGGGGGAAGAGGTCATAGCTCTGGAAGACCATGCCGATCTTCTGCCGCACCAGATTCCAGCGGGTCTTGCCGGAACTGATGGATTCCCCGTTGAGTTCGATGTCGCCGCTCTCGATGGCCTCCAGGCCGTTGATGCAGCGCAAAAGGGTGCTCTTGCCGCAGCCCGAGGGGCCGATGACCACCAGCACCCGGCCGCGGGGCACATCCAGGGAAATGCCGTGGAGCACTTCCAGCCGGTCATATTTTTTATGAAGATCTCGTATTCTGAGCACCGGCTGGGCGGTGGACATGGTCAGGCTCCTGGTCTTGCGGACCGCTTTTTATCGCGCCTCGCCGGCGTTTTAATTTTCCCACTTCTTTTCCAGAAAACCGGAAAAGCGGGAAATGGGATAGCAGACGGCGAAATAAATGAAAAAAATAAAGGCGTAGACCCAGAAACTGGCCATATAGTTCTTCATGCCGGCCACTTCCACGATCTGCTGCCCCACCTTGGTCAGTTCCGGCACGTTGATGAAAAAGACGAAGGGCGTGGTCTTGATCATGCGGGTGGTCAGGTTGATGACTCCCGGGATGAGCCGTCGCACGGCCTGGGGAATGATGACGTAGCGGTTGATCTGGCTTTCGGTCAGGCCGATGGCCCGCCCGCTCTCCCGCTGGTGCGCCGGGAGGCTGGTCGCCGCCCCGCGCACCAGGTCGGCCATTTCGGCCGTGCCCCAGAGGGTGAAAACCAGAACGGCCACTATTTTGGCCTCCAGGTTGATGCCCCAGTTGCGGCTGAGGGTGTAGTAAAAGATATAGAGCAAAACCAGAATGGGGACGAAGCGGACCAGTTCCAGGTAAAGCCGGGCGGCGGCCCGCCACAGGGGCTTTCTGGTGGTCATCAGGAGGCCGACCACAATCCCCAGGAGCATCGACAGGAGCACCGAAACCGCGCTGATTTCCAGGGTGACCCAGAGGCCTTCCATCAGGCGGGCCAGATTGCGCCCCTGGCGAAAGACGTTAAGCGCCGAATCCAGCACGGCGCACCCTCCTTTCCAGGTAGGCGAAAAAGAGGGAAACCGGGAGGATGATGATCAGGTAGAAGAGCACCAAAAGGAGGTTGTTTTCATTGCTGTGGCCTTCCCGGACCAGATCCTTGAAGACGTAGACCAGGTCGGCCAGGGCGATAATGCTGAAGACCGAGGTTTCCTTCATCAGAAAAATGGTGTTGGCGGTGATGGCCGGCACGGCCACGGCAAAGGCCTGGGGCAGGATGACGTAGCGCACCAGCTGCGGGCGGCTGAGCCCGACGCTCAAGCCGGCCTCGACCTGCACCCGGCTGACGGCTTCCAGGCCGCCGCGAAAAGCTTCGGCCATATAGCCGCCGCCCAGGAAAGCCAGGCCGATTATGGCGCAGGTGACGCTTTCCAGCCTGAGGCCCGCCCGGGGCAGGCCGTAGTAGAGGAAAAAAAGCTGGATCATCAGAGGCGTGTTGCGGGACATCTCAATATAGGCGCGGGCCAGGCTCTTGAGCAGGGGCAGCCGGTAATAGCGGATCAGGGAGCAGACCAGGCCGATGACGAGGGACAGGGCTATCCCGGCCGCGGCCAGAATCACGGTCAGTTTGGCCGCCTGGGCGTAGAGCTGGGCGTACTTGCTGATGAAAGCCAGGTCCAAAACCAAGGTCTCCTTCAGGGCCGGCCTGAGGGGCGGAAGAGCTTTTGCGGACGGGTTCCCTGAAACTTTCATTCTGCCCGTCTTTGAGGATTATTGCAAGGATAATTTAATTCGGCCGTCACGTTCATCGCTTTCGGGCGCTGACCCCGAACTTGAAGCCATAAACACTATGCCTCTTTAGTTTTGTGTGCAGGAGCGCCGTTTCAAGATATTCTTTTCCTAATTTATATAAAAAAGTTTACCTTGGCTGTTAATGTAGCGGTAATCTTCATCCCATGGTCCCCAAAAACAAACGACCGCCAAACCGTCATCGCCAAAGCCGGTGGCCGAAATATATTTGCCCTTGATGACCATTTTCCCTTGGCTGTCAATATATCCCCACTTCGCGTCTCTTTCATCCCAGGCTCCTCCTTTTACGCCTTTTTCAACCATAACCGCGGCCAAACCATTGGCGGCGAAATCGCTGGCTTCATAAAAGCGGGCGGGAATGGCCAACTCGCCTCGAAGGTTGATAAAACCATATTGGCCATTAAGTTTGATTTTGGCCAGACCGTTATCGTTAAAATTCCACACCTCGTCAAACTCAGCCGGAATAACCAAGTCCCCCCAGGCGTTGATGAAACCCCATCGGCCGTCAAGCGCCACCGGGGCCAGGCCGTTGCCGTCAAAACTAAGCGCATCGTCATAGTCGGCCTTGACCGTCAATTCGCCGAGCCGATTGATTGATGAAACCCCATCGGCCGCCCACTTTGACGGCGGCCAGGCCGTTGTCGGCAAAGCGCCAGACGAAATCAAACCGGGCCGGGACAGCCATCTCCCCTTTGCTGTTGATGTATCCCCATTGGCCGTTAACCTTCACCGCCGCCAGGCCCTTGGCGGAAAAATCCAGGGCGTAATCGAATGCGGCCGGGATCACCACCTCACTCTGAGTATTGGTGAAGCCCATTTTGCCGCCATGCACGAACCGTAACCAGGCGGCGGATTCTTCCACCAGGGCTGGCCCGGCCGCCGGGATTACGGAAATCATTTCCTCATCGACCGCCTCGCCGGTCGGGGTCAGGCCGCCGCGGCCAAGGCCGAGATAAGCGGCCGAGGCGATAATCACGGCCAGGGACAAAATAATAATTTTTGATAAACCCGACATAGATACAGCTTTCCTTCTTCGGAGGCCCGGCCGCCTTTCAAATCTCGCCCGCCCCTAAGGGCCTGGCTTCCAGAAAACCCCAGGGGTTGGCCGGGGCTTCCAGGCGCACCGGCAACAGGACCCCGGTGAGGGCTGAATCCAGGCCGGCCGGCAGAAGGGCCGGCAAATAATTGCCGGTCAGCGCTTTGAGGCGCCCGCTGGCCGGGTGGGGGGTATTTTCCACCAGGGCCTGTTGCCGGCGCCCGCAATTGAGCTCGGCAAAGGCCCGCCGCTTGGCCAGATTGAGGGCCTTCAATTCCAGGGTCCGGGCCCGCTTGAGATGCTCGGGCACCTGGTGGGGGCTCTCGGCCGCCCTGGTGCCCGGCCGCCTGGAATAGGGAAAAACATGGAAATAGGTGACCGGCAGGTCTTTCAGGAATTCCAGCCCGCTTTGAAAGTCCCGCTCGCTTTCGCCGGGAAAGCCGGCCATGACGTCCAGCCCCAGGCCGGCCAAAGGCCAGCTCTCTTTCAGGCGCAGAACCAGGTCCCGGAACTGGGCGGTCCGGTAGGGCCGGCCCATCATCTCCAGCACCCGGTCACTGCCGCTCTGGAGAGGCAGATGAAAATGGGGGGCCAGCCAGGGATACATTTCATAGGCCGTCAGGACTTCCCCGTCCAGTTCCGGAGGTTCGACGGAACTGAGCCGCAGACGGAAGAGCTCCGGGTCCGGGGATATTTCCGAATCTATGCTGTGCAGAAGTTCGGCCAGGGACAGGGCCGGCTTCAGATCCCGGCCCCAATGGCCCAGATGAATGCCGCAGAGCACCACTTCGCCGAGCCCCCGGCCTAGATAGCTGCGCAGCCCCTCCAGCACCCGGTCCAGATCCAGGCTCCGGGAGGGACCCCGGGACCGGGGGACGGCGCAATAGGCGCAGAAGGCCGAGCAGCCGTCCTGTATTTTGTAGAAGGCCCGGGTCCGCGCCGGCCCGGGCGTGCCGAAATCGGCGGCCGGCCCGGTCAGCGGGGCCACCCGGATCTTCCGCCCGGGCCTGTCCAGGTCGCTCAGATGATCCAGGAGCCCGGCCTTTTCCCCCTGGCCCAGGACCAGGGTCACCAGCCCGCTGTCGGCCAGCAGGTCCGGGTTGGACTGGGCCAGGCAGCCGGTGGCCACCACTTTGGCCGCCGGGTTCAGACGTTTGACGCGCCTTAAGAGGGCCAGGGCCTCCTGGTCGGCCTTCCGGGTCACGGTGCAGGTGTTCAGGACCACCAGATCGGCCCCCACGGCCTGGTCCAGAATCTCAAAGCCCGCCGCGCGCAGACTCTCGGTCACGGCGGAAGATTCAAATTGATTGACCTTGCAGCCCAAGGTCAGAACCGCGGCTTTGGCCATCGGGGAACCTCAATTGAAAGGCTGATTGCGAAGCAATCAACCAAAGCGTAGACCTCAAGGATTTGAAATGTGGCTTGGCCACATTTCAAATCCTTGACTGTCTGCTAGGGCTTTAAGGCCCACAAAACTTTGCCGGCCAGGACTTCGCCGTTGAAAACGGCCAGGTTGACCCCGAAGCCCGGCATTTTCAAGGTCTGGGGCAGTTCCGCGGGGAAAGGCTTGCCGCCCAGGGTGAAGCGGGGGTTGCCGAGCTCCCGGCCGTCGGCCAGTTCCACGGCCAGCACGGTCACCTCGGCGCCGGGCGGAATGCCGAAGCGCCCGCCAGGCGTAAGGGTCTGCCTCCGCCCGTCGATCTCAATGGTCGCCGAGACCAGTTTGGGCGGCGTCAGGCGTATGGAACAGGAAGCCCTGACCTCCGGCCCGACCTCGGCGTTGATCTCATAGTCGCGGCCCCTCTGCCCGACCGAAAAGGCCGGCATCAGGTCCCGGCCGGTATCGGCGGTGAAGCCCCGATCTTCGCCGTCGTTTTTATAAAGCTTGCTCTTGGGCATGAAGCCTTTGAGATTCATGACCGTTTTTTCGGGCAAGGGACCGTCGCTTTTTAAATCCACCATTTTGATCAGGCTGCCGCTCATGACCTCCAGCTTCTGACCCGGAGCCAGTTCCACCGGCCACCCGTCGACCTCGATCAGAAAACCGGTCACCCGGGCCGGGGCCGGGGGCGCGCCGGCCGGGGGCCGGGGGCCGGGGGTCAGCTCGATGGCCTGCCTTATTTCATTGCGCGGCGAATCCAGAACCGCCAAGCGGCCGGCGGCTTCCGGCCCGGCCGCCGCCACCGCCTCGGCCCGGGGCAGTCGGAGACGGTTTTCGCCGGTCAGGCGCGGGCTCTGATCCTCCTGACCCGCGGGCAGAAGAGCCAGGCTGATCCGCCCGATGCGCCGCTGGTCTTTCTGCACTTCAATGCTGGTGGGCTGCTCGATCCGCAGCGGAACGCCCAGATCATTGAAGCCGCCCAGCCCTTTGACGTCCGCCGACAGCCCCCGGTCAAAATTGGAGACCACGTCCAGGACTTCCACGGCCGCGCCCGGGGCCACCATCAGAGTCTGGCCGTCGGCCACGGCCAGAGGCGTTCCGTTATTGACCGCTATCAAAAGATAGGCCAGATAAGGCGCTTCCAGACGTATCCGGGGCTGTTCCAGTTCCAGCCCGAAGACTTCCAGAAAGGCGTTGACCGCCAGGTTGTGCTGATAAATCTTCAGTTCCAGGCTGGGCAACTGCTTGGAGGTCTCCACCCCGAAGGCCGGGATGCCCAATTCGGTCAGGGCGTAATAAGAGACGCTGCCCTTCTGCTCCTTATGCCGGCTGTCCGGGGCCTCGGTGTTGTGGTTGGAGAAGCGGAACTTCTGCTGGGGATCGTCGATCTGCCGGTTGATCCTCTCCACCACGTCTTCGGCGTAGTCTTTCAGGGGGATGATGCGCCCGCTGGGCTTATGGGTATAGACGTCGGCGTCGGCGATGATGCATTGGCCGTAGCGGTTGGGGTTGGCCAGGTCGCTTTCCCAGATGTGCCGATAATAACCGGAGCCGTCATGGAGGTTCAGCACCAGATCGCTTTCGGCCATCAGGGCCTTGAGCGCCTCCACTATGGGGCGCTCCGGGTCGCGGTCGAGGTCGCCCCGGAATTTCCGGTTCATGTCCCCGTCCGGCCCCCGGTGGTACTGGATGATGCTTTTGAAATTGGCCCGGGGCACGACGATCAGATTGCCTTTTTTCAAAGCCAGATCGACATAGAGGTCGGCGCTCATAAAGCCGCCGGCCTCATCGCCCTGAATGCCGCCGATGATCAGGACCGTGGGCCCGGGCTGGCGGCCGAAAATTTTATAGACCTGAAGTTCCTGGGGCGTACCGGCCCCGTAAACCAGATGCTGCCGGTCAGGGCCCCGCTCCGGACCCTGGGCGGCGGCCGGGCCGGCCCCGGCCAGAAGCAAAAAGGCCGCGACGGCCCCGATATATATTTTTTTGACGAACATTAAAATCGAACCTTTCCAGGGGAGGCCGCCGACCCGGGGGGCGGCTCAGGAATCGGGGCTGATCTTCTTTTTCAGGACCACGTTGCCGGCGCGGGACCGGGCGATGACCATCATCTCCAGCACCCGGTCGCCCCCGTTCAGTTCCAACTGACCGGAAACCGGCTTGGATGAACGGATATTGTAAGCCGGCCCGGCCTCAAAATCCGGCCGGGGGCTTTGGGGGTCAAAATCCGGGTAGGGCCTCAGGCTGATCTGGCCATCGGCCTCCTCCACCGCGAAAAGCAAAAGCAGCCGCCCCTGCGCCTGCCGGCCGGCGCCTTCGTTGAGCAGTTGAAACCGGAAGTGCCCGCCGTTGATCCTGAGATTCTCAATCTCCAGTTCCTGCTCCGGCGGAAAGGCCGGCCCGGGAAAGAAATCCGCCCAGGCGGCCAGGCGGCCGTCGGCGGGCTCCGCCGGCGGCCGTCCGCCTTCAGAGCCGACCTGGGCGGCCAGAGCCTCCAGCGCTCCGGAAGCTATAAACTCGCCATTCTCCGGGGCGGCTTCCGACGCTTCGGCCGTCTCCGGCCCGTCCTGGGCCTCGATGCGGCCCAGGGCGTTCATGATCTCCAGATAATCGTCAGCCACCGCCGACTGATATTCAAATTGACGGCGCAGGCGGCTCAACTCCAGGGCGGCTTCCCGATGAACGCCTTCCAGATCCCGGTGTTCCAGGTAGAGGCTGAAATAACGGCCGACCGTCACGACCGAGACGGCCGCCAGGATCAGGACGAAGAGCCAGAAGGCCAGCAAGGCCACCGGCGAGACGGAAAAATCAATCATCTCGCCCCTGGGGCGGATGATCAAGATATTCCAGCGTCCCTTGGCGGGCGCTTTTCCGCGCGAGGGGCTCATCATTCAGCCGTTGGGGTTCATCTCAGGGCCTTCCAGGTCTCGGCCACGATTTTCCAGAGGCCCGCGTCCCTTTTCAAGGTCAGGGTCTTGCGCCCCCGGTCACGGTAATGGTCAGAGCGGTAGTCCTGACGGAAAATGACCCGGACCGTTTCGCCGTCCAGCCGGACGTCGAAATTGGAGACCTTGACTTCAATGACCGAGGCCTCTTCGATCAGAGGCCGGCGGTAGTTGATGAAGCCGGCCAGGTCCAGGTCTTTGTCGTCAAAATAGAAATCAGGATGATAAAAAGCCAGGTAGGCCCCGGCGTCCCGGCGGCTCCAGGCCGCGGCCCAGTTTCTGACCAGGGTGGTCAGTTCCTGTTTTATCCGGGCTTCCTCGGCGGCCCGGGCTTCGGCTCGAATTCGGGCGGCCTCCAGGGCTCTGGTTTCGGCCTCGAGCCGGGCCTGGTCCCGGCCGGCCGCTTCGGCTGCCGCCCGGGCCTGGGCTTCGGCTTCGGCTTCCGCCCGGGCTTGGGCGGCTTGGGCTTCGGCTTCCGCTTCCGCCTGGGCTTGGGCCTGGGCCTCGGCTGCCGCCTGAACTTGGGCGGCTTGGGCTTCCGCTTCCGCCCGGGCTTGGGCCTGGGCCTCGGCGGCCGCCTGAACTTGGGCGGCTTGGGCCTGGACCTCGGCGGCCGCCCGGGCTTGGGCGGCCCGGGCTTCGGCTTCCGCCCGGGCGGCTTCGGCCTGGAGCCCGGCGGCCGCCCCGGCCTGATCGGCCACAGCCCGGGCTTGCTCCGAAGTTCCGGGGACCTCGGATCCGGCCGCCGGAGTCTGGGCTTTGGCCACGGTCAGCGGCGGGGTCTCCAAAGCGCGGCGCTTTTCGGCGGCAGTCAGCCATTTGCGGGTTTCCGGTTCGGGCAGCGGGCGAAATTCTTCGCCGATGATTTTATAGGCGCCGTCCTCTTTCTTCAGATACAGGCGCTTAAGGCCTATGGAGGTGAATCGCTGATCGCCCCGATAGTCCTGCTCGAAGACGGCCAGCAGCACGTCCCGGTGGCGGTAGATCTTCAAATCCTTGATTTCCACGGTGATGGTCTGATAATTCCGGGCCACGTTCTCCTTGTGGGTCATCCAGCCGGAAAAGGAGCGGCCGTCGGAATTGACGAATTCAGGGTCATAAAGGCGGCGATAGGCGGCGTGGTCCTTCCCGGCCCAGGCGCGGCGCCAGGTTTCCAGAAAGTCCCGCAGAAGACGCCCCTCGGCTTCCAACTGCTCCACCGGAGCCTGGGTCATCGTCTCGTAGGTGATCAGCGGGGTGTCGTAGAGCCGGATCAATTCCTCCATCCGGGCGATGTCGGCATTTTCCAGTTCGATGCAGCCGTTGGAATCGTAATCCGCCAGGGGTTTGTTGATGCCGTGGATCCAGATGCCGTATCCGCCGCGCCCCATTTTCCTGTCCCAGAAATTGGGGTAGTCGGTGGGATAGGCCAAAGCGCCGTAAATCGGCGAAAGCTCGCGGGGCAGCAGCTTTTCATTGAAAATATAGAAACCGTTGGGGGTCTTTCTGTCCCCCTGAATCATTTTGTCGCCTTTTATTTCGCCGGTGGAACAGGGCATGATCCGTTCCAGGCGCACCCGGCCCTGGCCGTCATGGCTGTAGAGGTAGAGCATCTGCTCAGCCTTGTCCGCCACCAGGATATGGCCGGGCCGGTCGCCGGGATAGAGGATGGCGTCGGGCAGCATGTCGCCCGGGGCGGCCGGGGCCCGGCCGGCCGTCAGGCAGATCAGCGCCAGAACGGCGATTTGAATCCGCCGGATCACTTAATAAGCCCCCGGGTCGGCCGCGGCAGCGGCGGTCCGTTTAAAAGGCGCGATGTCCGGCGGGCCTGGAAAGAAATCAGCGGTCATTGATAGCCATGGTCTGAACGCCGCCCGGCCATTCCAGGAGGAAATCGAGCCGCCCCTCAGGGCCGGCCCCGGGTGAGGGGAAGCGCAGCAGATAAACCGCCTCCCAGGGGTTGAAAACCGGGAAATGGTCACGGACAAAAACCGAGCCGCGGCCATAGCTCTTAATCTCCAGAGGCTTGAGGCTCCGTCCGTCGGCGGTCCGGAGGCGGGGGCGGAAACGCCCGGCCGGGGCGACGTCTTGCTCCTGAAGGTCCGGGGCGAAGAGCCCCATCAGGATGACCAGCGGCGGATGACGGCGGCCGGGGGCCTGAGCCCAGCGGGAGCTTTCTTCCTGAAACGCGGGGTCGCCCCTGAAGCGCTGTTCGGCGGCCTGGCGCACCGGGCCGGAATAGGCCAGGGCTTTGACGGTCAGGGCCGAAGAAAGAGTATTCCATTCAAAAGTGTCGTCAGTGAGCAGATCAGCCTGAAGCGCTTTGAGGTATTGATCCAGTTCCCGGGACTGACGCCGGGCCTCCGGAGAGAAAGGGCCGCGCCCGCAGGCGCCCAGGCCCAGCGCCAGAGCGGCCGCCAGGCCGAGCAGCAGCATTTTTCTGAAGGGCGGCATCAAACGCTCTCCCGGAGGTCTTGAGATCCTGAAGTCCAGCCTTGCCGTAAACATCTGCCCATTATAGCACAGAAAAGCCCGCCCGCCAAGAGCCGCCGGGGGTTTTGTCAACGCCGGGGGCTTTGTCAACATCAGGACTTGGGTTTGGGCGGCGCCGGTCGGCGAGGCGGCTGAGGCGCGTGGGGGTTCGGCGGCGCTTGATGCCCCTGGCCGGGCCCGGTGCGGGCCCGGGCCGCCGCAGCCGGCCCTCCCTGAGGCGGAGCGGCCGGCTTTGAAACAGCGGGCTGGACTTGAAGCGGCTGAATATGGGGAATAACGGTTGATTTATTGCGGGCGCTGTTGACCTGCTCCATAAGGTCCGACATCTTGACCACTTTCCGGCCGCCGCTGACGGCCGCCACGGCCGCCACCAGGTTGGCCAGCTGCCCCGACAGCTTGTCTGAGCCGCCGCCGCTCCGTTCACCCAGAATTTTGACATAGTGGGCCAGATCGGCCAACTGGGCCACCAGCCGGTCGCCGGCTTCGGCGCCGTCCCCGCCGAAAGTCTTGTCCCGATTGAACTGCCTTTTGATCTCGGCCCACCTGGCGGCCTGCTCCGGCGACTGGCGGCCCCTTATCTCGGCCAGCTTCAACAGGTTCTCCTCGGCGAAACCGGTCAGGAGCTGGGCCTCGCCGGCGTACATGTCGTCCAGCAGGCCTTCCAGTTCCCGCTCGTTCATCACCGCCGAAACCTGTCCGGCCAGCTTGTTCATGTTGCGGTAACTGCCCTGGAGCCTGAAGGGCGGCTCGGAGCGGTATTTGTCGGACTGGGCGGCGCTGGCGATGTAATGGCGGTTGACCTTCATCACCGTATCCCGCAGAGTCAGGAGGCGGCTTAAGACCGCGGGGATCTCGGTCTGCTCGGCTTCACTGTAGTCGCACCTCAGTTCTCCGGCGCTGAAAGCCTTGCCCTGGGCCCGCTCCAGGAAGTGATGGAGGTCTTTCATATCCCGCTGGGCCAGAGGCGCCAGAACCGGGTTGGAGGTCAGGCTGTTTTCGATGTAGCTCCGGGCAAAGGCCTCCTCCAGGCCGCCGAGCACCTCGCCGAGATTATAGACGTCGGCCCGGTTGGCCAGCATGTCCGGAATTTTGAAAACTTCGCCCGACTCGGTGTAAGGGTTGCCGGCCATGACCACGCAGAACTTCTTGCCGCGCAGGTCGTAAGTTTTGCCGCGCCCGTTCCAGACGCCTTCAATGCGGCGGGTCGCATCGCACAGAGAAATAAATTTCTGCAGAAACTCGGGGTTGGTGTGCTGAATGTCGTCCACATAAAGCATGACGTTGTTGCCCATCTCCAGGGCCAGATTAAGTTTACGCAACTCCTGTCCGGACGTCCCGTCCGGGGCCTGGGCGGGATCCAGGGACAGCACCGCGCGGCCGAGGGAAGGTCCGTTGATCTTCATGAAGATCAACCCCAAAGCGTGGGCCACATATTCCATGAGGGTGGTCTTGCCGTAACCCGGCGGGGAGATGAGCATCAGGAGACCCATCAGGTCGCTGCGGCGGGCCTCCCCCGAAGCCCCCATCTGCCTGGCCAGATTGTCGCCGATGATCGGCAGATAAACCTCGTCGATCAAACGGTTGCGAACAAAGGAGGTCAGCGGCTGGGGCTTAAAGTCGTCCAGACGCAGCCGGTCGCGCTCTTTTTCCAGAAAGGCGTGACGCCGCTGCTGATAACTGTGATAACCAGGCTGCATCTGACGCTTGTGGCGCCGCAGCCGGCTGAAAAAATCGTCAATGGCCAGGGTCAGGCGGCCCTCTTTTATCCGCGGATGAGAACTCATCAGGCCTTCGACGGTCACCGCCAAATCGGTTTCGCTGAACTGAACATTCATCTCTCCGCTGTTGTCGGCAATGGCCAGGGCGGCGGCCTCCTCAACATAAGCGGCCAGAGGCTCATATTCGGGCTGGGCGGCCAGGCCCCGCAGCCAGCCGGTCATCATCTTCCAGCGCCAGGCCAGGCGTTCAGGATGTTCCCGCTGCACATTGGCGTAACCGCTCCAGAGGTGGCGGGCCTCCAACTGGGCCCGCAGTTGCCGATACAGGGTTCGCGCGTATTTACCGCAAACGAATTCTTCCGGCTGCCGGGCCAGGGTCAGGGAAAGAAACTCCGAGGCCTGGGCCAGGCAGTCGGGCTGGAGCTCGAAACCGCTGTCGCCCAGAAAGGAGATCAGGCTCTTTTCTATTTCCGCCCGCAGGGTTTCAAGCCCGCCGTCGTGATGGTACAAAAGGCCGACAGCCTGGCTGGCGCGGGCGCTCTCAATCCAGGTCGAGGGCCCGGGCTCGTGACGGACCCTTTGCCAGAACAGCATGGCCAGCGCCCGGGCCGCCGGCGGAAAGCGGAGCAGGCCGGCGCTGTCGATCAGGGGCAGAATATTCTGCAGAATCAAAAAAGCATCCCGGTCGTGCAGGCCCTTTTCATAACCCTCGCGATAGCGGGGCGCGGCAAAGGCTCTGACCTTGGCCTCCAGTTCTTCCGGCCGGCTCAACATGGCCCGCATCTCTTCATAGTCAAAGCCGTCCCGCCCGGAGCGCGCGGCTTGCAGAATTTCATAAGCCAGGAACTCGGCCCGACTGACGTCCGCCGATTCCGATTCAATGACCATTCCCCAAAATTGACGCATATCCTCCAGGCCGGCATCCCGCACCGGCTCCTGAAAATCGGTGCCGGTTAACGAAAGCCGCAGTTCGCCTTCCTGGGGCAGAACGGTCAGGTCAAGCTCCTGGGTATTGACGCTGAAGCGGTGGCGCGGCCCGAGGCGGATGGTGGCCCCGCCGTCCTCGTAAAGTTCGGTCTTGTCGCGCAGACCGCGCAGGGCCTGGTCCCGGGCCGCCTTGAACCGGGCTTCCAGGTCCTCGGCCCTGACGCTGTCTTTCAGGGCGCGCAGGCTGTCGGTCAGGTCCCGGAGCTTGAGCACCATGGGGTCGGCCGCGAAAAAGGCATTAATCTCCTCAATGGCGGCCAGACGGGCGGTGCGGCGCGGCAGGGTTTCCAAGATGCGCCGGGCACTGCCGGCCAGGCCCTGGGCCCGGCGCTGACGGGCGTCCAGAAGAGTTTGCTTGCGCGATTCGAAAGTTTCCAGCAACTCTTCCCGTTTTTGCAGGATATCGGCTGAAAATTCCTCATAGTCCCCGAACTGGCTTTCCATTTCCTCAAGCTGCAAAAGAAGCCGGGCCAGCTCTTCGTCGCATCGCTCGGGGTCGGTGGCCAGGGTCACGGCCGAGGCCATAGTCTGGCTGAAAAGCTTGAACCGGGCCCCGAACCGGGCCTGGTCCTCGGCCCCGCCGAGTTCCCGGCGGCGCGCGGCCAGCCGGGCCCGGGCCTGATTGGTCCGGGCATAGACCTCGGAAATGTCTTCAATAATCCTCGTCTGCCAGGTCGCGTCTTCAAAGGGAACGGAAGACATGAGCGCGGACAGGGCATCCAGGTCGCCGCTTATTTTTTCCAGCTCCGCGCCGGCGGCGGCCAAAGCGGCCACGTTGGGCGCCCTGGCGGTCTGCGTGTCGAGCTGAACAAGCGCGGCCGTATAGGGCGCCAGAGCCCTGTCCCCGGCCAGGAAAACGGCCGCCCCGCGGGCGACTTCATCTTCCCGCGTTTTCAGTTCCGCTTCCAATTGATCGATGCCGGCCAGATCAATATAGCGCAGAGCGCGCAGGGATATGAGCCGGCCGCGCTGCAGTTGGACGCTTTCCAGGCCGTCGGAGAATTCGCGGATATTGTCCCAGGCGTCCGGCGTCAGTTTGCCGAACAGTTCCTTCTGGGCGGCGGCCGCCTCGCGCAGAGCTTTTTCGGCCTGCTTGCGGATGCTTTCCACCTTCTCATATTCATCGATGACCAGTTCGCCGGTCCTGGCTATTTCCCGCAGAACGGCGGCGACTTTGAAGTTTTCCTCATCCTTCATCCAGAAATAGGCGTCGAACAGGCGGCGGGCGTCCTGGCTGAGCTTGTTGTAGAGGGCCGAAGAAACCCTCGGCGCTTCAACCTCCCTCACAATATTGTACAAATCGGAAATGCCGCGCACCAGGTCGGCGTTGCCGACGCGGGACAGAACGGTGTTGCGGCTCCTGGTCAGGGCGGCGTACTCGTCGGTGTAAAAAGGGGTTCGCCAAATCTGCATCGGGTGAATCCGGGTGGCTTCGTCGCCCTGATCCTCAAAGAGAATCATGCGGCCGTCCTCCAGAAGAGTGTAACCGTCGCCCATGATGGGTGAAGCCAGGGCCCGCTCAATCAGGTTGTAATTGAACAGAGTCAGACGGCCGGCTTCAGGATCATAGAAAACGTAAAGCACATCCTCGCCGTTGGGCGATTTGCGCTGGCGGCGGAAGAGCATGCCGTTCATGGGCTGGTCAAAAGTCTTCCACTCCCCGTTCTGAAGATAACAGCCGCCGGGAAAGATGATGCCGTGATCTTCCGGCAGTTCGAGGCAGGCCTGGCCGATGGCGTCGATGCGGCGGACGTCATGGGTCAGGCTGTTGTAAACGAGATAGCGCCACACGGTTTCCCGGTAGGGCAATATTTTCAGGAGAATCAGGCTGCCGACCCTGGCGTATTCGATCTGCCCGTCATCAAGGGATTGGGTTTTGTCCAGCACGTCTTCGCGGTAAATGCCCAGGCCGCTTTCGGTATTGTTTTCCATCTTGACGGTCAAATCGCCGCCCACGGTTTCGACGAAAACCGTGTCCAGAATATTGACGTGCGGGTGCCGCCCGCCCACGGCGTTTTCCCGCCCGGTGCGAACCCATTCAAAATCATGGGCCGGCGGAAGCTTGATGTCGCGCTCGCCGCGATTGTCGATATAGCTTAGGTTACGCCCGTCCGCCGAAACAGACCAGCGGAAAACCCGCACATCGGAAACCTTGAGGCCTATCCTGAAGCTGGCCAGAAGCTTGCCGTCCCAGACCGAAAGCTGCAAAAGGCCGGCGTCTTTGTAATAGGTGTAGAGTTCGGTGAAATCGCGGACGAAGACCGGGTCGGCCAGAAAAGTGTCGGCCAGGGGTATCGGCACGGCTTCATAGTCGCCGCCCCGGTCTTCCAGCTTATAGAGGGAAAACACGTCTTCCACCCGGGTTTCTTTTTTCAGCCCGATGAAAACGTTGTAGCCGAACAGGAGTAAGCCGCCGACCTGGACGATGTCGCGGGCCATGCAGTTGTTCTCGGTCCGGATGCGCACCCGGCCGGCAAGGTCCATCTCGCTCTTGCCGAATTCGGCCAGCCGGCGTTCGTTGAGATCCTGGGCGGCCGCCCGCAGTTGGCCGCCCAGGTCCGACAGGCGCCGGCGGAGGATTTCATAAGCCCCGCCCTCGGCTACCGCCGCGTCCAGAGCCTCAAGCTTTTCATCTTTAATTTCCGCCATCGCCGTCACCCGTTATTGGCCGTCGCCGTCCGACGGGCCGACCCGGGACAGGATAGCCTCCATCAGGCTGTTGGCCGCCGGGCTTTTACCCAGGAGGCCGTTGATGGCCTTGCCCACCCGGAGCGATTTGGAGAAAGTGTCGAAGAACTCGCCGTCGCCGCCGACGATGTCGATGCTGGTCTTGGCCAGGGCCGCGGCCAGAACGTCGGCCTGCTCGCGGGCGATTTCCCTGTTGGCTTCCATGGAGGCCAGAGCGGCTTCCAGGTGCTTTTCCAATTGGATGCGGAACTCCTCGTGAGCCCGGGCCTCTTCGGTCAGGCTGCCGATGGCTTTGAATTTTTCCGTGAGCCCGTCGGCCTCGCCTCTGAGGCGTTCGCGAATGATGTCGGCTTCCGCCAGGCCGTATTCCCTGGCGGTTCTGGCTTTGACCAGCCCCACCTGTTCCTGGCCGCGAGCTTCGGCCAGAAGTTTTTCCTCAAGGACCCTGGCCTGGACCAGCCCCTCTTTTTCCTCGGCCGCCGCCTTGGCCTGCCGCACCCTGGCCTCGGCCAGCCCCAGGGCGGCTTCTTCGGCCTCAAGACCTTCGGCCAGGCGCTTTTTCGCCTCGGACTGCCTGGTGGCCGCTTCCAGTTCGGCCTGGGCCATAGTGCTGATTTCAGCGGCCTTGAACAGGGCTCGCTCCTTATCCGCCTCGGCCTCTTTCACCTGGCTGACCAGCTTTTCCCCGGCCTGGGCCTGGGCGTCAATAATGACCACCTGCCGCTGGCGCTCGGCCTCGGCCACCAGCCGCACATCTTTAATCCGCTCTTCCTCGACGGCCACGGTCTTGTCCACCGCCACCCGCTCGCGGATGACGTTGGCGATGTTCTTGCGCTCTTCTTCCAGGGCCTTCTCTTTGTCGATGCGGCTCAATTCGACTTCCCGTTCGCGGGCCACAACTTCCAGGTCCCTGGCCCGGGTGACCCGCTCCATTTCCACCTGGACCGCCCGCACCCGGTTCTGCTGCGCGACTTCAACTTCACGGTGCCGGTTTTCCTCCCGAACCTGTATTTCCTGTTCGGTCTGCAGGCGGGCGTATTCGGCCTTTAAGCGCTCTTCTTCCTGCACCTTGAGGGTTTCCGCCTTCTCGCGGGCCCGGATGGTTTCTATTTCCCGCTTCTGGCGGGCTTCAGCGTCGGCCTGCTGACGTTCCAGGGCCAGGCTGGCTTCCCGGGTTTCCACGTTCTTTTTCTGAATGGCCAGTTCTTTGTTGCGTTCGGCCTCGTTGGTAATGACGTTCTGGGTGGCCGTGGTTTCGGTGATTTTACGGATGCCTTCCGAGTCGAAGATGTTGTTCGGATCAAGGTGGGTGACCGAGGTCTGTTCCAGGTAGTCGATGGCCACGTCTTCCAGGCTGTAACCGTTCAGGTCCTTGCCGATGACCTCGCGAATGCGTTCCCGGAACTGAAGGCGCTCTTCAAAGAGCCGGTGCAGTTCAAACTGCTTGCCCGCTGTTTTAAGGGCTTCGGAAAATTTGGCGTTGAACAGCACGCCCACGGCGGTGGGATCGGAAGCCCGGTCGGCCCCGATGCTTTTAGCCACCTGCAGCACGTCGTCGGCGGTTTCATTGACCCGCAGATAGAAGGCCACGGTAATGTCGGCCCGCAGATTGTCCTTGCAGATGAGGCCGTCTTTGCCGCGCCGGTCGATTTCCAGGGTCAGGACCGAAATTTTCATGAATTCTTTTTTGTGGATCACCGGCAGAACCAGGGCGCCGGTGAAGCTGACCTGGGGGGTGGCCTGCAAATTGTTGATAATGAGGGCCGTCCCCTGGGGCACCTTGATGTAAAATGATTTGATCAGACCGACCAGGCCGAAGGCGGTCAGGACTATAAAGCCCACCACAACCAGAAACAGAATAGAACTGCTGAGACCGAACATAAGATGTCCCCCTGCTTAAAATATCCTTCCAAGGCTTTGTCAAGGCGCTCGACGAATTCCTATCGCCCGCGAAATTCATCTTCACTGATTATGGTATAGAGACGCCGGGCGGCATCGTAATCCAGCAGCACCGCTTTGTCGCCGCGTTTGAAAACCGCGCCTTCGCGGGCCGGGCGGACGTCCAGGAGCATGTTTGTCCCGCCGCCTTCGTAAACCGCCTCGCCATAGCTGTCGGTCACCCGGGTGGAACGGACCAGCACCACGCGCCCGCAGATTGAAGCGGCGGTAACTGAAGGTTCTTTTTTAAAAAACGGCCGCAGCGGTCTGATGATGACCGAGGTCAGCAGGGCGCCGGCGATGAAGGCCCCCGCGAAGAGCGGGACGCCCAGGATATAGCGCAGCGGCCCGGGCGCCAGAAAGCGCCCCAGCGTCAGGTCAAACACGCAGAAGGTAATCACCCAGCCGGTCAGAGTGATGAGGGACAGAATCAGGGTCATGGGCACCCCGTAGAGCCCGAGGTGGAACAGGAGACTGGTCAGGGCCTCCAGGCCGGAGACGCCGGCCACCGCCGGCCCCGCGTCGCCGAGGCCGACGTCGGGCCCGTCCCCGCCGAGGTCGCCGCCCACGTCCATATCCAGGTCCAGGCTGTCCACGTCCAAGAGGCCGAAGGAGGCGATCAGCCAGTAAATGGCGGCGATGATCATCATCCCGCTGAAGATGTTGACGGGAAACGACAGGCAGTTGTCCAGAAATTCCATCATGCCCCACCTACCTTCGCCTTTAAGGCGCCGGGTGCGCCCTGGCCTTATGATTCCTGCTCGCCCTCCGTGGCCGCCTTCTTTTCTTTCAGGCGGGCCAGCACCGATTCGGCGCTGACTTCGCTGACGATGATGCCGGCGGCGCGGAGCTTGGCCTCCAGGCTTTCGTCCCGGCTGTCGCCGGACAGGGCGTTGTAGGCGTCGATTTCGGCCGCCGCCCGTTCCTGGCGCTGCTTGATGCGCTCTAAGGATTCCAGAGCGGTCTGGAGCTTGGCGTCGGACCCGCCCTGGCGGCGGGCCACGGTCATCTGGGCCTTCTGCACGCTCTCGGTGGCCCGGATGGTGTCCAGCTGCTGGCGGAGGCGCTTGATGCCGTTCTCGGCCTGGGTCACGGTCCTGCGCAGGCTGGCCACGCTCTCGGCCGTGTCGGCCAGCCGGTCGGCCTCGTCATTGCGTTCCACTTCCAGCCCGGCCAGCTTTTCAGCCACCTCCAGCCCCAGAATCTCGTTGCCCAGGTCCAGAGCTTTCAGGGCGTAACCCTCGTATTCGGATATCCTGCCGTCCAGCTTTTTGACCGCCTCGTCGGCCGTCTTCTGCCGGGCCATCATGGAAGCCAGGGCTTCCCGGGATTTTTTCAGT
Source organism: Candidatus Adiutrix sp. (assembly GCA_031263565.1). GTDB lineage: Bacteria > Desulfobacterota > Desulfarculia > Adiutricales > Adiutricaceae > Adiutrix. The sequence goes on along the minus strand of JAISFR010000118.1, from coordinate 3,033 downwards.
TCTTCGTCAGCGTCTCTTATTTCCTGATCCAATATCCGCAGGGCCTGGCTGTCGACCAGCCCCTCGCCGAGATCGTTGACGCCGCCGCGCACCGCGTTTACCAGTTTGCTCCACACGTTCATAAGTCTGTCTCCTTTTCCGCGACCAGGAAATCCTCATAGGCCTCGGTGGCTCGGATTACGTTGTCGGCCAGGGTTTCAATTTCAAAAAGAATGCCGGACAAAACGGAGAAAGCGCTCAGGGAACCGAACATGATGTAATGCTCGCGGCCGTCGGCCAGGGTGTCGATCCCCACGGTGGACAGGGAGAAGAACTTGTGAGTCCGCAGCACCTCCCGGTTGAGGGCCTCCGCGTCGCGCACCGAGCTGGTCGGCCACAAGAGGGCCTCGACCAGGATGTGCTGGCGGGAGACAGTCAAAAACAGCGGCAGGTCGCCGTAATCGTGCATGACGATATGGAGGCACGGCTCGGCCGCGTTAAGAATTTCCACGCTGGCCCGGCCGTCGGTGAACAGGTCCGCGGCCGCGAGGGCTTCGTAAAGCTCCTGGGTGGTCCATAATTGAGCCGCTTTCATGGTGTCGACCTCTCTTTCGGCGTCGGCGACGCTGACGGACCGGGTCCCCGGCCGGCGAAGCTCCCGCTCCACATAATGAAGTTCAGCCGCCCGTTCGGGCAGAATCCAGATTTCCTTCTTGACCAGGCCCCTGTCGCGCAGCCGCTGCCGGTACTGGCGCTGATAGTGGGCCGACTTTTTTTGGGACATGGCCGATATCCTCAATCGTCAATTGTGGATACACTATATCACACGATATCTCACATGTAAAGGACTGGATCAAAATTTTGCCTGACAGAGCGCCTTGCCAATTACGGCGAATCAGGTTAGGCTGAATCAAGGTGGGGGGATTGCAGAGGCAATGGCGCGACGAGTGGCCCGAAGGAAGTACCTTTACTTTTGCCCCTTTATGCAAAGATATAGCGGGGGTAGTCAGGAACTTCAGTTTAAATGAGCTGATTCATTTAACTTTGGCATAAAAATGTGGCCCGGAGGTCTGAAGCTCCGGGCCACATTATTTTAAGGCCGCCAATCTTAGAACTCAATTCTCAACTGCAAACTGCCCGTCAGGCCTTCCTTCCGGCCCGTATAGCCCTGCAGGCCCAGGTCCAGGGACAGAGGGCGGCTTTGAGACGGCTTGAGGGTCAGGCCGAGTTCCCCGATGCCGGTGTTGCCGCCCAGGGAGGGCGCCTCTATGGCGACGAGACCGTTGGCCGTGGCCCTGGCCCGCCCGTCGAACTCATGCTCATAGGCGGCCCCGAAGTAGGGGCTGACGTATTCGTTCAGGGCCCAGGCCAGACGCCCGCCAAGGCGCAGACGGCTGGAATCGGCGTCCGCAAAGGCCACCCGGTCGCCGGTGCTCAGGATGACGGAATCCCCCTCCTGCCGCGTCCAGAAGTATTTGCCGTAGAGGTCGAGAGAAGCGGTCTCCGTAAGGTTCCAGACATAGCCGGTTCCGAAATGGAAGCCGTAGTAGGCCGAAGAGGAGTCGTATTCCGCCCGGCGGCCCTGGGGATCGCGCAGATCGGAGCTGCCGTAATCGTTGCGCACGCCGCCCGCCCGGCCCGAGGCCTCGACATAGAAAAGGCCCGGCCCGGCGCCGGGGAAGTCCAGGCGCCCCAAAAGGCCGCCGCCGACGTGGCTGAGGTCGCCGTCCCCGTGGACCGAGGCGGCGTTGCTGAAGGAATTGTAGGTGTCGTAGGAACCGTTGCCGTATTCAAAAAACGCGCCCAGGGTCAGGCTGGCGGACGCGAGGTCCACGCCGTAAGACAGCCCGGCCAGGAAGGAAAGGCTGCCCAGGTCCACATGGGAGCCGCTGTTGTAGCGCAGGGAGCCGCCGGCAAGACCGCCGAAGGCGGCGAGGCCGTAGCCGGTTTCCCGGCTGGCCCGCACGGCCTCCCTCAGGCCCTGCCCGGCGATGAGGTCCGCGCCCTGGCTGACCAGGCCCAGGCCGGAAACAAAGCCTTCGGAAAGAGCCTTGCTCCGGCCGCTCGCGATGCGGGAGATGACGGTTCCGGTCAGGGTGCCCGTCATCGGGTCAGGGCTCAGGGCCAGGCCGTAAATCGTGGTCACGCCGGATTCCATGATGCCGCCGCCCTCGCTGAGGTTGTTCGCCGTGAGGCTGCCGCTGGCGTCAATCAGCGTTAGTTGCGTGCCGAGAGGCAGAGCCGTGCCGCCGGTCAGGCCCACGTTGACGGAACTGCTGCTGATGTCGGCATTGCCGCTCACCGTGAGCAGGGCCTGGGAGACGGTCACGGGCGCGATGAAGTTCAGAGTCGCGCCGACCGCGCTCAAATCGCCGGCATAGGTCGCGCCTTCTCCCCGCACGGTCAGGGAACCGTTGTCCAGTGAATGATTGTAGACGCTTCTATCGAAGGTCGCGCCGCCGTACAGGGTCAAGTCCTTTAAATAAGCCTGATTGGCGCCGAGCGCCAGGGTGCCGCTCTCCACCGTGGTCATGCCGGTATAGCTGTTCGTGCCGGTCAGGGTCAGGGTTCCCGCGCCGGTCTTGCTCAGGGAACCGCTTCCGCTCATGTCGCCCGCGTAAGTGCCGTTGGTGGACTGATCGAAAAGCACGGCGGCGTTGTTGGTGATCGGGCCTTGCAGACTGTCCGTGTCGCCCGCCAGGGTCCCGGCGCTGACGGTCGTGCCGCCGGTATAGCTGTTCGCGCCGGTCAGGGTCAGGATTCCCGCGCCCAGTTTTTCAATGCCGCCCGAGCCGGTGATGGTGTTGCCGACGCCAAAGGTGACGTCATAAGTCCCTGTATTCAACTGGACCAGCGATGCCGCCGCCCCTCTGACAGTCGTGTCGAGAGAGGCGATGTTGGCATTCCCAGCATACTCAAAATTGACGGCCGCAACGTTACCGGTAGTCCCGTTAAGCTGACTGGCCGCGCTCTTTTTGTTCAACGTGTTGCCGGTAAACATGTCCTGAGAAGAATTGGGGTTATAGCCGCCGTCGGTGACTTGACTGATGACGG
>JAISFR010000055.1 GCA_031263565.1 Candidatus Adiutrix sp. | reverse complement strand
GTTGACTGGGGCGGGCCGTAGGGCTGGGCCTGGATATCCATTGACTGGGGGGCGCCGTAAGGCTGGCCGGGCATTGCCGTTGACTGGGGCGGGCCGTAAGGCTGGGCCTGGATATCCATTGACTGGGGTCCACCGTAAGGCTGGCCGGGCATTGCCGTTGGCTGGGGCGGGCCGTAGGGCTGGGCCTGGATATCCATTGACTGGGGTCCACCGTAAGGCTGGCCGGGCATTGCCGTTGGCTGAGGCTGGCCGTAAGGCTGGGGCTGGCCGTAAGGCTGGGGCTGGCCGTAAGGCTGAGGCTGGCCGTAAGGCTGAGGCTGTTGAGCTTCCGGCGCTAAGGGGGTCAAAGCCGCTTCTTCAAAAATCTGCATCACAAATTTATTATGGCATTGTTTGCACTGGGCGGTCTTGCCTATAAAATCGGGAGACATTTGATAAATTTTTCCGCAGTGATCACATCTGGTCTTGACTTTCATGTAGCGCTCCCTGAAGTGGTCTTGACAATTCACTCAAGGTCGGCCCTAAAAAGGCTTTTCTGAACGGAACAAGCCTGAATTCCTCGGGTGCTCATTTTAATTATCTGATTTTACTTAAAATAAAAGCGGCAGCCGAGGTTTTAGGTTCTCCTCCATTGAGAACTGGCTAATTTTTAGAGATTCCCTGAAAGATATTCATTGAAATATTATAACCTATTATTCAATTTTGCTCAAGAAAATCTCTAAAATTTAAAATTGATCACTGTGTTCCCCCGGCTTGTCCGGCCGGTAAGGGGCTGTCAAGAAATAACCTATACGTTTTCCTGGCCAGGCGCTCCGGCTTTGGCCGGATTGCTGGCGGCCAAAGCCGGAGCAACGCCGCCAGGGAGATGTAGAGCTTATTTATTGACAGAGCCTAAAGCAAAGGGTCGATGACCGCGCCGGAAAGCCCTGGAGATTTTCACCGCCTCGGCGGATTGAAGCTGATCGGCACGGTCAGATTCAGGCTGTTCAGGGTCATTTCCTTGGGCATGGCCGGAAAAGGCGAACATCTTCTCAAGAGGGCCATGGCCTCCTGGTCCAGTATGCTCTGGCCCGAGCTTCTGACCATCCGCGACGATATGACCTGGCCCTGGCGGTTGACCGTAAAATTGACCGTGACCACTCCTCCGATCTGCCTGGAGGCGGCCGCCGGAGGGTATTTTTTCAGGCGGTTCAGCTTGGCCCGTATTTGGGAGGCATAGGCGTTTAAGGCGTTGGGGTTGCCGATGCCCTTGCCCCCGCCGACGCCGCCGCGCCCTTGGCCCAGGCCGCCGCCGGCTTTGGCCTCACCGGGCAGGGCGCCCCCGCCGGCTTGGCCGTCGCTTTTTGACCTGGCTTTGGCCGCCGGCTCGCGGGCGGCCTTGGCCCTGGCTTTGGCTTTTTTGACTTCAGCGGCGGGGGCCGGCGGCGGGGGCGCTTGGGGCGGCGCTTCTTCGGCTTGGCTGGTGACTGTTTCCGGCAATTCGGCCGGTTCTGGTTCCGCTTCCGGCTCGGGGCTCGTCTCTGCTTCCGGCGCGGGGATTTCCTCGGCCGGCGAAGTTTCGGGCTCCGGGGGGCTTTCCTCGGCTTCCGGTTCGGCTATGGGTTCGCCGGGCCCCGGCGTCGGTCCGGTCGACGGTTCCTCGCCCTCGCCGCCGCCCGGTTCGCCGCCTTCCGGATCATAATAGGCAAAATCCAAGATAGCCAGGGGCTTGTATTTATTTTCGCGGGAAGCGTCGCCAGCCGCGATCAGGCCGAAAATCACCAAAAGGTGCATGAAGACGGCCGCCGCCAGCGCCGCCCGAAAGATGTTTCTTTCATATTGGGAAGAGCTCGGGCTCACGGCCTCACCGTTTCTTCCGGGCCGGGAGCCGGCGGCGTCTGGCCGGAGGCTTGGTTTACATCTTGGGGCCCCAGGCGAATATCGGTCACCAGGGTGACCCGGGCGAAGCCGGCCTGCCCCAGTTCGGCCATCAGTTCCATCATCCGGCCGTATTTGACCTCTCCGTCGCCCCGCACAAAAACCTCGCCGGTCGAGGATTCGCGGGCCAACTGCTGAAATCTCTCATGGCGGCCGACGGTCGGCAGTTCCTCTTTATCCAGAAAGATCCGGTTTTGGGCATCCAGGCTGACTATGGCCGGATTTTCCGGGCGGGGCATGGGGTCCCCGCCGCTCTTGGGCAGGTTGACATGCACCCCGCCCAGCATCAGCGGGGCCGTGACCATAAAAATAATGAGCAGCACCAGCATGATGTCGATAAAGGGAGTGACGTTGATATCGGAAATAGCCCCGAAATCTTCCACGCCTTCGATCAGTTCCCGTTCCATGTCTCCCCCCCGCTGAAGTGGAGTCGGGCCAGATGGTTGCCCATCAGGCCGATGCCGTTGAGGGCCTCCTTGGTCATTTTCTTCAGGGTTCCGGTAATTTTATTGTAGGCGATGACCGCCGGGATGGCGGCCACCAGGCCCATGGCCGTGGCGAAAAGGGCCTCGGCAATGCCCGGAGCCACCACGGCCAGGGTGGTTTCGCCGGAAGAGGCAATGCCGATGAAGCTGTGCATAATGCCCCAAACCGTGCCGAAGAGCCCCACAAAGGGGCTGACCGAACCCACCGAGGCCAGGAATAATGTTCTGTAGCCCAAATGATCCATCAGGCCGGCCAGCTCGGCCCTCATGCTGCGTTCAACCCGTTCGCGGTAGTCGTTTCTGGTCTCGGACCCGGCGCCGTCGCGGCTTTCTTTCAGCCCGGCCTTGACTATGGGTCTGGACAATTCGGAAAAATCCCCCACGGCTATTTTTTGGTCCGGCCTGGCCGCCGCCCGTTTGAACAGCATGATCTGTCGGCTGGCCCGCCGCAGGACGAAGGTCTTTTCAAAGATGACCACCCAGGTGGCCACCGAAGCCAGAAGGAGGAGGACCATCACCCCCTGCACCACCGGGTCGGCGTTTAAAAACATGTGCTTGACCGACATATCCTGCGGCGGGGCCGACGGCAGGCCGACCGAAGACGACAGCGATTCGGGCGGCGGGGCCATGGCTTCGGGGGTCGCCGGCCCGGTTTCGGGGCTGGTGATCTGACCGGAGTCCGTCCCGGCCGGCGTTTCCGGGCCGCCGTCCGGGCCGGCCGGGCTCGTCGGGGCCGCCGCCGGTTCCGCGGAAGCAGTTGGAGCGGACGGGGCGGTTGCCGGGTCCGAAGGGGCGGATTGAGCGGACGAGGCCGCTTCCGGGCCGATATCGGCGGGCGCCGGGGCCGACCCGGTCCGGGGCGGCGGCAGTTGGGCCTGGGCGATCAGGGTCAGAGACATATTGTCCTCCAAGGCCGTCGACGACGGCGGTTTTTTATTATGGAGCATTTTTTCGGACGGCTTTCCGGCTGCCGCCGTATCGGAAATTCTGGCTTCTTCCGGCCCGGCGACCTTTCGGGGCAAAAAAAACCCGGATCACCGACCAGTGATCCGGGAGCCCCGTTTGTCCTCGGAATATCTTCCGTGCCTGGAGCGACGACCGCCGGCCGGGCGCTCTGCCGGTCAGTAGCCATCTACCAGGCGGCGGCTTCCTTAAGTTTCTGCCTCGGAGACTGGAAGCCTTTTTCAGCCGGGTCTTCTGACTTGCGGATTATTCTACTAACGACGCCTTCCTGGAATGAAGCCAGCGGCTGCCTGGTCGTTTTCGGCTCCGTTTACAGTGGCGGGACCGTCCCCGATTTCCACGGGGTTCCCCTAAAGCTCAAAGCGAGCATGCTGAATAGACGGAGTATTGCATAAATAAACAGGCCCAGTCAAGAGAAACTCTGCTCGCGGGTTCTCCGGGTGGAGCTACGGCACGTTTGCCGAATGAAAACGGAACCGCTTCAAAACCGCTGCCATTCATGAGCTCAGGTACGCATTTCCCGGATGAGCCCTTATCGGGAAAGCCGGACATGATACTGCCTTTGGGCCATCTGGGCCATGACCTCCGATATGTCCGACTTGCTCGCGGCTTGGTAGTATCTGTCCGGGCTTGTGACGCAGCCTTCAAAAATGGCTTGTGACGTGCCGTTGATGGATTCGTTGTTGCGGACGATAAACAGATCGACGCCGTTCTCTTTCAGTTTTTCGCACATTTCCCCGTGGGCGTTGGGGAAGTTGGCGGAGTTGCCGACATAGCCGAAGGTCATGGAGCCGGCCAGATATAAAATGCGTTTTTCCGTATCACCGTGATAAGCCTCGGGATAATTGCCGTCTTTTTCCCGTATTTCCCGCCAGGCCGGCGAAAGCACCGTCCGGCCCTGGAGCGGCCTTAGATAGGCTGTGGCTTCGGGGTCGCCGGGCTGGTTCCGTTCCGGGCAGTCGATGCCGTAGAGCCTGACCTTGATATCCTCAAAATCGACGGTGCGAACAACTATTGTGTCGCCGTCAGTGATCCTGATAACTGTGGCGGTGAAGTCGGCCCAGAGTTGGGCCGGCCAGAACAGGATGAGCAGAATCAGTGGAAGTGGTGAAAGAAAAATCAAAAGAATCGTCCGCCGCTATGACTCATTGTATTACAAATTTATTTTGATTTTATCAATAACATAAATAAGCGATTTAAAGGCTTCTCCCAACCCAACTGATGGGTAATGCAAGCTGTCCCCAGTTATAGCCCGCCTTAGTTGAATAATGGCCCTTTGAAGGCCTGGAGCATCTACGGCATTCTTTTTGACAACTGATATATTATTAGTGCAACTTATCAGCCGATCTCTAAAAAAACCAAACCGATACCCTAACTCTTTCTCTTGGCTCTGGTTGTATCCTATTGTTTTCTCTTGTGACTCGCGTGCTTTTGCCGCCAGGCGACAGATCTCTTCAGCTTTATCTTGCATCAATCTTAAATCATCAATAAATTGCTTTTTTCTTTCTCTCTTTTGCGCATGGTGATCAACGATATACCAGCCTATCACTACAATAAGCAATGCAGGAAGATGGTTATAAATTAAAAAATCCCATACCATTTTAGGCGCAGACATATTTTTAATTCTTCAGCCGTTGGGCTTCATCAATGTATTCCCATATTTCTTGATAATAGTCGTCATCCCTGGGTACTATTTCCAAGAGAGAGCGGAGCGTTTCAGCGGT
>JAISFR010000052.1 GCA_031263565.1 Candidatus Adiutrix sp. | reverse complement strand
GTTTTACCGTGGTCGACGTGGCCGGCGGTGCCGATGATGGCGTGCTTGGACTTGCTCATGAAACTGTTGTCTTATGCCGCAAAAATGGCGGGAATATGTGGGAATCGAACCCACCTAGGCGGCTATTAACCACCAGCACTGGTTTTGAAGACCAGGGGGCGCACCAGCTGCCCGTATATTCCCATGGCCGGAAATTATATGCCAGCCTGTCCGCGCCGGTCAAGAATATGAGCCGGGCCCGGGCAGAGAACTGAAAGCGTCGAGGATGGCGCCAAAGTCAGCCGGATCTATGGTGCGGACCTCCAAAAACAAACGGTCTTTGACGATGCGGGCCACAATGGGGGGCTCGTTCAGGCGCAGGGCCTTTTCCAGGGCGTCGGGGCTGAGTCCCGGCACGGTCACGGCCACCGCCCAGGAAGGCAAGGGGCGCTCGGGGGCCGAGCCGCCGCCCACCTGGTTTTCGCTGGGCACCAGCTCCAGGCCCAAACCGGGCCGGCCGGACAGGGCCGCCCTGAGGCTTTCAGCCTTGGCCCGCAATTCTTCAGAACCGATGAAGAGCATGGCCAAGGTCGGGATGCGGCGCCTGGCTTCCTCGGGGTCGAGATAGAGCCGGAGGGTGGCTTCCAGGGCGGCCAGAGTCATCTTGTCCACCCGCAGAGCCCGGGCCAGGGGATGAGCCCTGAGTTGAGCCACCTGGTCCCGGCGGCCGACGATCAGCCCGGCCTGGGCCCCGCCCAGCATTTTATCGCCGCTGAAACTGACCAGGTCGGCCCCCGCCTCCAGCATCTGGCCGACGGTCGGTTCATCGTGAATACCCAAGGGTTGCAGATTGAAAAAAGTTCCGCTGCCGAGGTCGACGACCAAGGGCAGCCGGCGTTCCCGGGCCAGGGCGGCCAGGGAGGCCACTGAAGCCGACTCGGTGTAGCCGATGATCCGGAAATTGCTGCTGTGCACCTTCAAGAGCCCGCCGGTCCGCTCCGGGTCGATGGCCCGGGCGTAGTCGTTCAGGCGGGTCTTGTTGGTGGTCCCCACCTCGCGGAGAATGGCCCCGCCCTCTTCCATGATGGCCGGAATGCGGAAGGAACCGCCGATCTCCACCAGTTCGCCCCGGGAGACGATCAGCTCCCGGCCCCGGAAGAGAGCCGCCAGAATCAGCAGCACGGCGGCGGCGTTGTTGTTGACCACCAGGGCGGCCTCGCAGCCGGTCAGGCGGATCAGGAGCTTTTCCACATGGACCTGGCGGCTGCCGCGAAGCCCCTCGGCGGGGTCATACTCCAGCGTGGAATAAGAGGCGGCCAGTTCGGTCAGCCGGGCGGCCACCTCCGGCGCCAGGATCGAGCGGCCCAGGTTGGTGTGAATGACCACGCCGGTGGCGTTGACGACTTTGCGCAGACCGGGGCGCAGTTCCAGACGGGCCGCCCGGCCGACCCGGTCCATCAGGGCCTCGGAATCAGGCAGGCGGCTGACCCGCCCGGCCAATATGTCCCGACGCAGGCTCTCCAGAGTGGTGCGGACGGCTTCCACCAGAGGCGCCCGGGGCCAGTCCCGCATTTCCGGCCGGTTTTGAACCTGTTCCAGCAGACTGTCGACCTTGGGGATAGCCCGCAGCAGTTTTTGTTCGGCTTCCATTTCCGCCCCCGTCGGTTAATGATGGCCATGAACCTCGATGGAATTTGTAAAATCGCCGAATTTCATTTTATCCGTTGTCTTTTCGGCCGTCAACCGGGCCCATCGAACGGAAAACCCCGGGCCCTTTTGAACTCGGGGTTCAGAGCAGCGGCCCGGGCTGGGGGCCGCCGGCTGTTGACGCGGCCTACAGAACCGACTGGCCGTGCTCTTCGCGCATTTCCCTGACGGCCTGGGCCAGGGCGGCGGGGTCGAGGACCATTTCCATCATGCTGATCTGATTCTCCCACTCGCCGGCGTCGGCTTCGGCCCGGACCACGTCTTCGAAGACGTGGTAGACCGGGAGATTCAGGGCCACGCCGGCCAGGGGGCCGGCAAAGGTCGGGTCGCCGGCGGTGACCGTTTCGGCGTAAATGCCGGCCCCTTCAGCGTCGGAAGAACCCAGGATGACAATCACGTTATCAGCGCCGAACTTTTCGGCGGCGTCTTTGACTCGCTGCTGGTTCGCCAGATCCATGGCGCCCGCGGCGGTTCAAACGAAGCATTCGGTGGCCGAGAAGACCACCTCGCCCCCGCTATTTTTAAAGACCGCTTCCATGGCCGGGCTGGGGACGCCGTCCCTTTCGCCCAGGAGGAGCAGTTTTTTTCCTTCCATTTTTCCCATCGGAAATCTCCTTTCTACTTCTGTCCGCCCTGAGGCGGCGCTTCAATGACGGCGGCCAGCGCGCGGCCGGACCGCCGAAGTTCAGTTCCCGGCCAGGAGTTTATCGGCGGCGGCCCTGAGGCTGTCGAGGCTGACCTCGCCGCCCGACAGCCTGGCCTGGATCTCGCCGCCTTTGACAAACAGGAAGGTCGGCAGACCCATGATCTTCAGGCTCATGCAGAAGCGGCGGTTCTCGGCCGAGTTGAGCTTGCCGAACTTGATCCGGCCGGCGTATTCCCCGGCCAGCTTTTCCACTTCCGGCATCAGGGCCAGGCAGGGAGCGCACTGCGGGCCCCAGAAATCCACGACGACCGGCATCTCGCTCCTCAGCACTTCCTGTTCGTAATTGTCTTTGTCGATGACCAGCATTATCGCCTCCTCAGCCGATATAGTTGTTGCGGGCGAGGCAGGCCTTGGCCGCCTCCAGAATGTCTTCCGGCACCTTGACCACCGGGCCGGTGCAGCCCATGGCCGATTCGGCGTAATGGCCTTCCCGCCACAGGCAGCGCACGGCGGCCTCGATGTCCAGCACGTCCAGGCCGTGAATTTCCGCGACCGCGGGCCGGGCCGGCGGAGCTTTCAGCTCTTCGGCGGCCTTCGCGGCCGCCGGCGTGAGGCCCTCCAGCACCTGGCTCAAGCCGGCCTTCCCGGCCAGGGCCAGTTCCCCGGCCACCAGCTTCGGGAGCCCCCCCCGGACCACGGCCGCGTTGAAGCTCAGGGCCCCGGCAATGACCGGCGCCCCGGAGGCCCGGGAGATGATCGAGACCACCCGGTCCCAGCCCCGGCCGACCGAAGGGCCGTAGCCCCAGCCCAGGGCCTCGAAGGCCCCCCCGGTCTGCCAGGCCGAGAAGAGTTTCATCAAGACGTTGCCGGTCAGACTGTCGCAGAGGCAGATGTCCACCGCGGGGTTCAGAAGGTCGTTGCCCCGCAGCAAAGCCCCGCCGCCGGCCCGCCGGCTGGCCCCGAACTTGATCGGGTAGCCGTTGTCTTTTAAAGTGTTCAGAGCCCTCAAGGCCTGGTTGGCGCCGCTGATGTTCAAAAGGCCCAGGCTGGGCTCTTCGACGCCCAGGCTGCGGGCCACGGCCCGGCCGTAGACCGCGTTCAGCACCAGAGCCTCCAGCGGCCGGGCCGAGGACGTGCCGGTGGTCGAGGCCAGCAGCAGGTTCCGGCCCCGGGCCGGGGTCAGGACCCGGCCGATGGTGGTCACCCCCAGGGGGAAGGGATAGTGCAGAGCCACCGCCCCCTGGATGCGGCCTTCGCTCAGGGCCTTTTCCATGGCCGCGGCCCTGTCCGCTTCGCAGTCGGGCGTCTCCAGCCAGTCCAGGTCGTCGTAAGCCGGGAGCCGGGAGCCGATGGCCAGCACCTTGAGGCGCGGGTCTTCGGCCTGGGCCCGACGGGCCCCTTCCAGCAGCTCGACGGCACCCAGTTCGCTGCCCGAGGCCAGCAGACCGATCACCGGGCGCTCCAGGCCGCCCCGGGCTCTTTCCACCACCCGGGCCAGGGCCTGGCCGATGATTTTTCTTTTATCATCCGTCATGATCCGCCCTCCTTACCTGTTGAGGGCCGCGGCCAGATCGCCCAGAGCTTCCAGGACCACTTCCTCCACGTCCCGGGTGGTGACGGCCGCGGCCTGGCCGGCGCCGCCGGCCATCTTTTCCATCAGGAAGGAGGCCCCGTCGGCCAGGTTGGTCAGGCGGCCCAGGAAGAGGCTGCCCTTGCCGATGACCATGATCCGCTTGAGCCGGCCGGCCTTCATTTCTTCCAGGGCGTGGCCCATGTAAGGCACCCCCGAGGGGATGTGCCCCTGGGTGGGGGCGAAGCCCGTCAGGCCTCTTTCCTTGACGAAGCCCTCGATATCGCCGCGTTCCAGTTGTTTTTTCATGACCCCCAGGGCGGCGATCATCTTATAGTTGGCCTCCGGCACGTTCCCGGCCCCGGCCGGCACGGTCACCTCGGGGTTGTGGAGTTCCGGGGCGTATTTGTCCACGTCGGTCAGCTTCAGGCCCAGTTTTTCCAAGGGCTCCCAGGCCAGGGCGGTGGTCACCGCCTGGGGCGAGGCCCCGGCCCCCACCGTGTGTTTGCCCAGGGAATCAAGGCGGATGACCGGGCTTTCGCCGTCGTCTTCGGTCAAAAGCACGGCCATGGAGCCCAACACGTTTTCCAGGGCCGGCAGGCCTTTTTTGACGTGGTCGCGGGCGTTCATGTAGAGCTTGGGCACGGCCCCGCCGGCCACCACCACCACGTTCTTCCGGGCCCCGGCGGCCACCATGGAGGCCGCGGTGATCAGGGCCGCCGTGGGACCGGCGCAGAAAGCCCGCACGTCAAAGCCGCTGGCGTTCCGGCAGCCGGCGATCTCGGCCACGGCCTTGGCCAAATTGCCGCCGCCGCGCTGGTTCATGTCGCCGATGGCTTCCTCGGAACATTCCACCACAAAGTCGATCTCCCCGGGGGGCAGGCCCGAGTTCCTGAGGAGATGCATCATGGCCAGGATGCTGGTGGCCTTGGAGGCGATGTTTTCCAGAAGCACGTGGGCCGAGAGGTTCTCGTCGGTCTCGTGGCCCCGGCGGCAGCAGCCGACCACCCGGCCGCCAAAATAGAGCGGCAGGGCGTGCTGTTCTCGACATTCGGCCTCGATCTCGGCCAGGGGGCGCCCCTTTTCCAGGCGGGCCAACTGTTCGGGGGACCAGAAATTGCGGGCTTTAAGCTTGCCTTTGACGCCGGCGGCGAAGTCCAGGCTCAGCCAGATGAGGTCGAAAACATCGCAGAAATCCATCAGGCCCAGGAATTCGTCTTCGGGCATGATCTCGCCGAAGCGGCCGTCGCGCACGGCTTCGGGCTCCAGGTTTCGCAGCCAGGGCTGGGGCCTGGCCGGCAGCCCGTCCACGCTCAGGGCCCCGATGAAGGTCAGGTTGGGGGCGTAGCGGCAGGCCTCTTCGTAGCTCTGCCCGGCCTTGGGCAAGGCCGCCAGGAATTCAGAGCCGGGGTGGGACAGACGTTCCATATAGGGGGTGTTGCCGTAGCGCTCGGCCATTTCCGGCGCGTGCACCAGGCAGTTCGAACAGGCTTTGACGGCCGCGTTGGGCATAACCGGCCTCCTCACTTTCTTTCCATTTCCAGGGCCTGGCCCCGGCTGTCGATATAGTGGTAGGCGCTCATGGCCGCGACAGCGCCGTCGGCCGCGGCCGTGACCACCTGGCGCAGGGGACTGTCGCGGACGTCGCCGGCGGCAAAGATGCCCGGCACCGAAGTATCCATATGGGGGCCGGTGACGATCCAGCCGCCCGGTTTCTCGGCCACCAGGCCGTTAAGGTACTCGTTGTGCGGGGCGGTGCCCACGAAGACGAAGACCCCGGCCACCTCCAGGGCGCTCACTTCGCCGGTCCTGACGTTCTTGACCCTGACGCGCTCCACCAGGCCGTCGCCCTCAATGGCCTCGACCACCGAATCCCAGACCGGCGCCAGCTTTTCGCACTTGGCGGCCCTCTCGCAGGCCACCCGCTCGGCCCGGAATTTGTCCCGGCGGTGGATGATGTAGACTTTTTTGGCGAAACGGGTCAGGTACAGGGCTTCCTCCACGGCCGTGTTGCCGCCGCCGACCACGGCCACTGTTTCGTCCACAAAGAACGAAGCGTCGCAGACCGCGCAGTAGCTGACCCCGGCCCCGATGAATTCCTCTTCGCCCGGGCAGCCCAGCTTCTTGAAATAGGCCCCGGTGGCGATGATGACCGCCCCGGCCTCAATCTCCCCGGCCGTGGTGACCACGATCTTGCGGCCTTCGTGAACTTTCAGCGCCTTGACCTCGGCCGACCTGAACTCGGCCTGGAAATGCTCGGCGTGCCTGCGGAAGCCCTCGGCCAGTTCCAGGCCCGAGGCGTGGATGACCCCGGGCATGTTTTCGATTTCGTCGGTGTTTCTAATCTGACCGCCCGGGGCGATCTTTTCAATGATCAGGGTGTCCAGCCCCGCCCGACGGCCGTAGATGGCCGCCGACAAGCCGGCCGGGCCGGCCCCCAAAATTACCAGTTCTCGCTTTTCCATCGCTGTTGCCCCCAAAAGTCCCGGTCAATAAACCGGTGGTCAAAAAAGTTGCGGCGGCCGGTCTCTCTATTCCGCCCAGAAAAGAGCCACAGCCGTGGATCTCTGGATAGAACTATCCCCTTGTTCATAATAATAATACATATTTCTGTATTTTTCAAGGTTTGTTTTCTAAAATTAGCATTTTCGGTTAAAGCTTTTTCTTTTTTGCGAAAACTGATATAAATGGCGGGCTTCCAGGCAAAGTCGCCAGGCAAGCGTTCACCGGTGAGCGAGTGATAATCGGAGATGGCGCAAGGAAGGAGGGGCTGGTCTGAGAGTGGAAAGCGGGTCCGGCCTGGCGGAGGAAGCTAAACAGAGGGCCTGGTGGCGCCTGGGCGGACCGCGCTGACGGCCCGGGCGCGCTGAGACCATCAGTTTACCGGTAATTTTTCTAATTTTAAGATATATTATTTATTTTATTATATTTTTATTTATATCAGCAAGGAACTTCAGATTACGGAACATGCCATTATGCATTTTGGGAATTATGATTAAATATTTGCATTTCCTTTTAAAATTATGGCGCATTATAATCATTTCAAAGCTCGACATAAACGCTTCTTAACCGTTTAGGAGGATTGAAATGAGCAAAACCGTCAGACACACGGGGGGATTATTCTTTCTGGTTCTGGGGTTGGCCGTCGGCTTAACGCAGATGTTTCAGCCGGCACTGGATAACAGAGGCCATCTGACCCTAATGATGTTGATCATCACTATCGGCTTATGGATTTTTAAACCCTTCAACCTGCCATTTTCAGTGAGCGGCGGATTATTTATGGCCGCCCTGCTTGCTTTCGGTGTTCCGGCTGGTAATGTTTTCTCCGGTTTTTCAGGGACTGCGGTCTGGTCGCTGATACCGGCGCTGTTTTTCGGTTTCGCTCTCGCCAAAACTGGCCTGGGAAAACGCATAGCCTATTTTGGCATGAAAAGCATCAATGTTTCGTATCCCGGCTTGTTGATGATGTGGACTGTAATCGGCATCGTCTTATCAATGGCTGACACCATCAATCACCGTCAGGGTGGTCATCGTCATTCCCATTGCACTCCAATGCGTGCAGATATGTCGGCTGCCTGAAGGTTCCAAGGCGCGTTCACTGGTGTTGATCACCGCCTGGGCCATGGCCGTCATCCCAGGAACTGGTTGGTTAACCGGTTCGCTGGCCGGCCCCATCCTGTCAGGTTTCTACGCTTCCGTTCCCGGACTGGGCGCCATTGATTTCGCCTCCTGGGCCAAAGTCGCTTTG
Source organism: Candidatus Adiutrix sp. (assembly GCA_031263565.1). GTDB lineage: Bacteria > Desulfobacterota > Desulfarculia > Adiutricales > Adiutricaceae > Adiutrix. The sequence goes on along the minus strand of JAISFR010000052.1, from coordinate 2,194 downwards.
CTGCCTGTGGCGCTCATCTCCATTATGACGGTTGTCATCGGCTACCTACTTTTAAAGCCGGCGGAAAAACTAAATATCAGCCGCGAGGTTTTTCGGGAGGAATACCACAAGCTCGGACCGGTCAGTCGCAGTGAAAAAGTCACGGGCCTTATTTTGGCGAGTTGCTTTTTAATGTTCGTCACCAACTCGTTTCACCGTGTTCCCGACGCCGCCGTCTGCCTGGCCGGACTTTTCATCCTGGCGGCCATGAACATCATCGAATCGAAAGAACTGAGCTCGGGCATCAGTTGGGACCTGGTGCTGTTCATCGGCACTTCCATGGGCTTTGGCTCCGTCTTTGCCGTAACAGGCGTTTCGGCGTGGATGTCGGGCGTTTTGGTGACAGCTATTGCTCCCGTTGCCGTCAATCCTTGGATATTCGTCCTGGTCATCCTTTTACTGATGTTTTTGTGGCGTTTTGTGGATATCGCCGTTTATGTTCCCACCATGGCCATCGTCAGTGCTATCAGCCCGGAAATTTTTTCTCATTACGGAATTAATCCCCTGGTCTGGGTGCCTTTGCTCTGCATAGCCATGAACTCATTCTTTCTCAGTTACACCAACATGTTTGCCCTGGTGGCCGAGGCCAATATGGGCCAGGGTGGATGGACGGCCGGCCATCTGGCCAGATACGGCTTCGGGTATTTCGCGGCGGCCATGCTCGCCATGTTGATCACTATTCCATATTGGATTTCAATCGGAATGTTCGGATAAACAGATCTTTCACCAGACATATCGACCGCCTCAAATCCAAATCAAGCGGCGATTCAGACAGCTCGCGGACAACGTAATTATTTGTTCGCCAAACAGTTCCGGCAGAACCTGCCCGGCACAAGGAGGAAGCAGATGAGTAAGCAAAATTTAAGCGCCTATCGTTCAACGCCGCCCGGCTATTTCACCGTAAGATGGGGCCATTACGAGTTCACTGACTGGATGGACGAAAGCATGTCCTGGAAGGAAAGCGTCAATATCGGCGACTGGTCTTTTCTGTGGGAGTGCTGGTTTCGGGGGCCGGATGTAGAAAAGCTGTTTTCAGACTATTCCACGCTAAGCTTCCAAAAATTTGAAATCGGCCAGTCAAAGCATTGCATCCACTGCAATAAAGACGGCAAAGTCATTCACGAGGGTATTCTTTCAAAATTCGGAGAAAACGAATATCTGCTCTTCGGGCGTGGCTGCTTTTGGATGAAGTACAACCTGGAAAAGGGCAGCTATAATGTTACCGCCCGAGATGACGACTGGTTCAACCTTCAAGTGGCGGGACCCTATTCCATTAAGTTGCTTGAAGAAGTCAGCGGAGCCAAACTTCGGGACGTCAAATACATGCATCAGGTGAAAATGGAAATAAACGGCCGGTGGATGTATGCCCTGCGCCAGGGCATGAGCGGCGAGCCGGGTTACGAACTGGTCGGCCCCCATGAATGGAAAGAGGAAATTATCGAGGCGCTGATGAAGGCGGGCGAAAAATACGGCGTGCGCCGTCTCGGAGGCCGCACGGTGTTCATCAACCACCTGGAAGCTTGTTTTCCCACCATCCTCACCGATTATGTCCCGGCCATGTTCAGCCCTGATCTGGCGGACTACCTGGAAACATTCAAGACTAAAATGGGGCCTTCTTTTACTACCCTAAATCTTTATGGCAGTTATGACGGCGAGGATATCAGCGAATATTACCGAAGCCCGATAGAACTGGGTTGGAAATACGCCGTAAAGTTCGATCACGACTTTCTGGGCAGAGAGGCCCTGGAAAAAGAGGCAGCCGCGCCCGGGCGCGCCATCAGAACTCTGGTGTGGAATTCCGACGACGTGGTGGAGGTCTACGCCTCCATGTTCAAAAAAGGTGAGCACTACGATTTCATTGAAATGCCCAGATATCTGCGAGGCGGTATGTATGTCGACAAAGTAATCAAAGATGGAAAACTTGTCGGCGTCACCTCTTCCTATGGTTACAGCTATTATTTTCGTCAGATGCTCTGCCTGGCCGTGCTTGATCAGGATCAGGCCCAAATAGGCAATGAGGTGAAAATTATATGGGGCGCTCCCGGTCATCCCCAAAAGGAAATTCGGGCCACTGTGGCGCAGACCCCTTACAAGACCGACCGCTCCAAAGGTGATCTGCATCAGTGCCCTTGATAAATGCCTATAAAAGCGACCG
>JAISFR010000140.1 GCA_031263565.1 Candidatus Adiutrix sp. | reverse complement strand
GTCAAGAAATAACTTAGACGTTTTCCTGGCAAGGCGTTCTGGTTTTGGCCGGATTGTTAGCGGCCAAAACCAGAACAACGCCGCCAGGGGAATGTATAAGTTATTTATGGGCAATGCCTAAATGCGGCGCAGGAGGCCAGATGACCAAGATACCTTTCACCGGCACCTTTGACGAACAGCTGCCCTGGGACTATATCCGCCGGACCATGCGCCTGGCCGGCCTGGGCTTCTGGCAGCTCAGGGCCGTCGAGGGCGGACGAATCGATATCCTGGTCAATGAAAATTTTCTGCTTATGGCCGGCTGGCGCCAGGACGACTTTCCCCGCCGTTTCGAAGATTACCTGGAACAGTGCGTCCACCCCGACGACCGGCCCGGGGCCGTCGAGGCCACCGGCCGCGGCCTGAGCGGGCAATCTTCCAAATATGACCTCAAGCATCGCCTCTGGAATCAGGAGCGCGGGGAGTGGCGCTGGGTCCACGCCTTCGGCGAGGCGGCGGAAGCCGGCGGCGAAGAACGGCCCAGGCTGATCTTCGGCTGCCTCGTCGACATTCATGAGCTCCAGACGGCCAACGAAAAACTGGCGGCCAGCGAAGCGGCCATGAAAATGGAGCAAAAGCGCCTGGACACCATCATCGAGGCGGCCGATGTGGTCATCTGGGACTGGGATTTGGTCAACGAGACCGTCCGCTACGGCGGCCGCCTGTCGCCGGGGGAACTGCTGGGCCCCAAACCCGGACAGGACGTGGCCGAACAGTGGCGCAAATCCCTTTCCCGCCGGGATCAGGAAAAGGTTCTGGAGGCCAGGGACCGGTATCTGGCCGGGGAAACGCCGTTTTACGAGACCGAAGTGCAGGTTCGCCGCCCGGACGGGGTGACCATCTGGGCCCAGGACCGGGGCCGGGTGGTGGATTGGGATGAAAACGGCCGCCCCAGCCGGATGATGGGCGTGACCCTGGACATTTCCAACCATAAAGCCACCCGGGAAGCCCTGACCGAAAGCCGCCTCCGTCTGGAACAGGTGATGGAAGCCGCCGGCATCGCCACCTGGGATTGGGACATTCCCGGCAACTTGCTGCGCACCAACGAAATGTTCTGCCGCCTGCTGGGGCTGCCGTCCAAGACCCTGAGCGGGGGGATTGAAGACTGGTTCCAGATCATCCACCCCGATGATCTGGAACGCTGCCGCCAGGCCCTGACCGACCTGTCGGCCGGGCGGGAGGAAATATCCACCATTGAGCTGCGGATGAGGCACCGGGACGGGCACTACCTCTGGACCTACGGCGTAAACCGGGTCATCGAGCATGACGAGGAAGGCCGCCCGGCGCGCCTGGTCGGCATTCAAATGGACTTTACGGCCAAAAAGCTGATGGAGAAGGAACAGGCCAGGTCCCTGGCCCTGATTTCCCGGCAGAAGGAAACCCTGGAAAGGCAGATGACCGAACGGAATCTCCTCTTGGGGGCAATCCAGCGCCAGGTGGAGGCGCTGATGGGTTCGGACGGAGGGCACCTGGGCCCCATTCAGAAAAGCCTGCGGGCCGAGATGCTGCGCCTGGGGCAGGCGCTGACCGGCGGCGGCGAGGAGGCCGACGACAGTTTTGGCCGCTATATGAACCGGGCCTTTCAGTTCATCGCCAATGAGCGGGTCTGGTACAAGGCCATTTTGGACAGCCTGCCCTTCCCCACTTCGGTTTTCGACCTGACCCGGCGCTGGACCTACCTCAACCTCCCGGCCGCCCTGGCCATGGGGCTCGACGACCCGGCCGCCTTTCTGGGCCGCCACTATCGGGAAGTCTGGAAGAATTTCCGGGATTCGGACGTGCTTTTCCAGGAAGGCGAGGCCGGCAAAAAGACTTTTCTCCGCTACCTGCCCGAAAGCGGCCGCTTTTATTCCTGCCAGAGTTCCATTCTGATGGACGCTAGCTGCCGGGCCATCGGCGTCATTGAAACCATGCAGGACGTCACCGCCGCCCACGAGGCCGACGAACGCATCCGCCTGATGCTGGACGCCACCCCCCTGGCCTGCGCTTTTTTTGACCGCGGCGGGAACATCATCGACTGCAACCAGGCCGCCGTGGACATCTGCGGACTGAGCGGCAAGAAGGACTTCCTCAACCGCTTCCGGGAACTGCTGCCGGCCGACCCGCCCGACGGCCGCTCCTCCGCCGAACGCCTGATGGAGGGCATCGGCCAGGCCTTTGAAAAGGGGCAGGCCTTTCTGGAAGAATTTTTCCTGCGGCGCCTCGACTCCCAGCTCATCGCCAGCGAAGCGCAACTTATCCGGGTGGAGCGGCGGGGAGAATTCATCGTCCTGGGCTATTTCCGGGACCTTCGGAACCTTAAGGCCGCCCAGGCCAATCTGAACCGGGAACGCCTTCTTCTGCGCGATATTCTGGACGGTTCGCCCGTGGCTTTCAGCATCAGCGTCGACGGGCAGGTCAAATTCGTCAACCCCACCGCCCAAAAAAAACTGGGTCTGGAGCCCGGCTCCTCCCTGACGGGCTCGGTGGTCAATTTGAAAGAGCTGGCCGGCCTCCGGCGGGATCTGAAAACCAGCCGGCGGGTCAACTGGCGGCCGCTTTCGGTTCGCCGGGCGGACGGCTCGATCAGCGAAAACCTCTTAAACGCCTATGTGGCCGACTATGAGGGCCAACCGGCCATCATGAGCTGGCTGATGGATGTCAGCCAACTGAGGGAAAACGAACAGGCGCTGAAAATCGCCCGGGACCAGGCCGAGGAGAGCACCCGGGCCAAAAGCAGCTTTCTGGCCAACATCAGCCACGAAATCCGCACCCCCATGAACGCCATCATCGGCCTGACCCACCTGTTATTGCAGACCGACCTGGACGACACCCAGCAGCAGTACGTCATCAAAAGCGACGCCGCGGCCAAAAGCCTTTTGCGGCTGATTAACGACATCCTGGATTTCTCCAAAATAGAGGCCGGCAAGTTTGAAACCGCGCCCCGGGATTTTCATCTGGCCGACCTGCTGCGGCACGCCGTGGACCTGGTTTCGCCCCAGGTCAGTGAAAAGGGCCTGGAATTTCTGCTGCTGGTGGACCCCGGCGCCCCGTCGGGCCTGGTGGGCGACGATTTCCGGCTGCTTCAGGTCTTAAACAACCTGACCTCCAACGCCGTCAAGTTCACGGCCAAGGGCGAGATCAGCCTGAGCGTGGAAGTGGTCAGCGAAACCGAACAAGAGGCCGTCCTGCGCTTTTTGGTCCGGGACACCGGCATCGGCCTGGAAGCCGGCCAGATCGACAAGCTCTTCAGCGCCTTTACCCAGGCCGACAGCTCCACCACCCGGCAGTATGGCGGCACCGGCCTGGGCCTGGCCATTTCCAAACGCCTGGTGGAAATGATGGGCGGCGAAATCTGGTGCCAGAGCCAGCCCGGAAAAGGCAGCCTCTTCGGCTTTACGGCCCGCTTCGGCCGCCACAGCCCGGAGCTGCGCTACATCGACAAACGCAACGACTTCAGCGGCCTGACCGCCCTGGCCGTGGACGACAACAGCCTGGCCCTGAAAATACTGAGCGCCTACCTCAAGACCATGGGCTTTGAGGTGCTGAAAGCCTCTTCCGGCCCGCAGGCCATGGAAATCGTGACCGGCCTCAACCAGCAGGACCGCCGCCTGGATCTGCTTCTCATCGACTGGAAAATGCCGGACATGGACGGCATTGAAGCCACCAGGCGCATCAATGAACTGACCGACCCGGAGAACATTCCGGCGGTCATCATGGCCACGGCCTACAGTTGCGACGAGGTCATCCTGAAGGCCAAGGAAGTGGGCATCAAGACCGTGCTGCCCAAGCCCCTGTCGCCCTCGGCCCTGCATGATGTTCTGGCGGTGGTCTTCGGCGGGAACCTCTCCGAAGAAGAGGAGGCCGCGAAACTGGCCCGGGCCAAACAGGGCCGGGACAGTTCCCAGTTGGTGGCCCACCTCAAGGGCTCGCGCATCCTTCTGGTGGAAGACAACGAAGTCAATCAACTGGTGGCCAGACGGATCCTCAGGAACGCCGGCCTGACGGTCGCGGTGGCCGGCAACGGCCAGGAGGCCCTCGACTTCCTGGAAAAAGAAAATTTCGACCTGGTGCTGATGGATATTCAGATGCCGGTCATGGACGGTCTGACCGCCGCCGCGGAGATCCGCAAAAATCCCAAATTCAAGGATTTGCCGATGGTGGCCATGACCGCCCACGCCATGGCCCAGGACCGGGAAAAGAGCCTTAAGGCCGGCATGAACGACCATATCGTCAAACCACTGGACCTTCAAGAACTCTTCCGCTGCCTGGCCAAATGGATCAAAAAAGAGGGGGCGGCTTAACAGCGTTTCCTGAAGGCGGGCGGCCGCCTTCGGGAATCGCCGGCGGCTTAAATTAGTTCTTGCCCTTCATGCCGTTTGCCATTATAATAATTGAGATCCAAATCCGGACAGACAGCACAGCCGGTTCAGCCGGCTTTCTCAAAACCGAAACTTTCGGTTCTGGGCTTCCCATAAAATAGGGCAAAGGGCCTGGCCTCGTCCGACGGCCCGGCTCCGAGAAAGGCATGACACTATGATAGTTCTGGTTATCAACGCGGGCAGTTCTTCGGTCAAATTCACCTGTTTCGACATGGCGGGCGGGGGCAAACCCCTGGCGGGCGGCCTGATAGAGCGCATCGGCCTGGACGACACCTCGATGAAGTACACCAACCACAAGGGCGACGTCCTCAAGAGCAAAGTGGCCGTCAAAGACGCCCAGGAGGCCGTCAAGCTCATCAGCGACAAGCTGGTCGACCCCCAGCACGGGGTGCTGAAATCACTCAGCGAGGTCAAGGCCATCGGCCACCGGGTGGTTCACGGCGGCGAAAGCGTCACCGACCCGGTGATCATCGACGAAAAGGTCAAGGCCATCATCCGCGACTGCTTCTCCATCGCCCCGCTGCACAACCCGCCCAACCTGATCGGCATCGAGGCCTGTGAAGCGGTCTTCCCCGGGGTCGCCAATGTGGGCGTTTTCGACACCGCCTTTCACGCCACCATGCCCGCCCACGCCTATCTCTACGGCCTGCCCTACGATCTGTACACCGAGCACAAGATCCGCCGCTACGGCTTCCACGGCACCAGCCACGCCTATGTCTCCCGCCAGGCGGCCGCCCTTCTGGGCGCCAAGCCCGAAGACGTCAAGGTCATCGTCTGCCACCTCGGCAACGGCGGTTCCATCAGCGCCGTCTCCGGCGGCAAGTGCCAGGACACTTCCATGGGGCTGACCCCGCTGGAAGGCCTGATCATGGGCACCCGCTGCGGCGACCTCGATCCGGCCATTGTCTGGAACATCATGAAGATCAAAGGCCTGGACGCCAACGGGGTGGACAACTACCTCAACAAGAAGAGCGGCCTGCTGGGCCTGGCCGGCATCGGCTCCTCCGACCTCCGGGATATCGAAGAGGCCCACAACAAGGGCAACCAGCAGTGCCGCCAGGCCCTGGAAACCTACGCCTACCGCATCAAAAAATACATCGGGGCCTATATGGCCGCCCTCGGCGGGCTGGACTGCGTGGCCTTCACCGCCGGGGTGGGCGAAAATTCGGCCACCATGCGCGAACTGGTCCTGAAAGGCCTGGACGGCCTGGGCCTGAAACTGGACAAGGCCAAAAACGACCTGCGTTCCTCTGAGCCGCGCTTCGTCAACGCCAGCGACAGCCCCATCAAAATCGCGGTCATTCCCACCGACGAAGAGCAGGAAATCGCCGGCCAGACCTACGCCCTGGTCAAATAAGCGCCGGCCGTCATTTCCATCCCCGGCCCCGGAACCGCCTGGTTCAGGGGCCGGTCTTCGCTTGCGCGGCCTTTTAAATCACTTTGACCGGACCGGGGAAGACGCTTTCAATCATCGCCCGGGCCGCGCTTATTTTCCGGGAATCTCCGCTGTCGGACAGATGCAGCAGCACTTCACCGGCCGCCGGATCCCCGGCCGGCGGGGAATCCCGGCCGACAAGTTCAAACAGACGCCTGACCGTGCCTTCGTTGCCGTCCATTATTTTCGTGCCGGCCGGGAACACGTTGGCAATGGCGGTTTGAAAATAGTTAAAGTGGGTGCAGCCCAGGACCACGCAGCTATAGGCGCTCAGATCGCGGCCCCTCAGCATTCGCCGCAAAAGCCCCTCGGCCGCCGCCTGATCAAATTCCAGCCGTTCGGCGCATTCAACCAATTCGGAGGCGGGCAGGGAGTCAATCAGTTCCTGCGGGTCCACCCTGGACCTCAAGATGGCGACTCTTTCGCTTTTCGAGGTCAGCACGGTGACCAGCAGCAATATCCTCCGGCCCAGCCCGGCATTGTATTCGACGGCCGGCTTGACGGCCGGCTCCATGCCGATGATCGGCAAGGAATAACGCGCCCGCAGAAAGTCGGCCGCCACGCTGGTGGCGGTGTTGCAGGCCAGCACCAGGGCCTTCAGGCCATAGCCGAGAAGGCTGGCCATCGCCTCGGTCAGAAAGCCCTGAATTTCTTCCGGCTTTTTGGCGCCGTAAGGCACGTGGGCCGTGTCGCCGAAATAAATATACTTTTCTCCCGGCTTTCTGGCCAGGGCGACCTTCAAGGTGTTAAGGCCGCCCAGGCCGGAATCGAAAAAAGCGATATACATGACCAGTTCCCCTCAAAGCCCGCTCATCCTTATTGTAATTATATCTTGAAAGCGCGTGAAAAGCAAAGGCGGGCGACCGAAAAGGGTATAATTACGTCACCGTGTTCGCCGACATGGATAGCGGCGCCGTGCTGTTCGCGACAGAGGGAAAAGACAGCAGAGTTTTTGACGTGGAGAACCAAAGAATCGATAGGTCGCGCCCGTACAACCCTAAAATCGCCTACGTTTTCTATCGGACGGGCTTTATTGAAACGTGGGGGCGCGGGATTGAGCGGATAACCGACGCCTGCAAGGATGCCGGCAAGCGC
>JAISFR010000135.1 GCA_031263565.1 Candidatus Adiutrix sp. | reverse complement strand
CACCGGCGGCTTCTGGACGGGAAAAAGTCTTCATGAGGGACTGGAGGCGGCTTTCTGGATGGAATTCGGCCGGCTCAAAATGCGTCTTTTATACCCCGACACATTCGGGCGGGCGACGGCGGCGGCCATGGGGCAGACTCTGTTCACGGCCCTGGGCGATCTTTGCGGTCAAAGCGGAGAGAATTCCCGGGCCGCCAGATACATTCCGGCGGACTTCGCCGCCTCCGGTCTCACCGAGGCGGATCTCGCCGCCATCCTCAGCCAAATCAGCGGGCAATCCTAAGCGGGTAATTATATGACTATGCAGCCATTTATTGAAGACATTTTTCCACTGGCCCCCTTCCAGGACTTCATCCTCTACTTCGTGGGCCTCATTCCGGGCGGACTTTCCTACCAGCAGCAGTACACCTATTACCTGCACGGCCAAATGCCGCCCGAGCGCTGTCGGGATGCCTGGAGCCGGGTCATTGAGGCCCACCCCGGTCTGCGTAGTTCCTTCCACCGTGACAACATCTCCCGCGGCTATCAGGTCATCCATCGCGTGGCTGAGCCTAATTTTCATTATGAAGACCTGCGCCAGATGAGCCCGGAGGAAAGAGAGCGGTATGTTTTCGGCTTTATTGAACGGGACTTCCACACCCCGCTGAATCACTATAAACCGCCGGTGCTGCGCATAACGCTAAAACAGATAGAGGACGACCTCTCAATTATGACCCTGACCCTCAGTCACGTAATTTTTGACGGCTGGTCCCTTGGCGTTGCCTTGACCGATTTCGCCCAGGTCTGCGCCGAACTGACCCGGGGCGGAAACGGCCGGCTCGAAAAGCGTCCTTCAATCAGGCCCTATCTGGCCTGGTTCAACAACCGTGAAAAAGGTGACGACCTGGCCTGGTGGCGGGAGCAACTGCGCGGCGCGACCCTGCCCCGCCTGCCATTTCTGCCGCCGGAGGTGAAAGCCGTCATGCCCGCCACCGCGAACAAAATCCATCATTTGATTCTGACGGAAGAAGAAACGCGGGTCTTGGAGAAGGAGGCCGCCTCCATGAGTATCACCCTGAACATACTGTTCCAGGCAGTCTGGGGCCTGATGATCGCCCGCCTGTCGCCGGAGCGGCGGGCGGTGATGCTGACTGTGGCCGCCTCCCGGCCGCCGGAGGTCAAGTCCATCGACAAAATTTTCGGCTTACTGCTTGACGCCCTGCCTTACCATCTCAATTGCCCGGACGATCAACGCGTCTCCCTCTGGCTTCAATCTCTGCATGAATTGCAGATGGAGGCCATGGAGCGCCGATTCGTTCCCATCCAGGATCTGGTCGCCATGACCGACGACGGAACGCACATACCGATATACAATTCGTATCTGGTCTTTGAAAACATGGATGCCGGCGAAGGCAAAAAGGAAAATGCCGATCTGGAAATTCAGGGGGCCTATATGAATTCCAACGTGGGCCTGCCCGTGTGTATGATGGTCCTTCCGGCGAAGCAGCTCCGAGTGGCGCTGATTTACAGCGAAGAATACTATTCGGCTGAAACGGCGGAACTCCTGAGCAAAGCCCTCTACGAGGCGATGTTCAGTCTGGCGCAAAACCGGGACTTGACGCTGGCCGAAGCCGGCGACCTGGCTCAACTTCCGAAAGTGGAGGCCATTGTGAATCAGGTGGCTCAGCCCGCCCTGGTCAATGAGGCGGCGATATGAACACGCCCGCTTTGTCTACCACTTCGCGCCGCGCCGCTCCCTCACTCTGGTTGCCGGATGGCTCGCCTCAGACTGATTCTGTACTGCCCCGCTTGTTCTGCTTCTCTTATGCCGGGGGCACCAGCGAGGCCTACCGTCAATGGCAGCCCGACCTGCGCGAACACTGCCTGGTCTGCCCGGTGGAACTTCCCGGCCGAGGTGCGAGGTTTGGCGAGCCGTTTATAGAATCTCTGGCTGAAGCGGCCGCCCAGGCGGCCGAAGCCATCGCCGCTTATGCCGACCGGCCCTATGCGCTTTTCGGGCACAGCCTGGGCAGCGTCACGGCGCTGGAAACGGCGCGGGGCCTTGAGAGGCTAAAAGCGCCGCCGCCTTTACGGTTGATCGTCTCCGGCCGCTATCCACCCCATGTTGCCGCTGCGCGTAAGAATCTGCATCGCCTGGATGACGCCGCAATCGTCAAGGAACTTCGCCGTCTGGGCGGCACACCAGAAGATGTTCTGGTCAATTCTGACTTTCTGGACATGCTGCTGCCCATTGTACGGGACGATTTCCGGCTGCTGGAAACCCATAGTTCTCCGGACGGCCCCCAGTTGCCTATGCCTGTTTCCGTCTGCTGCGGGCGGAACGACCACGACTCTCCTCCGCACCTGCTTCAACGCTGGGCGGAGATAACGGAAAACGCCTGCGACCTGACCCTGTTTCCCGGCGGTCACTTTTATATTCAGGACCGCAAAAATGACCTGCTCAGTCATCTGAAAAATCTGCTGGCCGACGACCTGGATGCGTCGTGGACGATACAGTAGGTGCCGCCGTGAGCCAGGCCATAAACCACATCAACGATACGGACAAGTGGCTCCCGGTCCGTCCTGGCGGCGATGCCAGCGTACGCCTGTTTTGTCTGCCCTTCGCCGGCGGCGGGCCGGGGATGTTCAAACAATGGCCCGGCCATCTGGCGGCCTTCGCGCCGGACGTTCAACTGTGCCCCATCGCCCTGCCCGGCCGAGAAAAAAGACTGGCCGAACCGCTGATAAGGGAGATGAGCGAACTGACGGATATTCTGGCCGATCTGCTGAGCCCCTTTCTCGACCGCCCGTTCATCTTATATGGACATTGCTTCGGGGGATCCGTGGCCTTTGACCTGGTCCTGAAACTCCAGAAGCGGAACCATCCCCCGGTCCTGCTGGCGGTCTCCGGCTCCCGGGCGCCGCACCTGCCCGCTCCGGCCACGATATCCAGTCTGCCACGAGATGATTTCGCCGCCGCGTTGCGGGCCTTTTCCCTGACCCCGGACGAAGTGCTGAACATACCCGAGCTTCTGGAACTGTTCATCCCCCTTCTACGGGCCGACTTTTTCCTGGATGAAAGCTACCGTTATACCGGCCCGCGCCCGGGACTCTCCTGTCCGGTTCTGGCCATGTATGGACGACGGGATGCGGTCATCAGCCCGGATCTGGTGCTCCCCTGGCGAGAATACAGCTCATCGGGAGTCACTCTCTCGGAATTCGAAGGAGGCCATGTATTTTTCGCGGATGACCCCACTCCCATGCTCAGGGCCATCGTAAACCAGATGTCGAATGAAACTGCTTCATAAAAATAAGGAGGCGCTTATGTCCCCTGGTATGCGTGTAAAAATCCCGTCAGTCGGCCTGACAGCCTCTGACCTGGCCTGGCGATCGCCTTTGTTTCGCCTGGCCGCCGGCGTCGACGGCGCTCAACCAGTGGCGCACCCCGCTCTGCCCGGCCTTGGTCTTGAACTATTGCCGCCCTACGTCTCCAACCGAAGCGTCAGGGCGCCGTTCCCCGCCGACCCGGAAGCTCCGCTGGTGTTCTCCCTCCAACTGTCGGGCGCCGGCCTCACCGTGCTGAAGAAAAAGCAGCCGATACAGGTTCAGCATGGTAAAAATGAATTGATCTTTTATAATTATTCTCTTGTTGATGTTGAGATTCAGCTTGACCCCGGCGAAAACTGCCAGGTAAATCTGCTTGTCCGGCCTGAAGCGCTGCCGGACTGGCTTGGGGGTGAGTCCTTTTCCCTTGATGCCGGCTTAGTCGAGCGGATCAATAACAGCGGTCTGATCGCGCCGCTACGATTGATCGCCCTGGGCCAATCGCTTCTGAAGCCCCCAGTGGCCGCCTCTTTCACCCAGGCCTACCGTTCCGGCGCGGCGTTGGTATTTTTGGCTCTGGCGGCCGACGCGCTGTATATGTCAGACAACGCCACCACTCACCTGCACTTGAACAGGAAGGATCTGGTCCAGTTAGCCGGAGTCAAGCGCCACATTGAAGAACACCTGACTGAGCCACTTCGTCTGCAGGATCTCAGCCGCATGTTCTGCCTTAATGAATTCAAGCTCAAAACCGGGTTTAAGCAAATCTACAGAATGAGCGTGGCGGCCTACGCCACATATTGCCGTGTCAATTTCGCCCACTCCCGCTTCCTGCAGGGCGAAAGCAACGTCAGCCAATGCGCCTGGGATATGGGTTACACCAATGTCAGCCACTTTATAGCCACCTTTCGCAAGCATTTTGGGCTCACCCCGGGTGAGTTCATCCGACGCATGCGCTGAAACATCCTTAATTGGCTTTCATTTACACTCAAGTACTCGCAATAAAAATTGTGATATCATATAGTTAACTCTTATTGCAATTGATTTTTATTATCAATTATGAGTATAGAAACTCCCGATCAGGGGATAAATCAGAGGCCTGTTCTCTTATCATGATAGAAAATCAATGATGGTGGCGATTGAAGCCCGACAAAACAAATTTGCGAATACCTGTTCCCGGACGACTGACTCCAGCCATATCGCCTTTCGACAGAGCATTGCCCTATTCGTGGGCTGAACAACTTCGGAGTTCCTCATGACCTCACTGATACGCGCCTTTCAAGGGCAACTGCGCAAAATGTTGTTGCTGTCCGGGCCGATTCTCATTTCCCAATATGCCTATCTGGCCTCCGGGGTCGTGGACACAGTCATGTCCGGCAAATTAGGTACCGTGGATCAGGCTGGCGTGGCTGTGGGCGCCGCGGTCTGGATACCGGTGCAAATGTTCATCACCGGCACCTTGTATGGATTTCTGATTCTGCTCTCTCAGGTTTTCGGAAGCGACAAGCTGGAAAAACTGGCCGAACTGACCCAGCAGGCGGTCTGGCTGGCTCTTATCCTCGGAGGGTTATTCGGCTTACTCCTCTGGTTGCTGGCCCCCGGCCTCCCAGTATTCGGCACCGCCCCGGAGGTGGCCGCAAAAGCCTCGGACTACCTTCGTTTCCTGGTCTGGGGGCTGCCTTTCTCCAGCACGGCCATTGCCTTGCGTTTTTTTTGCGACGGTCAGCAGAATGTTGTGCCGGCCACGGTCATTGCCATAGTCACCGTTCTGATCAATATTTTGCTGAATTACGGCCTGATGTTCGGCCGGTTTGGCTTGCCGGACATGGGTGTGCGGGGCTGCGGTTTGGCCACATCCATCAGCATGGTCATTTCCGCGATATTTTTCGCGGCCTATGTCTCCTGGACGCCCAGATACCGCCAAACCAGGCCTTTGGCCACGTTTTACCGCCCGGTTGCGGCCCGGATCAAACATATATTTTCCACCGGCCTGCCCATCGGCTGCGCTCTGGTCTCCGAATTTCTGGTTCTCACTTTCATCGCCATATGCATCAGTTCCCGGGGAGCCGTCGACAGCGCCAGCCACCAGATCGCCTTCAATTTCATGATGATCCTGTTCGCGATGCCGACCAGCGTTTCCATGGCCAGCAGCATTATGGTCGCAGGCGAGCACGGAGCCGGGAACATCTCCGGAAAGCGGGAAGTCGTCCTGTGCTCCATCAGCCTGGGGGCCGCTCTCGGACTGGTCTTGACTTTTTTAATGTACTTTTCCGCGCACACCGTCGCCGGTCTTTATTCCCATGACCCCCAGGTGATAGCCCTGGCCACGAGCCTCTTGATGGTGGCCGCGCTTTTTCAGTTTGTTGACGCTCTCCAGATTTGCCTCAACGGCTGCCTGCGCGGCATTGAAGACACGGTGGCGCCGTTTTTGATTACCAGCGGCCTTTATTGGTTGCTCACTTTACCCGCCGGCTGGCTTCTGGCCGGAATGCCGCTCCCTGCATTCCTGACCGGACTGCTGCCCGACTTCGGAGTCGCCGGCTGGTGGTATGCTCTGGTGCTGGGCGTCAGCCTGGTGGCGTTGGCGTTGGGCAACAGGTGCCGGCGCCTGTTTTTCGGCCCGCGTTCCTCTACCGGAGAACAACTCTCCCCCATACAGGAACAGCTTGAGAAAACGGCCTCCTGACAAGGGGCTTAAGCGCGATGATTGATGGACATTCACCCCCGGACAAAAGGCGAACAGGGAGATCCCCTGTGTCCGGGCCAAAAGAGCGCAGGCCTAAACCCTGTGAAACTTACATTCTTCGGATATGATCGGAGTTAAAATGGGCAAAATGCAAACCGACGCAAGCCAGACCGGTTACGTATGGAAATGGGTAAGTCGACCGCTGGCCGTGACGCTGGCGGCGGCCCTGTGTTGGATGGAGCCGGTTGTGGTTCAAAAGGCCTTCGCCCAGGAAGACGAAACCGGGACGGAGGTGACGGACTCAAGCGTCGCCGACGCTGATGGCGGCGAATATCAGCTACCGACGATCCTCGTAACCGCCGATAAGCGCGAGACCGATCTGCAAAAAACCCCCACGGCGGTGACGGTTTTTACCGGCCAAAAGCTGGAAGACGCCAATATGGACAGCATCCAAAAAGTCCTGCAGCATGTGCCCAACATGAATTTGAGCCCCTTCTTGGGCGGGGTGACGCTCATGTCCTTTCGCGGGGCCACAACCTCGCCGGGCACCTCGACCAGTCCCTTGGTCATGTATCTGGACGGTGTGCCCTTGGACACCTACTTCAATCTGGACGCGCCGCTCATGGATATCGAGCGGGTTGAAGTGCTGCGCGGCCCCCAGAGCGCGGTCTACGGCAAAAATGCCATGGGCGGGGTGATCAACGTCATTTCCCGCAAGCCGGACAACGATTGGCGCGGAAGCTTGCAGGCCGGCTACAGCTCATTCGCGACCCAAAAATATTCGGCCATGTTCAGCGGCCCGTTAGTGGAGGACAAACTTTATTTTTCTCTGGGCGCCATGCATTACAACACTGACGGCTACATGAACAACGCCTATACTTCGGATGGAAACAAAGAGCGGACCGAACGCTTTAAGACGCAACTGCGCTATACCCCCACCAGCGATACCGAGTTCAACCTGCACCTCAATTACACCGCTAAACGGGACGGCTATTCCAGCCTGGTGGTCGGCGACAGGGCCACTCTCAATTCCTATGTAAATCCGGATGATAACCTTAATTCCAATGTCTGGAACCTGGCTCTGCACGGAACCGTCAACTTTGAGCCGGCGGTATTTGAAACCATCACGACCTACCGCACGGAAGACCTCGATTATGCCATGGACATGGGTTTGATTTACACAGATCAGGGCATGATCGCGGATTATGTGGACACCGGCCGGGATAACAAACGCAGCGAATTCACCCAGGAGTTCAGGCTCAAATCTCCCGACTCCGAAACCGGCGTCCGCTGGATGACCGGAATCTATGGCGGTTACACGGACATGGATATACGCAGTGTTTACACCGATGCGTATTTGCCGGACTATTTCATGGGAATGTACGACACGATAATGAAGATGGACCAGCCAAGCCGGGAATATACCTATGACTACGCCGCCTTCGGCGAGGTGACGGTCCCCGTGACCGACATTTTCCGGGTCACCGCGGCCCTGCGCGGGCAGTACACCCGCAAAAAAATCAGCCTCAGCTACGACAGCCTCACGGAAATACCCGGTCTGGGCATGTCGATACCTGACTATATGAGCGCCAGGCACAGCGATCACTGGTTCGAACTACTGCCCAAACTGAACCTGAGCCTGGATGTGACCGACGAGGTAATGCTTTATGCCGGCGTCAACCGCAGCTTTATCCCGGGCGGCTTCAACAACGTCAGCACCACCGGCGTGGACATGACCTATGAGGCCCAGACGGCCTGGAACTATGAAGCCGGCGCCAAGACCGAATGGTTCGACAAGCGTTTTTTGTTCAATACCGCCCTCTTTTACACGAACTTTGAAAACCTGCAGGTCTTCCAGTATGACGTGGCCACCGCCCAGTATCTGAGCAGCAACGCCGGCGCCGCCCGCAGTTACGGGATTGAGGTGGACGCCGTGGCCAGGCTTCTGCCCGGTCTGGACGCCGAATTCAGCTACGGCTATACCAATGCCAAATTCCGCGACTACAAGCATATGGGCCAGGACCATTCCAACAATAACGTGCCCTATACCCCGAAGCACACGACCACCTTCGCCCTGCAATATCAGCATGATCAAGGCTTCTTTGCCCGGGGGGAAGTGGTCAACTATGGCTCGCTGTACTGGGATGAAGCCAATGAAAAAAAACGTGACGGCTTGACTCTGCTTAATGCCAGGATCGGCTATGAACACGAGTCTGGCCTGGGCGTCTACCTCTATGGCAACAACCTGACCGACAAGAAATACCTTTACTATTATACCGCCGCCTCCAATGTTGGCATGATGGCCCGGCCGCGTGAGATCGGAATTCAACTGCAGTACAATTTCTAACCGGCCGGTACCCATATGGCTAAACTTTCCCATATCGCCCGCCTCTCGAACCGTGCCAAGTTCATGCTGGCGGGCGCCATTTTCTTTGGATGTCTCAATACTCTGCTGATTCCGGCTCCCTTCCTGGCGGCCTGGCTCATTTTACGCGACCTCATGGCCGGCGACAGCGACCGGGGCCTATATTATCTAGAGCTGGCCGCTCTGGCGGTGCTGCTCAGATGGTTCTGCCAGTTAGCGTCCATAAGCCTTTCCCACTATGCCGCCCTTCTGGTTTCGCAGGATTTGCGTCACCGTCTGCTGCAACATCTTGGAGCCCTGCCGATGTACTGGCATTCCGGCCAGAGTCTGGGGGCCTTGAAAAAGGTTTATACCAATGACATCAGCCAGGTGGACAGCTTTATAGCCCATCATATAATTGATGCCGTAACAGCTGTCTTCCTGCCGGTCGTGGCCATCATCTGCCTGACCTGGATCAACCGGCCGCTGGGTCTGGCGCTGATCATGATGGTCATATCCTGCTTCATCGTCCAGGCCGGCAGTTACCGGGCCATGCAGGGCGATAACCTGTGGGCACGAACCAGTGCGGCCCTGGAGGCGCTCAACGCCAGCGCCATCGAATTCATACAAGGCATGCCGGTCATAAAATTATTCAATCGCGATCTGGAATCATTCGCCCGGATGCGCTCGGCGGTTAACGAATATCGGGAAATACAGATCATGGGCTACACTGTCTACGCCCCCCGCTGGGCCCTGTTCAGTTTCATAACTGTCATGCCTTTCATCGTGCTGGCCATCCTCGGGAGCGCACTTTATGCGGCTGGCCAGATCAGCCTGGAAAATCTGGCCCTCTTTTTGATGTTAAGCGGAGCGACCTTGGCCCCTATCAGCAAATTGATCCGCCTGTCGGCCATGCTCATGGAAGCCCAACTGAGCATCGGCCGCATCAAGGGCATCCTGGATGAACCTCCGGGGCCGACTGGCACGGTGGAGGCGGTCGCCGTCACCGACTACACGGTGACAGTGGAAAATCTGACGGTTTGTTACGGCGAAAAAACGGCCCTGGCCGGGGTCAGTTTTACTGTGCCCTCAGGCACAACCACCGCTATAGTGGGTCCTAGCGGTTCAGGCAAAAGTACCTTGGCGGCCGTGCTGGCCGGTATGGAACATATCGCTTCCGGCCGGGTCAATATTGGCGGATACGACCTGGAAGACTTCGGCCCCAGTGAACTTTCGCGGATTGTTTCGCCTGTTTTTCAATCACCATTCATGTTTACAGGCAGCATCGCCGAAAATATAGCCCTGGGCCGGCCCGAGGCCGATGACCAAGCCATTTTCGAGGCGGCTCAAGCAGCCAGATGCCTGGATTTTATCGAGGCTTTGCCCCACGGCCTAGCCACGCGCATCGGTGACGGGGGCGAGACCCATCTGAGCGGCGGGCAGCGGCAGAGAGTAGCTCTGGCCCGTGTGTTGCTGCGCAACTCACCGGTGCTGGTCTTAGATGAAGCTACAGCCTATGCGGACGCGGAAAGTGAAGCCCAGATCCAGGCGGCCCTCTCCACGATGACCATCGGCCGTTCGGTCATAGTCGTGGCTCACCGCCTACATACCATCGCCGGGGCTGATCAAATTCTGGTTCTGAACGAAGGGCACGTTGTCGAATGCGGAACTCATGAAGAACTTTTAACTCTGGACGGCCGCTACGCAAAAATGTGGCAGGCCCACCATCAAGCCAGATCCTGGGTGATCCAGGGCCTGAAGTGAGCGAGGCCATGCTGAGCACCTTTTCCTTCCTCGCCGGAAAATTTAAACACTTACGTTATTCCTGCCTGCTGAACGTAGCTCTGATGGGCATCCAGCAAGCTTCCTACGTTCTGACATATTTGCTGATCGCCGGCCTGCTGGCGTCCGACTCGGGAAAATTCGGAACCTGGCCGCTCTGGGCCGTGGCCTTGGCGGGGCTCGCCCTGGTCTATTATTTTTGCAACCTGCGTTACAATCTGGCCGCTTTTACCGGGGCCTACAGCATCAGCGCTAATTTGCGCCTGCGCATCTGCGCTCATATGCGCAAACTTTCCATGGCTTTTTTCAAGACCAGGAACACGGGGGAACTATGCTCGGCCCTGATCGAAGATATAAAGAGTATGGAAACCGTTTACGGTATGTACCTGTTCGACTTGGTGGCCTGCCTGGTTTTTCCTCTGCTGTTGCTCCTTTTGACCTTTTTCTTCAGTTGGCAAATCGCCGGAGTCATGCTGCTCTCGCTGCTAGTGGCCTTGCCGCTGATGTTCCTGGCCTGCCGGGTCACGGCCGGTCAGGGGCCGGAATATCTACGAGCCCGGGATAAAGCCTTTACCTCGCTGATTGAGTATCTGGGCGGCATCCGCGAACTTAAGGCCGCCAATCAGACCGGGTTGCGTTTTATTCCCCTGCTCAAAGCCTGGAAGGTTTACCAACAACGAAGCATGAAGATGGAAGCCCAGTACGGCCTTCTGGCCCTGGCCTATAATGCGGTTCTGGATGCGGGTTTTTTGGTTACGGTTCTGGTTGGCGTAACCCTGACGCAAAGCGGCTCGGCCACCTTGGCGGCCTTCATTTTCTTCCTGATCGCCGGATGCCGTTTCGTAGAACCCATGCAACAGCTTGGCACCACCCTGCCGGAACTGCGTTACGGAGCTGAAGCGGCCGGGCGTCTCAGCGAAATACTCCAAACCTCCCCCCTGCCGGAACTGCCGCCGGAAAAACGCGACGGACACGCCGTCGCCTTTGAAAACGTCAGCTTCGCCTACTCGGCCGGAGACATGGTGATAAATGACGTTGCGTTGTCCATCCCTGAGCGGGAAGTGGTCGCTCTGGTGGGGCCGTCCGGCGGCGGCAAGACTACTCTGGCCAACCTGCTGCTCAGATTCTGGGACCCGACCGGCGGGCGCATCACTATCGGCGGAGCGGACATACGTTCCCTGCCCCGGGAAGAGTTTTATTCTTTATTCAGCATGGTCTTCCAAGACGTCTTTCTATTTGACGACACCGTGTTCAACAATATCAAGCTGGCCCGGCCGGAAGCCTCCGAGGTGGAGATTTTAGAGGCCGCCCGACTTGCCCGGTGTGAAGAATTTATCGGCCGACTGGAACAAGGCTATGAAACCATGGTCGGCGAGCGAGGAGAACGCCTTTCCGGCGGCGAAAAACAACGGATATCCATCGCCCGGGCCATTTTGAAAAATGCCCCGATTGTCATCATGGACGAGGCGACTGCTTTCCTTGATCCGGAAAACGAGCTTTCCGTTCAACAGGGGCTGAACAGCCTCTTGCTCGGCAAAAGCCTCTTGATTATAGCCCACCGGCTGGAAACCATAAGAAGCGCGGACAGCATCATTGTGCTGGATCAGGGACGCATCGCTGAACAAGGGACGCATGATCAGCTTCTGGCTGCGGAGGGAATTTACGCCCGCTTATGGGCGCATCAAAATACCATTAAATCATGGCAGTTGAAGCCATCATCCCCCCCAAATAACGAAACGGAAGGCGCAATAGACGGCTTCAGGCCGTTGCCGCAATAAAGGAGGCTCTGCGCTTGAAAAATATTTTAGTGGCGGCCCGGAGCTTTTTTGGCCGAACAGCCAAAACACTGTGGCAAGGATTTCACCGTCACAAAAAAAAAATCCTCGCTGCCCTGGCGGCAGTGCTAATTGGCGTTCTGTTTACCCTTGAAGATGAGAGCAAAGTGCTTGTTACCGACACCACCAAAGTTGAAGTCGGGCGGGTGCGCAAAGAACTGCCGGTCACCGGAATTATTAAACCGGTGGAGGGCGCGGAAGTAAAAACAGGCAGCCGCTTTACGGGCGTTATTGAGTCGCTGGCCGTCAAAATAGGCGACAGCGTCCGCAAGGATCAGGAAATCGCCAAACTGGACTCCCGCGAGCAACAGGCGGAATGCCGCAAACTGGAAGCCTCCATCCGCAAACTCAATGCGGAGTTACGCCAGATTAAAGAAACCTATCCCCTGCAGATAGAGGAAGCCGCGGCGCGTATCATGTCGGCGGAAGCTGAACAGCGTTACTCCCGGCTCAATCACAACCGCATGTCTTCCCTAAGCAAGGCCTCGGCGATATCTAATGATGAGATGGACAAAGCCGAACAATCTCTCGATATCGCCCGGGCCAACCAAAGACTGCAGGAAAAGGTCAAACAAAGGCTGGAAGCGGAATATCTGCTTCAGATCAACAGCCTGGAAGAAGCCATCGCCGAGGCGGAGGCGGAACTCGCCTCGGCCTTGATTCGCCTTTCCTACGCCACGATTACCAGTCCCATGGACGGCGTGGTCAGTGAAATCACCGCCCAGGAAGGTGAAACTCTGGTCGCTGGTTTGCAGGTCGCCCATTTAATCACCGTATTGGACCCGAAAAGGCTGGAATTGCAGATGTATGTCGATGAAAACGACATCGGGCAGGTGCGTCCCGGCGCCGAGGTGGCCTTTACGGTGGAGGCTTATCGTGACCGTACCTTTAAGGGCAAAGTCGATCTTATCCACCCTGGCCCGGAGATCCGCAACAATATCGTCTATTACCGGGCCCTGGTTCGGCTGGCGCCGGAACTCGCCCTGGAGTTCAGGCCGGAGATGACGGCCCGCTGCACGATTGTGACCGGCGAGGTGGAAAACGCTTTGCTTATCCCCAATGCCGCTTTCAAGTGGCTGGAAGACAAACAAATCGTCTTTGTGGCCGAAGGCGGTGACGTGCACCCCGTCTCGGTGGTCACCGGCCTGGAAGGGTTGACCCACACCCAGGTGCTGGAGGGCCTTGAAGAAGGACAGGTGGTGGCCACCAAACTGGAACTGCCATCTCCCCTACCCGCCGACTGGCGACCATAAGGGCTGGAGGGAACGCTATGGATAATCAGCGCACAATCCGCCCTGACCCGGCCGCCTGTCTCGCTCGCCTCCGAGAGATAAGCAAGACCTTCATTCAGCCGGGCGGCCTGGAAACCCAAGTGCTGCATAACGTTTCTCTGGACATCAACGAAGGCGACTTTATCGCTCTGACCGGCGGTTCAGGCTCCGGCAAATCCACACTGCTGTATATTATCGGGCTTCTGGAGCAGGCCAGCGGTGGCCTCTATCATCTTATGGAACGCGATGTGAGCGCCATGAACGACGATGAAGCCAGCGCCGCCCGGAACCGGCTGATCGGCTTTGTGTTTCAAAGTTTTTTCTTGATTCCCTATGCCAGCGCCCTGGAGAACGTTCTTCTCTCAGGAACCTATACCAACACCCCGGAAAAAGAACTGCGGCTCAGGGCCGAAGCTTTGCTGGAGCAAGTCGGCCTGTCCGATCGAATACATTTTATTCCGGCCCGGCTTTCTGGCGGTCAACAGCAGCGGGTGGCTCTGGCCCGGGCTCTGCTCAACAAGCCCGCCATGCTGCTGGCGGACGAACCTACGGGCCAGTTGGACACAGCGACGAGTCGTTCGATCATGGACCTTCTGACCGCCATCAATGCCGACGGCACCACCATCGTCATGGTCACCCACAACCCGGAAGTGGCCGACCGCGCCGCCAGACGCATCACCGTGCGCGACGGCCGGCTCCATACTCCAGACGGCCAGCGGTCCAGACCGGAGGAAGCGGCATGAGCCTGCGTCAATGGAAACGCATCGCGGGCCAGTCCCTGATGGCCGTAGCCGCCTACTGGACCTACAGTCTGTTCATCATCGGGGCTATCGGCCTGGGTATCGCGTCCTTGACCCTCATTCTGGCCTGCATGCGCGGGGCTGAAATCCGGGCGGGAGAACTAGCAGCAAAATTCGGGCCGACCTCGATCAACGTCATCGGCGGCAACCTGGTCGAGCAGGCTGTGGCTTTGCGGCCCATGACTCTGACTTGGGCGGACATGCGGATGATCCGCGATACGTTGCCCGGCGTCGAGCGGGTTTCAGAGCTGCTGACCCGGAACAACGTTCAGGTCCGCGGCGGACAGAACCGCCATACGGCCGACACCCTGGCCGGAACCGGGGCCCATCACGGCCTCTCCTGGGGCTGGTTCCCGGCTCTGGGCCGGGATTTCAGTGAGGAAGACATCGATCAGGCCCGAAACGTCTGCCTGTTGGGAACCAGCACGGCGGAAAAACTGTTCGGCTCAGCCAACCCGCTGGGTGAGGTGGTCCTGGTCAACGACATACCTCTGACGGTAGTCGGCGTGCTCACTCGTCAGGGTTTAAGTTCCGGAGAAGGAGATTTCGATGACCGGGTCACCGTGCCAATAAGCACCATGATTCGGCGCTTCAACCTTTCCCGGCAATATCTCACCCAGTTGCGGGTCAGTTTTCCATCCACCTATGGACCAGAAAAAATCGAGACCGCGCGTGAACAGTTGCGCCTGCTCTTGCGGCGAAGCCATCATCTCGCCCCGCACGCGACGGATGACTTCCTGTCAGTGACCATGAACGACATTATGCAATTTGTGAACGTGGTCAAAGGCGGCATCGTGATATTTCTCGGCAGCGTCGCCGCCGTAGCCGTTCTGGCCGGAGGCGTGGCCCAAGCGAACCTGTTTCGCCTGTCGATCGCCGAAAGAAACATGGAAATCGGCCTTAAAAAAGCCTTGGGGGCGAACCATAAGGCTATCTTCAGCCAATTTCTGCTGGAAGCCCTTATTCTGGGCGCCGGCGGAGCCGTTTTCGGGCTGCTGCTGGGAGGCGGTTGCGCCCTTCTGCTCAACAGTTTTTCCATTCTGCCCATCAGCCTTTCACCAGGCATTTTTGTCGCCGCTCTGGGCCTGGCCGGCTGCATCGCCGGCGCGTTCAGTCTGCGGCCGGCTCGGCTGGCGGCGGAACTGTCCCCGGTCACCGCACTCAAGGGGGCGGCATGAGCTTGCTTGTAAACCGCGAAAGCCGACTGGGTATGATGCGGACGCGCAACCTCCGCCTGGTCTGGAGCGTTTTGCGGCAGCATAAAATGCGCACGATGCTCGCGGCTCTGGGCATTTTTCTGGGCGCGCTGCTGCTGACCGGTATTTTACATGTGTTGGAGGCGGTCAATCTCAAAATAAACGAAGAGGCGATTCGACTCGGTTCCAGGTTGATTACCGTAACTCCTTCATCCGTAGCCTTTGTACGTCCTGATCTTGGTTCACGCTATGGAGCCAGGGAAATGGAGAATGAAAATGCCGCCATAGTCAATGCCTCCCAAAAATCTACAGCGGCGGCTCAGGACAACAACTCGGACAGCGCCCGGAGGATCAGATACGCCACTTTGACCCGGACCGACGTTTCAGTCGCCATCAGTGGCATCCCCCAGATAAACAACGGCGCTCCATTTGTCTTCAGCGACGGCAAAGCTGGCAATGGCCTTGTTTCCAGTGCCTGCCAACTGCTTGGCACCACTCACGCCTTTCCCGGCCTGAAGCATATATATCCGCTCACCGGACGATTTTTCAGCCCGGCGGAGGAGGAGCGAAAAGAGTTGGTCTGCGTTCTTGGCGCGGCCCTGGCGGCCCGCCTGTATGCCGATCCGAGGAAAGTAACAGGATCATATGTCGAAGTAGGCAAAACCCGTCTACGGATTATCGGCGTTATGGAAGAAAAGGGGATGGACCCAGGTGGCCTCCGCCTGGATGAAATGCTGATCATGCCTTTAGCCACGTACAGCCAGCGTTTCAGCAAGCTGGACTCAGTCGGGGGAGCTTGGTTCGAGGTCAGCGACCGGGCGCAGATGGAAGGCGCCCAGGCAGCCCTTGCCGCCCTGCTCCGTAAAAGACATGCCCTGCCCGAAGGCGAACTGGATCTGGTCTTTTCCCTGTCCCAGGAAGTGGACGAAATGGTGGTCAACGCGCTCAGTCTGATCCGCACTCTGGGCGTGATCGGGGCGCTCATTTCGTTCGCCATCGGCAGCCTGAGCATTCTCTCCGTCATGACTCTCCTAGTCCGTTCTCGCCGCCTGGAAATCGGCCTGCGCCGGGCCGTGGGCGCCTCGAGAAAAGACATCATGGCTCAATTCATGGCCGAAGCCGCTCTCATCGCTGCGGCGGGAGGTTTTACCGGGGTAGCGGCCGGGCTGGGTATGTTGCGGGCTGCTGGTGGCCGCCAGCGGGGCTCTGCCACCCTATTTCAGCCCCCTGCTGGCCACTGGCATTTTCTTGCTCTCCTGAGGCTGAGGCGTATTGGGAGGAAATTATCCTGATGTAGCCGCCGCCAGGACCGATGTGCTCAAAGCCTTGCGGGACCTGTGAAAGAACAGTGTGATATGGAGCGTTTCAACGCATCGCTGTCTTTTGCCATACTTGATTAACGCAGGCTTTTACCTGTCTGGAGACCTGAATGTCGGGCAATTTATCCGTTACCGAAATGTTTCTCAACGCCGACCC
>JAISFR010000111.1 GCA_031263565.1 Candidatus Adiutrix sp. | reverse complement strand
TGCGTCGTCAACAAGGTGGCCGAGGCCCGGAAACCCTGAGGCGGCCAGACCGGCCTGAATGAAGAGGCCGGCTGGGGCCGGACCGCCCATTTTGCCAGGCAAAGGGGCGGTTCGTTTTTTCAGGGCTTCCCCCGCGGGCCAAGCGCCCCAAATCAAGGCCCTGGCCTGAAAAAACCCACAATATAAACAGTCTAGGCTTTCGGCGCGGAAACTGGTATCTTGTCTGCATAAAGGATGAATGATCATGACCCAGTCTCTCTATCCGGATATCATTTCTCCGGCTGAAATCAGCGGCGAGCGCCCCGGGCCGCCGCCCCCGGTCCGCCTGCTCGAATCGGGCCGGCCCGGGCCGGCCCGAGGCTATCCGCGAGAGGCCCTGGATTTGCAACGACTGTGTCTGAAGAATCCGGCCGACACCTATTTTATGAAGGCCTGCGGGGACTCCATGGCCAGCGCCGGCATTTACGACGGCGACATCCTGGTGGTCGACCGCTCCCAGGAGGCCGGCCCGGGCAAAGTGGTCATCGCCGCCGTGGACGGTGCATTGACCATCAAAAGACTGAAAAAAAAGGAACAGCGCCTTTTTCTGTGCCCGGAGAATTTCGACAACCCCAATTTTCGGGAGATCGACATCACCGGGCAGGAAAAAGTCTGCATCTGGGGGGTGGTGACCTACTGCCTCCACGCGCTTAAATAAGGCCCGGGGCCCCGGCCGAAGGGGGCCAGCCGAATAAAAAAGAGAAGGGCGGGACCCGCTCCAGCGCCACGCTGGCCGTCGGGTCCCGCCGGTATTGACCGGGACCCTGAAGGCCCCTCACTTGGCAGGCCGGGAGAGCAGCCCCCGGATTTACTGACTGGGTATTACCCAAATATATGGAAGGTAGAGAGGGTCAGGCCCTCGGCAGGAAATTCCTCTTCAAGCACCTGTCTGCGAATTTGATGACAATTTATTATAGCCAAAATCGTGCCAAAATCAGTCAAAATGGATTTATTTTTTTCAGCCGCCCTTGCGCCAAAATAATATTTCGCCTGGGGAAACCGGACCTTTGAACGGCGCGGTCGCCGACGCCGGCCGGGGAGGGGGCCCAATTTGCGGAATTGGCCGCCAAAGCCTTATTTTTGATGTCTTTTTACTTGGCGGCGACGCCGGAACCCAAGATCCGGCTCAGACGGGCCGCGGGCCCGGGAGCAAGCTGAAACACGGGCGGCCGGAAAGTAATCAGATACGATACCAGTTTCAAAATGATGGTTTGAAATATTAACAAGCGCTGTCTTTGACTACCGATTGACAAATTGTGTCCATATATAGACAAATGACTAAATACGGTCATGAACCCAGGGCCGACTTTCTCTTATGCCGAAAATACCCGCCGCCGCTGAAATAAATGCTTGGCAGCCGCCCGCTTCATTTCTATAATATAATACGTCCGGACGGGGCTCACAAGTCCCGGAACAGTCAGAATATTAACGCTGGCGGGCCCGATTCCGCCAAAGGCCAAGCCGCGGCCGGCTTTCAGGGCTCCGGCCGGGTCTGGATCGGCCTGGGAGAGACTCTTTGACTCGGCCCGCCGCCGGGAGAAAAACATGAGCGACCTGGAAGCCGTCATCGGCCTGGAAATCCACTGCCAACTGAAAACCGCCACCAAGCTTTTCTGCTCCTGCCAGGCTCGCAGCGGCGACGAACCCAACAGCCATATCTGCGAAGTCTGCTCAGGCCAGCCGGGCGCCCTGCCCCGCCTGAACGGCCGGGCGCTTTGGCTGGCCGCCAAGGCCGGGCTGGCCCTGGGCTGCCAGGTTCAGGAAGTCTCCATCTTCTCCCGTAAAAATTACTTTTACCCGGATCTGCCGGCCGGCTTTCAGACCTCCCAACTGGATCCGCCCGTCTGCCTGGGCGGGGCCCTGAGCATCGGACCGGAAGACGACCCGCTCCTGATACGCCTCAACCGCATCCACCTGGAAGACGATGCCGGCAAGTGCGTCCACGACGAAGCCCGCGGCCAGACCCTGGTGGACCTCAACCGGGCCGGGACCCCGCTGATTGAAATAGTCACCGAGCCTGATCTGCGATCCTCGGCCCAGACGGCTGAATTCCTGAAAAAGCTCCACGCCCTTCTGGTCCATTTGGAAGTGACCGAAGGGCGTTTGGAGGAAGGCGAATTCCGCTGCGACGTCAATATTTCCCTGCGCCCCCGGGGGGCGGCCTGGTTCGGCACCCGCTGCGAGATCAAAAACCTCAATTCTTTCCGCCATGCGGCCCAGGCCGTGGCCTATGAGGCCGTCCGCCAGGAGAGCCTTCTGGCCCAGGGCCTGGAAGTCAGCCAGGAAACCAGGCTCTTCGACCCGGTGCGCCAGGAGACCAGAAGCCTCCGGAGCAAGGAGGAAGCCCACGACTATCGCTATTTTCCACAGCCCGATCTGCCGCCGGTCCTGATCTCCGGGGAGATGCTCGAAAAAATCAGGGCCGAGATGCCCGAACCGCCCGAGAAAGTGAAGGCCCGGCTGAAGGGGCTGGGGCTGACCGACGAACAGGCGGAGCGGCTGCTGGACCGGCGGCGGGCCGCGGAATATTTCGACGCCGCCCGGCTGGCCCTGGAGGAACCCAAACGCCTGGCCACCCTGATGGTCGAACTGCTTCTGCCGGCCTGCCAGCGGGCCGGGCTCGACCCGCCGGACTGCCGTCTGGCCCCCAGGGATCTGGCCGCCCTGGCCCGACTGATGGCCGACAATACCCTCAGCCGCCGGGCGGCCTATGAGATTTTTCCAGAACTCTTTGAAAAAGGCGGAGACCCGGCCGCTGTCGCCGCCGCCCGGGGCCTTCTGCAGGTCTCCGACAGCGGGGCCATCGAGGCCCTGGCCGCCGAAGCCATCGCCGCCCACCCTGAGGAAGCTGAAAAGTACCGCCAGGGCCAGGAAAAAATCCTGTCCTTTTTCGTCGGGCAGGTCATGAAAAAAAGCCGGGGCGCGGCCAACCCCAAACTGGCCGGCGAAGTCCTGGCGGGACTGCTGAACCAATAATTCCAATTTCAAATACAGGGAACCTTTAAAAGCCCTGAGGCCGAGAAATTGAAACCAGGGAGGCTTTATGCCCATTGATTTAAAGACCGTCAGGCACACGGCCGAACTGGCCCGCCTGGACCCCGGCCACGGCCTGAGCCCCGACGAGGCTGAAGCGGCTCTGGCCAAGCTGGCCGACGAACTGGCCGGCATCGTGGCCCATATCGATATTTTAAGCGAAGCTGAGACCTCCGGCGTCGAACCTCTCTATTCGCCTCTGATCGAGGCCCCGGCGCCCCGGGAAGACCGGCCCGCGGATTGCGCCCACATTGAGGAAATACTGCGGGCCGCCCCCGACCGGGTCGGCAACTTTTACGTTGTGCCCAAGATTATCTGAAGGACCAGCCATGAGCGAACTCTATCACCTGACCCTGAGCGAGGCCCGGGAAAAACTTCTGGACCGGGAAATCTCGGCCTCGGAACTGACGGCCGCCTGCCTGGGCCGCATCGAGCGGAGCGAGCCCGAAATCCGGGCCTGCCTGACGGTCATGGCCGAGCAGGCCGTCCAAACGGCCGCCGAACTGGACCGGCGGGGCCCGGACCCGGAACGCCCTCTCTGGGGCCTGCCGCTGGGCCTGAAGGACCTGTACTGCACCAAGGGGGTGCGCACCACGGCCGCCTCCCGGATGCTGGAAAATTATGTCCCGGCCTACGACGCCCACGTGGTCTCCAAATTGAAAGAGGCCGGGGCGGTGCTGATGTGCAAGACCAATCTCGATGAATTCGCCATGGGTTCCTCCACCGAGTTTTCGGCCTTCGGCCTGACCCGCAACCCCTGGGACCAGAGCAAGATCCCCGGCGGCTCCAGCGGCGGGGCGGCGGCCTCGGTGGCCGCCTATCAGACCCCCGGCGGGCTGGGCACCGACACCGGAGGCTCCATCCGCCAGCCGGCCGCCCTCTGCGGCTGCGTAGGGCTCAAACCCACCTACGGCCGGGTTTCGCGTTACGGCATCCTGGCTTTCGCCAGTTCTCTGGACCAGGCCGGCCCCCTGGCCCGCCGGGTCAGGGACGTGGCCTGGCTGCTGAAAGTCATGGCCGGCCCCGACGACCGGGACAACACCTGCTCCACCCGGCCGGCCGAGGATTATCCCTCGGCCGCCCCCGGAAAACTGAAAGGGCTCAGGCTGGGTCTGCCCCAGGAACTCTGGGAGGCCCGCCTGGACCCGGACGTGGCCGAGGTCGTCAAAAAAGCCTTCGCCGCCCTGGAGGCGGCCGGAGCGGTCTTGATCCCCATGGCCATGCCCAACCTGCGCTATTCAGTGGCCGCCTATTATATCCTGGCCACCGCCGAGGCCTCCACCAATCTGGCCCGCTTTGACGGGCTGCGCTACGGCCGCCGCAGTGAAAAGCCCCGGGATCTGACCGAACTCTACACCGCCTCCCGCAGCGAAGCCCTGGGGCCGGAAGTCCAGCGCCGGATTCTCCTGGGCACCTTCGCCCTGTCCGCCGGCTATTACGACGCCTATTACCAACAGGCCGCCCGGGTGCGCCGACTGATCCGCGACGACTATTTTCAGGCCCTGGACCGCTGCGATTTTCTCCTGGCCCCGGTCAGTTCCCTTCCGGCCTGGGATTTCGGGCGTTTCGCCCATGACCCGGTCACCGTCTACCAACTGGACCTGATGACCCTGCCGGTCAACCTGGCCGGCCTCCCGGCCCTGTCGCTGCCGGCCGGCCTGGGCCCCCGAAGCGGCCTGCCGGTGGGTCTCCAGCTCATCGGCCGCCCGTTTGACGAAATGAATCTCCTGGGCGCGGGCCTGGCTTTTGAAGAGGCCTTTCCGCCCCTTCTCTGAAATCCCACTTCGGCCACGGGGGTTGGACAATATGTGTGGAATCATCGGCATAATCAGCGGCCGGCGGGATGTGGTGCCAGAATTGGTGGCCGGGCTCAAACGTCTGGAATACCGGGGCTACGATTCGGCCGGGGTGGCCACCCTGAGCGCCGACGGGCTCATTGAACGCCGCCGGGCCCAGGGCAAACTCAAGGCCCTGGAAGACCTCTTGCGCTATGACCCGCTGGCCGGCTCCATCGGCCTGGGGCACACCCGCTGGGCCACCCACGGCGCGCCCAACGAAACCAATGCCCACCCCCACGCCACAGCCGAAGCCGCCATGGTCCATAACGGCATCATCGAAAATTTCCGGGAACTGAAAAGCGAGCTCCAGGCCCGGGGACATGAATTCCAGACCCAGACCGACAGCGAAGTGGTGGTGCACCTGGTCAGCGAAAAGCTGCGCCAGGGCCTGGGCCCCGAAGAAGCCGTGCGGCAGACCCTGCCCTGCCTGGAAGGCGCCTTTGCCCTGGTCTTCATTTTTCGCGGCCGGCCGGAACTCCTGATCGGCGCCCGCCGGGGCTCGCCCCTGGCCGTGGGCCTGGCCCGGGAGGAAATGACCCTCGGCAGCGACGCCCTGGCCATCGGCCCCATCTGCGACCGGCTCATCTATCTGGAAGACGGCGACTGGGCGGTGGTCCGCCCGGGCCAGGCCCGGATCTTCAATCTCGACGGCGCGGAAGTCCAGCGCCCGGTGCAGACTTCCTCGGTGGCCGCCCTGAACCTGGGCAAGGGCGGCTACCGCCATTACATGCTCAAGGAAATCCACGAACAGCCCCAGGTCATCGGCGACACCCTCAACACCATGGTCAACCCGGTCAGCGGCCGGGCGGCCCTGCCGAAGCTGCCGGAACTGAAGCGGGCCCAGCGCCTGAGCATCGTGGCCTGCGGCACTTCCTACTATGCGGCCATGGTGGGTAAATACTGGATTGAAAACCTGGCCCGCCTGCCAGTGGACGTGGAGGTGGCCTCGGAATTCCGCTACCGCCGGCCGGTGTTCACCCCCGGGCAGGTGGCCCTGTTCATTTCCCAGTCCGGCGAGACCGCCGACACCCTGGCCGCCCTGCGCCTCTGCCGGGCCGACGGCCAGGGCCTGATGAGCATCGTCAACGTCATGGAGAGCACCATTGCCCGGGAAAGCGACGTGGTGCTGCCCACCGTGGCCGGGCCGGAATTCGGGGTGGCCTCCACCAAGGCCTTCACCGCCCAGTTGACTCTCCTGGCCGCCCTGGCCCTGGTGCTGGCCTCCCACCGGGGCCATCTGGACGAAAGGGAGGAGGCCCGCCTGGTCCGGGCCCTGATGGAAGCCCCGGCGGCCTGCGCCGAGATCCTCTCCCGCTCCCAGGAGATTGAGCGCCTGGCCCGGGATCTCCTGGCCTCGGCCCGGGACGTGCTCTTTCTCGGCCGCGGCCCCAGCTATCCCATCGCCCTGGAAGGCGCCTTGAAATTGAAGGAAATGTCCTACATTCACGCCGAAGGCTACGCGGCCGGCGAAATCAAGCACGGCCCCATCGCCCTGGTGGATGAAGAGGTTCCGGTGATCGTGGTGGCCCCCAGCGACGACCTTTTCACCAAAACGGCCTCCAATCTCGAGGAAGTCAACGCCCGGGGCGGCCGGACCATCCTCATCAGCGACGCCGCCGGCGCGGCCCGGACCGGCGGCCTGGCCGGCCGGCTGCTGATGCCCGCAGTCGACCCCTTCGTGGCCCCGCTGATCTACGCCCTGCCCGTTCAGCTTCTGGCCTATTACGCGGCCGTGGCCAAAGGCACCGACGTCGACCAACCCCGCAACCTGGCCAAAAGCGTCACCGTAGAATAACAAACCGCCGTTAAAAGTTGAAGTCGTCGTCCATGGGGAATTCCTCGTCGGCCTTGGAGACGGGCCGGGCCGGGGCCGGCCGGCCGGTTCCGGCGGCCGGCAGGGCTTTGACCCGGGCGGCTTTGGCCGCCGGGGTCCGGGCCTTGGGGGAGGAATCCGGGGCCGGTTTTGGTCCGGGCAGACGTTTTTTCCGGGCCGGAGCGGCCGGGGGGGGCCCTTCCCGGCCCCGGGCCAGGGCGGCCAGACTCTGGACGGCTTCCAGCAGAAGCCCGGCCTGATGATTCATCTCGGAGGCCGCGCCGGCCGATTCTTCGGCCGCGGCCGCGTTGCCCTGGGTGACCTTGTCCATCTGGGCCATGGCCGTGCTTATCTGGCCGATGCCCTGGGCCTGTTCCCGGGAAGCCTCGGCCACGTCGCCCAGGAGGCTGGCCACCTTGGAGCTGTAGTCGGCCACCGAGCCGAAATTGCTGTTGGCCGTCTCCACCAGGCCGCTCCCGGAATTGATGTTTTCAATGGTGTAGTTTATGAGCTTGGCGGTGTTCTTGGCCGCTTCGGCCGAACGGATGGCCAGGTTGCGCACCTCTTCGGCCACTACAGCGAAACCGGCGCCGGCTTCGCCGGCCCGGGCGGCCTCCACGGCCGCGTTCAAGGCCAGAAGGTTGGTCTGAAAGGCGATCTCGTCGATGGTTTTGATGATGCGGCTGATTTTGGCGCCCGAAACGGCAATTACTTCCATCGCCTTGCCCAGATCGGCCATGGAGGTCAGGGCGAGGTTCACCGCGCCCTGGGTCTCCCGCATCATGGCGTTGGCCTGGCCCGAGTTCTCGGCGTTGCGGGCGGTCATGGAGGAGAGTTCTTCCAGGGCGGAGCTGGTCTCCTCCAGGCCGGCCGCGTTTTCCGTGGCCCCTTCGGCCAGCTTGTTGGAGGCGCCGGCCAGCATGGAGGAAAATTCGTCCACCTCATGGGAGCCTTCGGAGAGAACGTCGATGAGGCCGTTGATCTGGCGGTTGACGTTGACGATTATGATCCAGCCCAGAATCAGGCTGAGCAGCAGGGCGATGGCCGCGCCGACGATCTGGGCCTGGGTGATGCGGGTCACGGCCCGGTTGTTGGCCGCGGAAATGCCGCCGCTGGTGCCGAGAATGTTGTCCATGACCAGGTTGACCGCGCCGGTGAGCTTGTCGATCAGCCCGACCCGCCGGGTCATGCTGCCCTGCCAGTCGCTGAAGGCTTTTTTGTAGAGGGCCGCCTCCTTGACCATCTCCCCGGCTGTGGCGTCAATGGCCTCGAGAAGGCGGCGGGTCTCTTCGTCCCGGGCTTCAGCCAGATCTTTCCCGACATCGGACCGGATGACGGCCAGACTTTTATCCAGGCGCTCGGTAACGGCGGGATCGTGACCGCCGTAGGCTTCCCAGACATCGAGCTGAACCTGGGAACCCAGTTCCAGCAGCTTGGCGGTCAGGAGCACCCGGCTAAGGCGATATTCCCGGCTTTCGACCGTGGACCCGAGGCTGTAGCCGTGCCCGACCAGTTCCTCGCCGGCCAGGCTCTCCTGAAACTTCTGGAAGTCAAGGGCGGCGGAATCATAATTTTTGGTCAGGGCCGTCATCCGGCTGCGGGAGGCGACAATGCGCCGACCAACGCCTTCCAGATCTTTGAAATTGGCCCCCAAATCCTCGATCAGCCCGTTCACCTCGGACATGGCCGACTTCAGGCCGGCGAAGCTCCGGTCCTGTTCCACCACCTGACGTATGCCCCGGAAGGCGCCCCTGACCTCCTCGTAATGCTTCAGGGCCTCATCCATGAAGCGCTGTTCTTCACTGTAGGCGTAGCCCCGTATCTGGTAGATGGTCTGGCCCAGGGCCGCATTGAACTGCGAGACGCCCTGAACCATGGGCAGGCATTCTTCCTCGAGAATCAGCGAAGAATCCCGCACCGGCGAGAGCAGATAGATCGAGACCGCGTTCAAAACCAGCATGATGACGATCACGGCGGCAAAACCCAACCTGATGCGCGTGGACAGCTTCATTTTATTCATGGCGCACACCTTATCTTTAAAAAACCGCCGGAAGAGGAACCGGCCGTCACCGGTCGGCCGGGCTTCTTCCGGAAGGCCAGGGGGTTTAAAAGCCGAGATCCAGGCCGGTGAGGTCTTCCGCAGCCAGAATACGGTCGATATCCAGCAGAATCTTGACGCCCTTGCCGATCTTGGCCATGCCCAGGATATATTCAGTGTTGAGCTGGGAACCGAAAGTGGGGGTGTCTTCCACTTCCTCGCCTTTGATGTTGGCCACCTCGGAGACGAAGTCGACCACAATGCCGATGCGGACGAAGGTTCCGCCCCCGCCTTTGACGTCGACCACGATGATGCTGGTGCGTTCGGTGTAGTCCAGTTCCTCCATGCCGAATTTCAGACGCAGATCCACCACCGGGATGACCTTGCCCCGAAGATTGATGACGCCCTTGACGAAACCGGGGGTCTGGGGCACGGTGCGAATGGGCATCATGCCGATGATCTCTCTGACTTTGAGAATGCTGATGCCGTATTCCTCATTGGCCAGGGAAAAAGTCAGGAACTTTCCTTCCTGGCCGGCCGAGCGGCCTTTGACCAGCGGGAGACCGTTGGAAGCGGAGGGACTTGTGCTCATACGTTTAACTCCATTCGCAATTGTATTGAAAATATCGGACCAGGCGGGAAAACCGCATCTTTCCCCCGCACGACTCTTAGACGATTATAGTCTTGAATTATGCCACAGTTTGACGAAAAAGCCAATACGTCCGGAGCCCGCCGAATCTGGTAATAATAAGAATCCCCGTCACTTTCACGAGACGCCGACAGAAAAGTTGAAAAAAACAGATATTATGGTAACATATATGTCTCATTCAGGCCGCTTGGGCCCCGACACGCCTGAAGCCGTTAAAACTACGGGACAAATCAGAGAGAGTAGCATATGCCGATGGATTGGGAAGAGTGGCAGAAGAGCCGCCAGAAAAATAAGGGCCCGGTGGGCGGCAAACTGCCCCAGATGGGCGACTTGTTCAAGAGTTTCAAGATGCCCGGCAGGGGCCGCCTTCTGGCGGTTCTGCCCCTGGCCGCGCTGCTTCTCTGGGGGGTCAACGGCTTTTTCACTGTGGAACCGGCCGAAGTGGGCCTGGTCAAGCGCTTCGGCCAGTATGTCCGCTCGGTGGAGCCGGGCCTCAACTACCACTTGCCGACCCCGATCGAGGAAATCATCAAGGTCAACATCAGCCGCACCAACCGCGTGGAAATCGGCGGCAACTCGGGGACCAACGAAGAAACCATGATGCTGACCAAGGACGAAAACATCGCCGACATCAAATTTGCCGTGCAGTATCGGGTCAACAACCCCCAGCAGTTCGCCTTCAAGGTCTTCAACCCCGAGAAGGCGGTGATCGACGCGGCCACCAGCGCCATGCGCGAGGTCATCGGCCGCAACACCATTGACGACGCCCTGACCGAAAAGCGCCAGCCTATCCAGGAAGACACCCTGCAGACCCTTCAGGCCATGCTTGACAAGTATGAAATCGGCATCATGGTGCAGAATGTGGAACTGCTGGATGTTCACGTGCCCCGGGAAGTCAGCCAGGCCTTCCGCGACGTGACCTCGGCCAAGGAGGACAGCGCCCGTTCGGTCAATGAGGCCACGGGCTACCGCAACGAGGTCATCCCCCAGGCCGAAGGGCAGGCTTTTGCCATCGAGGCCGCGGCCAACGCCTATTCCGCCCAGCGCATCAACCTGGCCCAGGGCGAGGCGGCCCGCTTCAGGTCTCTGGTGGCCGAATATCAGAAGGCCCCGGACATCACCCGGCGCCGGCTCCTTCTGGAGGCCATGGACCAGGTAATGCCGGGGGCGGAAAAAGTTCTTTTGTCCGGGGAGCTGGGCCAGTCGCTCCTGCCCCACCTGGGCCTGAGGCCGGGCCCGGCCGCCCCGGCCCCCAATCCGGTTCCGGCTCCGGCCAATTCCGCTGAAAACGGCCGGAGGTGATTTCATGAAAAAACCGCAGGCCATAGTCGTCATTCTGGCCCTGGCCGTGATCGGCCTGGGCAACGCCCTCTTCACCGTCGACCAGACCCAATACGCCATTGTGCTGCAATTCGGGGACCCGGTGGAGGTCGAAAGCCGCCCCGGGCTCCATATCAAGGCGCCTTTCATCCAGAACGTGATCTATCTGGACAACCGCCTGATGGAGTACGATCTGGCCCAGACCATCATTTACACCAACGACAAAAAGAACATGGTCATGGATGCCTTCGTGCGCTGGCGCATTGACGATCCCCTGACCTTCTACAGACGCTTTAAGGGCGACAGCAGCTTTTCCATTATCGAGGAGGCCCAGAAGCGCCTGGGAGACATCATCACCGGCGTCTTGAAATCGGAACTGGGCCATCACGTCATGAGCGACGTCATCAGCCAGAGCCGGGGGGCCATCATGGATTCGGTCAACCGGGGCTCCAACAGCAAGCTCACGTCTGAAGACGGTGAATCATCCGGCATCCAGGTGGTGGATGTGCGCATCAAACGGGCCGACCTGCCCGCGGAAAACCAGAAAGCGGTTTATGACCGCATGAAGGCCGAGCGCGATCAGCAGGCCACCAAATACCGCAGTGAAGGCAAGATGAACTATCAGAAAATCCGGGCCGAGGCCGACCGCGACCGGGCTGAACTTCTGGCCAAGGCCAACCGGACCAGCGAAGAGATCCGGGGCCGGGCCGACGCCGAAGCCGCGGCCATCTACTCCGAGGCCTACAGCCTGGATCCGGAATTTTACGCCTTTGCCCGATCGCTGGAATCCTATCAGACCGCCTTCCGCGACAAGAGCACTCTGGTGCTTTCTCCGGAAAGCATGGAATATTTAAAATACTTCGGGCAGGCAACGGCTAAATAAAACCTCTGGAAGGCGGCGCCCCATGGGCTATTTCTATCTCGGCCTGGCCTTTGTGGGGGCGGTGGCGCCCTACAGCTTCATGGGCCAGTTTCTTCTGACCCACGGTCTGAACATCGCCGAATTCAAAAGTCAGCTGGCGGCCAGCCCCATCTCCAGCTTCATGGGCGCGGCCTTCGTCATCGCCAGCGTGGTGACCCTTTTCTTCGTCCTCGGCGAAGGCCGGCGGCTGAAGATGAAAGGCCTGTGGCTGCCGCTGCTGGCCACGGTGGCCGTGGGCGTCTCCTGCGGGCTGCCCCTTTTTCTCTATCTGCGGGACATGGCCCTGGACCGCCGGAAAGAACGGGAACTGGCCGGGGAGGCCGCCGGCCTGCCGCCGGTCATCAAACGCTGACAGGAGAGTGATCATGGCTGAGAATATAAACGACCTCACTGTGAATTACGAAGAGGAAGGCGAACTGCTGGTCGAGGAACTGGAAAAGGTCATCCTCAACCGGGGGGCCTGGACCACCATTTTATTCCGCTATCGGGAACGTGAACGCCAGAGCGGCCAGATGGGCGCCCCCAAGGCCACCTTGAGGCGCTACCAGAAATATCAGGGCGTCTTTAAAAAACGCGACGCCATCAACCTTTCGGCCGACACGGCCCGCGCCCTGATCGCCGCCCTTTCCCAGTGGCTCGACGACGGCCTTCTGGGCAAAACAGCCGGGGACGGCGGCGAGAACTGAAACCGCAAGCGGCCCTGAAGCGAGTTAATATGTTTGAATTGAAAGTCACCAAGCATTTTGCCGCCGCCCATAATCTGCGGGAATTTTACGGCAAATGCGAAAATCTCCACGGGCATAACTGGTTTGTGGAGGTCAAAGTGCGGGCCCGGGCGCTGGACCGCATCGGGCTGGCCATGGATTTCGGGCTCATCAAGCGCCATTTGAATCAGGTCCTGGAACTCATTGACCATCAATACCTGAACGACCTGCCGGCTTTTCAGAAAAACAACCCCTCTTCTGAAAACATCGCCCTTTTCATTTTCGAACATCTGGCGCCGCATATCAAAGAGGATTCCGCCGGGCGGGCCTGGCTGCACTCGGTCTCGGCCTGGGAAAGCGACAATGCCTCGGCCGCCTATGTGGCGGACGCCGAATAGCGGGCGGCCTTCTAAGGTTGTATTGCCAGCGATAATCCCGAACGTAAAGAGCTCTCCGAGGGGCGACATGGAAAAACACGCCGCAGGAAAGAAAGGTTTTGTTCTTGACGCGCTAGTTGCGGGCGCGGCGCTGTTTTCCATGTTCTTCGGCGCCGGCAACATCATCTTTCCGCCCGCTGTCGGATTGGAAGCCGCAAATCTGTGGTATCTGGGGCATATCTGCTACTATCTGGCCGATGTGGGTCTGGCCCTGACCGCCGTGTTTGCCCTGCTGCGCTGCGACAGCGCGGACAGGCCGGAGGGCGTTATGGCGCGTCTGGGCGTGATTCCGGCTAGATGGATGATGTGTGCCGTGGTATTGTGCATAGGCCCCTTGCTGGGTATTCCCCGCACGTGCGCGACCACCTGGTCCATGTCCGCGGGAGGGACGGGCGAAGGAGCGCATGTTCTTTTTATCGCGCTGTATTTTGCCGTCGTATGGCTCTGCACCGTCAGGGAGACGGCGGTGGTGGATGTTTTGGGAAAATACC
>JAISFR010000023.1 GCA_031263565.1 Candidatus Adiutrix sp. | reverse complement strand
GGGCGCTGGGGATAAAATGATCATTTGATCTCGGCGGAGGAGAATAGTGGCGATGAGCGCAATACACCCCCTGGAACAGGCCTACCAAAAGGCGGCCAAAGACCCCGAGGCCCGGGCTGATTTTTACCAGATGCTGGTGAAGTCCACTGTTTTCGTGGTCGGCCGGCAGGAGCCCCCGGAAAAAGAAGGCCAGGCGCCCCACGTTCATCTCAAGCAGTGGCAGCAGCCCGACGGCCAGACGGCCCTGCCGTTTTTCGCCTCCGCTGAAAGCCTGAAAAAAGTCCTGCCGGGCGACGAGCCCACTTTGACCATGCCGGTGGTGGACCTTTTTCGTCTGACCCGGGGCACGACAGTGGTCTTCACCACTCCCGAAGGCGCCAAATCCTTCCTCCCCGACGAGGTGGAAGCCATCCTGGCCGCGACCCTGACCCTGGACCCGCTGGCCCTGGCCCTGCTGCGGGCCGCCCGGGAAAACAGCGAGGACGCCAAAAAAGCCTTTTATGCCGCCCTGATCAATTCCCAGGTTTTCGTCAGGGGCCGGCCCAGGGATGACAGCCAGAGGAAACCCGGCCCGGAAACCCGCAGTTTAAAAGAAAACGACCAGTTCATTCTGGCCTCCATGCCCCATCCCCATATCGAAGGGCAAAAGATCCTGCCGTTTTTCAGCTCCCTGGAACATCTGCGGACTTTCGTCAGGGCTGACGACACTTATCTGTCTTTCCCGGCCCTGGCCTTTTTGAGCATGGCCGCCGGCATGGACGTGCCCCTGGTGCTGAACCCCGGCTTTGAGCCGCATAAATTCTTTACCCGCGAAGAAATCGAATTCATCCTGGGCACGGCCCGGCCGGAACCCTTCGAGCCCCGCCATTTCAAGCCCGGCGGCCAGGTCTCCCTGGGCCCGCCGGAAGTCTATCCGCAGGAACTGGTCGGCGCCCTCCTGGACTTTCTGCCGGCCCACCGGCAAGTCAAGGCCGCCTACCTGACCGCCATGCGGGAAGAGACGGCGGAGGCCCGGCCGATTCTGGTCATCGGTTTTGAAGGGGAGGGCGAACTGACCGAAATGTTCCGGGGGGCCGCCGAACTGGTCGAACAGTACGGCGCCGATGGCCAGCCCGTCGACTTCGCCACGGTCAGGCCCGGAGAAGAGGGGCTGAGCCGTTATTTTCTGGAGAAAGTGCGGCCCTTTTATCTCCGGCCGACCCAGCGGAACAGGAACGGGGAAAAGATTGAAAAAGACGAGTCCGGGCCGGAAGGCGTCGGCCGGGAGAGCTGCGGCCAGGCTGGTTTTTTCGGCCGCTTGAAACGGATTTTTGGCGGCGGCTCCGAAAAACAATAAGTTGACGTTTCCCGGCTTAGGGGCCCGGCCGCGGGAAGGGCGCCCGGCGTTTTTGCCGCTGGCCGGCGGACAGCTGCCTGAAATATTCGGCGAGCAAAACAGCCCCGGCGGCCGAGACGTTCAGGGAGGAGACCAGTTGGTTCTGCTGGGGGATTTCGAGCAGGGCGTCGCAGGTTTTTTTGATCAGCGGGCTCAGGCCGCGCCCTTCGGAGCCCAGCACCAGGGCGCTTCGCGGGGGGAAGGTAAAATCGAAGAGCGACCGGCCGCCCCGGCCCTCGGCCCCGAGGATCCAGAAGCCCATCTTTTGCAGGCTTTCCAGGGCCCGGCGCAGGTTGACGGCCCGCGCCAGGGGCAGGTGGTCGGCCGCGCCGGCGGCGGCCCGCAGGGCGGCCGGGGTCAGGGGGGCGCTGCGTTCCCGGGGGGTGATGACCCCGGCCGCGCCGAAAACCAGGGCGCTGCGCATCAGGGCCCCCAGGTTGCCGGGGTCCTCCACCCGGTCGAGAACCAGAAGCAGGGCCGGGCCCTGAGCCGGTAATTTTTCGGCGAAGTCCTCGAAGTTGACGTAGACCCGGGCGTCGAAGACGGCCAGGAGGCCCTGGTGCCTGTCCCGGTCGTAGAGGCGGTCCAGGTAGCGGCGGGGAAAACGTTTGACGGGCAGGCCCAGGCCGCGGGCCAGGGCCAGTATTTCCTCCAGGGCGGCGTTCAGGCGCCGGCCCTCGGCCAGCATCAGGGCGCGGCAGGCCCCGGGGCGGCTTTTGAGGGCGGCCAGCACCGCGTTGGGGCCGGCCACCAGATCCGGGCCGCCCTCCGGCGGGGAGGGGAAATCGTCCCGCTCCGGACGTCCTTCCCGGGCCGGGCCGCTCACCGGGGCTGATCCTGATCGGCGAAAAAGGCCGGCCAGAAATTTTCCATTTCGGCCATGGGCCGGCCCCGGCCGAATTTGATGATCGCCACCAGCTGTTCCAGGGAATCGTCCAAGCGGTCGTTTATCAGCAGATAATCGTAGATGCGGCGCCGGGCTATCTCCTCGCGGGCCTGCGTCAGGCGGCGGCCGGCCTCTTCGGCTGACTCGGTGCGCCTGGAACTCAGGCGCCGCCGCAGTTCCCCGACCGTGGGGGGGGCCATGAAAATCAAAGTGGCCCCGGGCATCAGCCGGCGCACCGAGGCCGCCCCGGTCACGTCCAGGTCGGCCAGCACATCCCGCCCCTGCCTCAGACGCTCCAGGACCCAGGCCCGGCCGGTGCCGTAATGGCGGCCGAAAAGCCCGGCCCACTCCAGAAAATCCCGGCCGTCGACCATGGCCTGGAAACGCTCTTCGGAAATGAAGTTGTAATCCCGGCCGTCGATCTCCCCGGGGCGGGGCCGGCGGGTGGTGTAGGAAACGGAATAGACCAGTTCCGGCAGACGTTGGAGGGCCAGATCTTTGAGCGTGGATTTGCCGCTGCCGGAGGGCGCGCTGAGAACGAAAAGGCGGCCGCTTTTTATATCTTTCGGTAAGTCCATAAAACTATCGGCATTTTAAGGGGACGGCCCGCGGCGGCCGACGGCCGTCTTCAGGCGCCCCGGGGCTGGCTTTGCGGGTTCAAACTTTATCCAGAACCTTGACCAGATCCCGGGCCTCCGCCGGCCGCTCGGCCTCCTGCTGGAAACGGGCGGCCAGGGTTTCCACCTGCACCGCGCTGAGGATGATCTGGTTGGCCACGGTCAGGATGATCGAGCGGGTCCGCCGGCCCTGGGTGATGTCCACCAGGCGGCCGCCGTCCCGGGCTTCGTCTTTCAGTCTTTTGGCCGGCGCCGAATTGGGGGAGATGACGGCCACCACCTTGTCGATGGAAACCATGTTCCCGAAACCGGCGTTTGCGAGTTTAATCATAATGGAATCTTTTAAAATAAGCAAATCATGCGGTTAAAAAGCAAAAACATCATTCCGCCGGGACCGTTCATTCTATGTTCTGGACCTGCTCGCGGAGTTTTTCCAATTCGGCCTTCATGTCCAGCACCAGGCCGGTCACTTCCAGGTCCTGGGACTTGGAACCCATGGTGTTGACCTCCCGGCCCATTTCCTGGAGCAGAAAATCCAGGCGGCGGCCGGAGGCCTCCTCCCCGGCGATGATGTCGGCAAAGCGGCTCAGGTGGCTGGCCAGGCGGACCACCTCTTCGGTGATGTCCGCCCGGTCGGCCAGAAGGGCCGCTTCCTGGGCCAGGCGGCTCTGGTCCACCTTGACCCCGGCCCCCAATTCCGAGAGACGGTTCTGAAGTTTTTCCAGTAAAACGTCCGGGGCGCTGGAGGCCAGTTCCTCCACCTGGCGGTTGGCGGCGGTCAATTTAGAGAGGCGTTTTTCCAGGTCGTCGGCCAGGTTGAGGCCCTCGGCCTCCCGCATGGCCGTGAGGCCGTCCAGGGCCTCGTTCACCAGAGGCTTGAGGGCCGCCCAGAGTTCTTCCAGGTCCGGGTTGTCCTCCTCCGGCCCGACCACGCCCAGGCTCAGAACCTGGTCCAGGGTCGGGGCGCCGCCGAGATTCAGGCGTTCCTGGAGCTGGCTGAGGAGCGCCCACACTTCCCCGGCGAATTCATAATCCACTTTCAGGGCTTTTTTCTTCAGTTCCCGGTCGTCGAGCTGCACCCAGAGATCCACCCGGCCCCGCTCCACCCGGGCGGCCACCAGCTTTTTGACGGCCTCCTCCAGGGGCGCGCAGATTTTGGGCATCCTGGCGACCACTTCCCGGAAGCGGTTGTTGACGCTCTTGACTTCCACGCTGACGGCCCGGCCGGCGAATTCGCCGGCGGCCGAGCCAAAGCCGGTCATGCTTCTGATCATTGGATATCCTCCCGGGGCTGGCCGCCGAATTCAGCGGCGGCTTTTCAGCGGTTGTTTTCCTTCAGGGCCGCCATA
This sequence comes from Candidatus Adiutrix sp., assembly GCA_031263565.1. Lineage (GTDB taxonomy): Bacteria > Desulfobacterota > Desulfarculia > Adiutricales > Adiutricaceae > Adiutrix. The sequence continues at coordinate 13,696 of JAISFR010000023.1, read as the reverse complement.
TAGGCCTGGCGCATCATCATCAGCCAGACCTGGACGTCGGGGCGCTGGTAGTCAAGGTAGGTCCAGGGAAAGGGCATGAACTGGCCCTGGTGGAAATTGAGGGTCAATTCCCCCCACAGGCCCTGGCCCAGAGGCAGCCGGTGCCCCCGGAACTTGCCGGTGGACAGCACCAGCCCGCCGCTGAAAATATAGCCGGGGTCCAGATTGGCCAGGCGCCGGCCGCCGGGGGAATTGCGCTGTTCCCAGGCCATGGCCCTGAGCTTGACGTCCGCCAGGTTTTCCGGGGAAATCAGGGTCGGCCAGGAGGCGTAGACCTTGCTCAGCCCCGGCCCCATTTCCTCTTCATAGTAGGCGGTCTCGACGACCGGGAATTCCGGGCTGAGGATGTCCGGGTCCTGGCCGAAGATGGCGTTAAGGCCCCTCAGCCCTTCCACCAGCCGGCTGCGATCGCCGGCGAAAACAGCCGCAAAGGGTTTGACCGGGGGAACTTCGGTGACGACGCTCATGACAGCACCTCAAAACGCGGGGTTTCCCCTGGACCGGGGGGCAGAGAAAGCAATTTGACCGAAAGGCGCTGCCCGAAGAGAGCCGGCGGCCGGCCGCCGTCGCCCCGGGGCAGGAACAGGTCGATCTCGAGCATGTAGTCGGTCAGGCAGACCCGCAGGTGACGCTCCCGCTGCTCGAAGACCAGGGCCGAAAAAGTCTGGCCGGTCCTCTCGGCCAGATATTGCCCGAGCCAGTAGCGCTGGCGGCTGTTCTGCATCTTCTGGATGCGCTGGGCCAATTCATGGGCCGGTACGGCCAGGCGCAGAAACTGCTGACGGTCCATGGCCGGGGGGCCGCCCTCGATCAGGGACCGCAGTTGGCGGGCCACCAGAAGATCCACATAGCGGCGCATGGGCGCGGTAAAGGCGGTGTAGACCGGCAGCCCCAGGCCGTGGTGGGCGGCCGGCACGAAACTGAGGCCCGAACGGCCGGTGCGGCGGCGGGCGGCCAGATTGGCGGCCAGTTCCAGGTCGGCCCCGCTCCGCGTCACGGCGGCCTCGGCCGGGTCCGGTTCCCGGGCTTTTTCCTGAAAGCGATAGGGGCAGGGCCAGGCGTTTTTATGCAGATAATCGGCGGCCAGATAGTTGGCCAGAATCATCAGTTCGCTGACTATGGTCTTGGCCGGGGTGTCCCACTGGGTCAGGCCGGCGACCAGGTTGCCGTCGGGCTGGAAATAGACGTTGAGTTTGGGGATATTGAGGTTGACCCCGCCCTGGGCCTTCCGCCGGGCGATGAGGGCCTGGGCCAGATCCCAGAGGTCGACCAGGTCGGAATCCTCATCGAGGTTCTGATCGGCCTCGGAAAAAGAGAGCTGCCGGTCGACCCGGATCAGGCTGCTGTGGACCGAATAGTCGCTGACCTGCCCGTCTTTTTCCAGCACGGCCAGAATGCTCAGGGCCGGTTTGACGTCGCCCGGGGTCAGGCTGACGAGGCCTTCGGACAGTTCGGCCGGGAGCATGGGGTATTTGCCTTCGGGCAGGTAAATGGAGCTGGCCCGGGCCCGGGCCTCCAGATCCAGCGGGGAATCGGCCTCGATGAGGGCGGCCACGTCGGTGATGTGAATGCCCGCCTGCCAGCGCCCCCCGGCCAGGGACTTGATGGACAGGGCGTCGTCGAGATCCCGGGCCCCGTTGGAATCGATGGTCATGGTGGGCAGGGCGGTCAGGTCCAGGCGACCGCCGCCGCGCCGGGCCGGGGGCGAAGCCGAGAGTTCGGCCGCCGCCCGAACCGTCTCCGGGGCGAAAAGCAGGGGAAGGCCCAGGCGCTTGAGTTCCAGGTTTTCGTGCCGGCTGAATTCGCCGAGGTCGACCAGGGCGGCCCGGGCCCCCTGCTCGTCCGGCGCCAGTCCGGCCCGCTCCAGGATCTTTTTGGCCTCCGGCCGCCGGGCGGCCTTTTCTCCCCAGAGGGCCAGGTCCAGCAGCAGTTCCCGGGCCCGGGCCCCTTCCGGGGGTTCGGGGGCCGGTCCGCCGGCGGCGGCCGAGGCTCTCAGCCAGTCGGCCATGGCCGCTTCGGTCCGCTCGGCCTCTTCGGCCCGGCGCCGCTTTTCCGTCAGCCTCTCCAGCTCTTCCGAACTGTGGCGCCGGGCGCCTTCGGGGCTGAACCGGAACTTCAGGCCGTCGGCGAAGACCGCCCGGGCCAGGGCCGAGCTTTCATCGGCCCGGGCCCCGGCCCCGTAGTAGAGGGCGGCCAGGACCTCAAAGGGAAAGACCTGGCCTTCCCCTTCCAGGATTTCCCACAGCTCATCGAGCTTCACCTCGGCGGCCAGGGCCCGGCGGGCGGCATCGGCGGCCCGCAGGAGTTCCAGGCGGCCGGCCTTGTCCCCGGGGTCGGGCAGTTCCAGGGAATTGAGCACCCGGTTCTGGGCGACGGTCATTTCCCGGCCGTTCAGGCCCAGAACCGACAGACGGCGGGGGGCCTGGTTCAGCACCCAGGCGGTCATGAAATCCCGGCCTTCCAGAAATTCCACGATCATCGTCCCGGCCCTCCCGGACGGAGTTCCTCGGCGATGATGTCCACCACCCGGCCGGAGGCCCCGGGGCCGCCCAGGCGGGCCCGGACCCGTTTCAGCGCGTCGGCCATTCCGGCCCGGGCCGGGCCGCCGGCCAGCAGGGGCCAGGCCGCCTCGGCCAGGTTTTCGGCCGTGGCCCGCTCCTGCAGGAGTTCCGGCACTATTTCCCGGCCGGCCACCAGGTTGGCGATGCTGACGTAGGGCACGCCGATCAGCAGGCGGCCCAGCCGCCAGGACAGGGCGCTGACCCGGTAGGCCACCAGCATGGGCGTCCCCAGAAAGGCGGCTTCCACGCTGGAGGTGCCGCTGGCCACGATGGCCAGGTCGGCCGCGGCCAGGGCCTGGGGCGACCGGGAACTGACGACCGTAAGGCCCGCCCGGACCCGGGCCGGGGCCTCCCGCAGAAAGCCGTCCAAAAAGTCCTGGCTGATGGAATCGGCCCGGGGCAGAAGGAGGTTCAACTGCGGGTCCTGATCCAGAAGCTGGTCCGCGGCCTGAAAAAAGATCGGGGCCAGCCGCTTGACCACTTGGCGGCGGCTGCCGGGCATCAGGGTCAGGAGGCGGCGGGCCGGGTCGAAACCCAGTTCGGCCTTGACCTGGTCCCGCGGACTGAAAGGGGGCAGTTCGTCGGCAATGGGGTGCCCCACCCAGTCGGCGCTCAGGCCGCGCTCTTCATAGAACCGTTTCTCGAAATCAAACAAAAGGGCCCGCCGATCGGTATAGCGGGCCAGTAATTTCAGGCGGCTCTCCCGCCAGGCCCAGACCTGGGGGCAGATGTAATAAATGACCGGAATGCCCAGGCCGTGCGCGTGCCGGGCCAGGGGCAGGTTGAAATCCGGGGCGTCGATCAGCACCAGGGCCGAAGGGCGGTCCAGTTCCAGGCTGCGCTTCAGTGAGGCCCGGATGGCCAGTATTCCGGGCAGCGCGCCGATCACTTCGGAAAGGCCCATCACCGCGGTGTCGTTGATGTGGGCCAGAAGCCGGGCCCCGGCGGCGGCCATGCGGTCGCCCCCCAGACCGAGAAAAGTCCAGTCCAGCCCCCGGTCCCGGGCGGCTTTGATCAGGGCGGCCCCGTGGATTTCACCGGAACTCTCCCCGGCCGAGATCATGATCTTCGGCGGGCGCGCCTCCCGGGGCGCCGCGGGCTTATGTCCTTCCTCGGAATTCATGCTGTTTTTCGATCACCTTTTATTGGCCGTCAGGCCGGCCGGTGCTGATTTTCATCCGTCCAGGCCACGATGGCCAGACCGGCCTTTTCGGCCAGTTCGATGGTCCGTTCCCGGTCCAGAATCAAAATGTGCCGGGCGTCCACGACCAGGGCGCCGACCCCGGCTTCGGCCATGACCTCGACGGTGGCCGGCCCGATGACCGGGGGGTCCAGGCGCAGATCCTGCATGGGCTTGACCACCTTGGCCACGGCGCAGGGTTTGCCGGCCAGGGCCGCGCCCCGGCGGACGCAGTCGTCGGTGCCTTCGGCCGCTTCGGCGGCCAGGGTGATGCGGTCGCTGACCACGGCGGTCTGCCCCACATCCAGGCGGCCCAGTTCCTTGGCGATGCGCCAGGCCAACTGGAGATCGGCCGTCAGTTCCGGGCCGGGCGCCTTGCGGGTCAGAAGGCCCGGGGGGGTCAGAAGTTCCGGCAGAAGCTCGGTCACCGCGTGCAGGGCCAGGCCGTTTTCCTCAAGCTTCCCGGCCACCGCCCTGAGGATCCTGTCGGTTTGGAAATCGTCCAGCCCCTCCAGCAGGGCCAGGAACATCTCGTCGGGCTCATAGTTGAGAATGATGGTTTCCCGGTCGATGCCCCCGATCATCATCAGGTCCCGGACCCCGGCTTCCAGAAAGAAATCCACGAGAGCCCGCATCTGCCCCAGCTTGACGGTTCGGAAACGGTGGGCCAGGGTGGCCAGGGCCGGGTCGGCCTCGCCCTCGATGCCCGCCGCCGCCAAGGGCAGGCCCAGGTCGCGGGCCTTGGCGGCGACCAGGAGCGGCAGATCCCGGTTGCCGGCGATCAGGCCGATGGCCCGGCCGGCCCTCACCGGTAGACCCCGCGTTCGGAGCTCTGATAAAAATCAATGACCGCCCTGGCCTCCGGCACCTGGGCGCAGGCGGCCTCGGCTTCGGCCAGCACCTCGGCCAGGGGCCGGTGGTTGCGGCAGATGATGCCGAAAACCTCTTTCAGGGCGTTGACCGTTTCCGGGGGCACCGCCCGGCGGCGCAGGCCGACCACGTTGGGCCCGGAGAGGACCACCTCCCGGGACCGGCCGCCGGCCCCGGCCATGTAGGGCGGCATATCCTTGGTCACCCCGGAGCCCCCGCCCAGAAAAGCGTGGCGGCCGATGCGGCAGAACTGGTGAATGGCCGACAGGCCGCCGATGATGGCCCCCTCGCCCACGGTCACATGCCCGGCCAGGACCGCGTAACTGGATAAAATCACCCCGGCCCCCAGGCGGCAGTCGTGGGCCACGTGAACCGTGGCCATGATCAGGCCGCCGTCGCCGATTTCGGTCAGGCCGCCGCCGTGCCCGGTGCCCCGGTGAACGGTGCTGGATTCGCGGATGGTCACGTTGCGGCCGATGACCAGGCGGGTCCGCTCGCCCTGATACTTGAGATCCTGGGGGTCGGCCCCGACTGAGGCGAAGGGGAAAATGCGGCTGCCCTGGCCGATGCTGGTATCCTTGTCAATAAAGGCGTGGCCCATGATCTCGACTTCCGGGCCGACGGTCACCCGGGGGCCGATCAGGGCGTAAGGTCCGACAGAGGCGCTGGCGTCTATCTCGGCGCTGGAATCGATAATGGCGGTAGGATGTATGGACATATGGATCTCTCGATTAAGACAGGGCGGCCGTCATCTCGGCTTCGGCCGCCTTCTGGCCGTCGACCGTGGCCGAGGCGCTCACCTTCCAGATGCGGGAGCCGAGGCGGACCAGCCTGACTTCCATATCCAGGCGGTCGCCGGGGATGACCTGACGGCGGAATTTGACCTTGTCGAAAGCGGCGAAGAAAGCCACCCGGCCCTCCAGTTCCGGCAGTTGGAGGCCGTCGGGCGTCCGGCCGGGCGCCTGTTTCTGCGACAGGGCGATGAACGCGGCCGCGGCCTGGCCCATGGCTTCCACGATCAGCACTCCGGGCATGACCGGCCTGGCCGGAAAATGGCCCTGAAAGTGAGGCTCGTTGAAAGTCACATTTTTATAGGCCGAAATGGAAACCCAAGGCTCCAGGCTGGTGACGCGGTCCAGCAGCAGAAAGGGATAACGATGGGGCATGACCGACAGAATGGTGGAGATGTCATATTGGCAGGGGCTCATTTTTTATCCTCTGAAAAATCTTTTTTCCCGGGCTCCGGGGCCAGAAAGGCGCTGCGGAGCTCGTCAAAAGTGAGGCTCTTTTTCAGCAACTGGAAAAATTTCCGGGCTTTGGGCAACTGGCTGGCGCCGAGGGCCTGCAGGCGGTAATTTTCTTCATGGGCTTTGGCCGGGGTGCCGCTCCAGAGTCGGCGCCCGGCGGGCAGACGCCCGCTGCCCAGGCCGCTCTGGGCGCTGAGGACGGCGTCCTGGCCGACAGTCACCCCGGGGCCCAGGCCCGCCTGGCCCAGGAGGAAGACGCGGTCGCCGATCTGGCTGTGCCCGCCGACGCCCACCTGGGAAACCACCAGGCAGTCGCGGCCCAGCCGGCAGTTGTGCCCGATCTGAACCAGGTTGTCTATTTTGCTGCCGCGCCCGATGACCGTATCCGCCACCAGCCCCCGGTCGATACAGGCGTTGGCCCCGACCTCGACGTCGTCTTCCAGGACCACTCCGCCCAGATGCTCGTTTTTATAGTGGATCAGGCGGCCGGAAAGCGGATCGGGGCACTGGCTGTAGCCGAAGCCGTCTTCGCCGATGACCGCCCCGGAGTGTATCTGGCAGCCATGCCCGACCCTGACCCCCCAGCGCAGAACCGCCCGGGGATGGATCAGGCAGTCCCGGCCGATCTCCACCCCGTCTTCCAGAACCGCGCCGGGGCCGACGACCGTGCGGTCGCCGATTTTTACCCCGCGGCCGATACAGGCCCCGGCGGCGACCATCGTCTCCCGGCCCAGGATGACGCTGCCCCGCTCGATAAAAATCGCCTCCCCGGCCGTGGGCCGGGGCCGCCGATAAGCCCCCAGAATGTCCAGGAGCACGGCGAAAATCAGACGCGGCTCGGGAAAAAGCAGGGCCGGCGGCGCCTCCCGGCCGGCCTCGATCAGCCCGGGGGGGACGATCACGGCCGCGGCGGAGGCCTCCCGGGCTCTATTCAGAAAGTCGGCGCTGACGGCAAAGGTCAGTACGCCCGGCCCGGCCTCGTCAACGGCGGCCAGGGCCTTAATCTCGGTGTCGGCCGGGCCGGTCAGCGCCAGCGGGGGGCTTTCGGCTTCCGGGGACCAGCCCAGAAGCCCGAGACGCTCCTTAAGCCGGGCTTCGGCCAGGCCGGCCAGGCTTCCCAAAGTCCGCGGGGTCTGAAGCGGGAGCATAAGATCACCTCGGGGGGATCTCCAAAAATTCCATTTCCGGAGCTTCCCTGAAATGAGAAGACCCGGCTCACCTGATCCAAGGATCAGTTCAGAAACAATTTGTACGTTTTTCTGGCCAGGCGTTCTCGTTTTGGCCGGATTGTTAGCGGCCAAAACGAGAACAACGCAGCCAGGAGAATGTACAAGTTATTTATGAACCGATCCCAACTGGTCGGTGGGCCGGGCCGTCCTCGTCAAGCGGCGCCCAGGCGGGCAAGGTCTGTGGGCCGGCGGCCTCAGGGCTCAGGAGACTTGGACCATCGGCTTATTTATCGACGGCGGCGATAACTTCATTGGTGATGTCAATGGAGTTGGGAGCGTAAACCACGCCGGCGGAATTGAGGACCACCACATAACCCTTGCTTTTGGCGATCTGCTCGATAGCCTGCTCGGTCTTGGTCTGCAGCGGCTTGACCGTGTTTTCGGTCTTGCTGTTCAACTCTTCGAAAGATTTGGCCCGCTTTTCCTGAAAAGACTGTATTTTGGCCTGCAGGGCCTTTTCCTTTTTCTCCAGGGCGTCCTGGGTGCTGTTGCCGCTCTTGGCCTCATTGACCAGGTTCTCGTATTCCTTTTTCAGCTTGTCGTCCTCGGCCTGCAGGGATTTATCGACTTTGCCGCTTTCGCTTTTCAGGGTGCTGTCCACTTTTTTGCCGGAATTGGACTCCCTGAAGACCCGGCCCAAATCAACCACGGCAATGGGAAACTGCCCCTGGGCCTGGACGGGGGCGGCCGGCAGGGCCAGGGCCAGGGCCAGGGCCAGGGCCGGCCCGACAATTTTGAAATTCAAATCTTTCATGTTTCCTCCAGCATTCATTGAGTTAGGTCGCTAAATATCAAGCCCGGCGGGGACTATTTTCGGTCAGATTTATTTCCACGCTCTATATACCACATTCCCCGTAAATTTTCCATTAAGTAATCTCAAAAAATCGCGGCCGCCGGCCGAAAGAAGGCCGGAAAGACGGCCCTGGAAGTATAAGTTAAATAAAATAAAGCAATTAAGCCAAAAGCCTTCCGGGGCCGTCCCTTACGCGCCGCGCCGGATCCCGGCCGTTTACGCTTCAGGTTCGGCTGTTCAGGGCGGGCGGCCGGCATTTTTTTATCATCCTGAAATTATTATATAAATATAATATTAAGAGGCAATTTAATAAAAAATTAAAAATACTTATTGCAAATTATCATATAATTTATTATAACTATCAGACAGATGATCTCTATTCTGTTTTATATCATATTAATTAACGGTCATAATTGACCGTTTTTTACCCTGAAAAGGGCGGCGCGACACAAAATCCGGGGCTTTTCCAAAAGCCCCTCCCAAGATCTGGAGCGTTTTTTGGAACGCGGCCGGGGCCGGGGCCTCTTCCTCCGGCCCGCCTTGAGGGAAGAGGCGCCTTTGAGGCTTCGCCAGGCGGCCGGCGGCCTCGGAAAAGCGTCAGCGATTTATGATCAAACCAGGGCTCCCCGGCGGAGCGTTCCTGAAAACAAGGAGGCTGTCTCTATCATGAAATGTCCCTTTTGCGGAGATTTGAACAACAAGGTCATCGATTCCCGTCTGGGCAAGGACGCTTTGTCCATCCGCCGCCGCCGCGAGTGCTTCAAGTGCGAGCGTCGCTTCACCACCTATGAGAAGGTGGAGGAACAGATTCCCCTTTTGATCAAGAAAGACGGCCGCCGCGAGGCCTTCAACCGCGACAAGGTGCGCAGCGGCATTTTAAAGGCCACCGAAAAGCGCCCGGTCTCGGTAGAACTGGTGGACGCCTTTATCGAGAAGCTGGAGCGCCAGTTCCAGGAGGTCAACCTCAAGGAAATTCCGGCCCGGGAAGTCGGCGAAAAGGTCATCGACTTTCTCAGGGAGATCGACCCGGTGGCCTATGTCCGCTTTGCCAGCGTCTATCGCTCCTTCACCACTTTGGACGATTTCGACCGGGAGCTCAAGGAGCTTTCCCCGGCTCTGGGCCAGAGCGACAGATATGAAATGCGCTTCAAGCAATAAAAGCGGGGCGGCCAACTTGATCGGCGCCCGGGGCGAGGCTGGCTGAAGTCTCGCCCTTTTCGCTTTTCCTGAAATGTGGGATAATGTTTCCGGGCCGGCCCGGATTCGGGCCGGAGGAAAGGAAAAAGTTCTGAAAGCTCGGAAGGGGGTTTGGCGTGAAAAAGCTTTTTTTGGCTCTTTCTCTGGGGATTGGCCTGAGCTTGGGTGCGGCCGCGCTCCCGGCCGCCTCGCCGGAAAGCGTGGAAGCGGCGCCCGGCCTGGATAAGGCTCTGGAAAAACCGCCTTTTTACCTGGAAACCGAAACTGGCGACAGCCCGGCCCTGGCTAAAAAAAAGGCCGCCCTGCGTCTTTTTAAAGAATACAACGTCACCCTGAACCGCCTGAACATCTGCAAAGCCCGGCACCCGGAGGCCGACAAAGCCGGGGCCGGCTTCGGCAGCCGCAACGGCGCCACCTTGAACACGGTCATCCTGGTCATCAGGCAAACGGGGGGCCTCAGCCCGGATATCAGAGAGGTCCTGAACGAACGGATCGCCCTGGAAAGCGCGGCTGAAAGCCCGGCCTGTCCGGACCTGATCCAGGCGGTGAGCCAAGGCCGGCGGGATCTGTACAAGGCTTCGGAATACGCGGCCGACTACAGGCTGGTCAGGGGCAGGTGACGAAGGCGGACGGGGCCCTGAACGCAATCAGGGGTTGTTATTGGCGACCCCTTGGCGAAAAGCCGGCATTCTTGATATATGGGGCGCTTTTTGGTAGAATTCCCGGAACTTCGATAAGACCGGCAATCGCCGCCGCCGGACCGCGGCCCTGCTTGCCGCGAAAAAGTTCAGCCTGGAGAAATGAGCCATGGGTTACGACAAAAACATGAAAATTTTGGTGGTGGATGATTTTTCCACCATGAGACGCATTGTCAAAAACATTCTGCGCCAGTTGGGCTTCAGCAACATCTCCGAAGCCGAGGACGGCGAGAAGGCGGCCGCCCTTCTGGAGATTGAAAAGTTCGACATCATCATCAGCGACTGGAACATGCCCAACATGACCGGCATTGAGCTTCTGCGCCACGTCCGCTCTTCCGACCATCTTAAAGATATTCCCTTTCTCATGGTCACCGCCGAAGCCCAGCAGGAAAACATCATCGAAGCGGTCAAGGCCAAGGTTTCCAACTATGTGGTCAAGCCTTTCACCGCCGACACCCTCCAGGAAAAGCTGGAGAAAATGTTTCCCTAGCGATGGATAGGTTATTTATCGACAGAGCCTGATCGGCCGGGGGGACGACATAAATGGAATATGCCAGCGCGGCGTCTTGGGCCGTCTATTTTCTGGTGCTGATTTTCGGGCTCTCGGTGGGCAGCTTTCTCAACGTGGTCATCTACCGCCTGCCCCGGGACGGCCTGAGCGTCAAAAAGCCGGAACGATCCTTCTGCCCCGTTTGCGGCCAGCCCATCCGCTGGCACGACAATATTCCGCTCTTAAGCTGGCTGCTTCTGGGCGCCCGCTGCCGCAGCTGCCGCAAACCGATTTCCTGCCGCTATCCTCTGGTGGAACTGCTTTCCGGGCTTCTGGCCCTTTATGTCTTCCACTGTTTCGGACCGTCGGTTTCCTTTCTCCTCTATTTTTATTTCCTCCTCTGCCTGGTGGCCATCGCCCTGATCGACCTGGAACTGATGATCATTCCGGTGCATCTGATGTACCCGACCACGGCTCTGGGGCTGCTGGGGGCGGCCCTCTACCCGTCCCTGGACCTGGCCGGCCCCTGGCTCTGGGCCGCCGTCGATCCCCAGTTCGGCCCCCGGGCCGCCTCGCTGGCCGGCTCGGCGGCCGGCATGGTGCTGGGCTGGCTGGTCCTGACCGCGGTCTCCGTGGGCTACAAGCTGGTCCGCGGACACGTGGGCCTGGGCGACGGCGACCCCCCGCTCCTGGCCATGATCGGGGCCTGGCTGGGCTGGCGGGCGGTGCCCCTGGTCATTCTCTGGTCCACCCTGATCGGCCTTTTCAGCGTGGCCGTCATGATTATCCTGGCCCGGGGCCGGCGCCCCGAAGGGGGCTGGGCCATGAAACCCCTGCCTTTCGGGCCTTTCCTGGTGCTGGGGGCCTTCCTCTATCTCTTCTTCGGGCCGGCTTTTCTGGACTGGTACTGGTCGCTGGCGGCCTATTGACCGGCCTCAGGGCTTTATATTCCAGTCGGTGACGCTCCAGGAGCCGTTTTCGTATTTAAAAATGCACAGGCCCCCGGTCGCGACCTTCAAATTGTGGGCGGCCGTAAAGGCCCGGCAATCGCCGGGCCGCAGGATATGGGGCGTGAACCTGATGATGCCGTTGGAAGAAACCGCCAGCACGGTTTCCCCCTCATTCACGCCGTCGGCGAAATGCCGCAGATCGCCGATGATCTTTTCCGGGTCCACCGGCCAGCCCGGCGGCGGCACAGCCTTGGAATTCCACAGTTCCACGGCCTTTTGGCCCCTGAGAATTATATCTTCCGGGCCGGCCCCGGCCAGCCGGCCTTCCCCGGCCAGGGCGGCGCGGCCCAGGCGTTCGATGACCTGATCCTCGCTCTTGTTTTCATCTTCGCCGTAATCTATTTCGGAAAAGACTTCCGACTCCTGAATCTCCAAATCGAGCGACATTTTCCGCAGAATCAGGGCGGCGGTCTGCCGGGTTCTTTGCAAGGGCGCGGCATAGATCCGGTCCGGCTTAAGGCCTTTGGCCAGAAGCCGCGCTCCGGCCGAAAGGCCGCGCTCCGTCTCCACCAGGGGCGGATCGGTTCGGCGGCCGACCCGGCGGGCCGTTTCCCCCGGCCGGAAAGTGTTGCCGTGTCTGGCGAATATTAAATGCTTCATTCCTTCCACCCTTCGATTTCCGTAAATTCATCGGCCAGCGCCCGGTAGGCCGGCAGCAGTTTTTCCAACGCGGCCCAGCGTTCGGCGACCCGGGCGGGCGGCAGATAGCGCCTCCGCCGGGGCAGACGCGGCCCGACCAGTTCCGGCGGCGAATTGATGAACTGGATTATTATTTTGTAGCCGTACACATATCGCATTATCTGATAGACAGCCACATGCTGCGGCGGCGAATTGCCGTGCTCGAAAATAAGGGATCTTTTTCTTTCAACGGCCAGCGTTAAAAGCCGATAACCCAGAACGCGGGCCGGCCTTTCCCAGCGCTTGAAAGCCGCCGCCGGATTTTTCCGGTAATCGGCCTGATAGCCGGGCATTTGCTCCATCAGGCTGTCGAAGGACAAAAGAAAGTGATCGGGCCGTGAAACAGCCAGCCTTTGAACCTGGCGGCTTTTTCCGGAAGCCGGCAGGCCGCAGATATTGACGAGTTCCGGGCCGGGGGCCGAATCTGAAAGGGCCGTTTTTTTTCCGGGGCTCTCCAGGAGCGCTTCCGACCAGGCCAGGAGTTCCGCCGCCTGGGCGGGCTCGGGCAGGAAAGAAGACAAAAGCGAAACGAAATCGGCCTCCAGGTGGTTTCGCCCGGGATCGACGATGCTGGAGACCAGGGGCCGCAGCATGCCGGGTTCAGCCTGGAAAGAATTCGCCGAACCCGGCGATGACTTCTTCCAGCCGGGCCACGTCTTCCGGGGAATCCACCCCGCCGAGGGATTCGCCGCCCCGGTATTCCACCGGCAGCATCTTGATTCTCATCTGGTTCTCCAAAAAGCGCATCTGTTCGAGGCCTTCGAGGTAATCCGGTTCGTAGCGGGCTTCGGCCAGGTTCATATAGGCGCGGAGGGCTGAATAGCTATAGGCGTATAAGCCGATATGCCGGCGCACGGGGCTCAGAAGCGGGCTTTTTTCCCTGGCCCGCTCCACCTTGCGGATGGCCGGAATGACCGCCTTGGAAAAGGCCAGGGCAAAGCCCTCCCGGTCGATCAGCACCGTGGTGCCGGAATAGGGGGTGCTCTCTTTGTTTTTCATCAGGGTTTCATAGCCAGCCCAGTCAAGCTGCACATAGGGGCTGCAGAGATCGACCCGGGGATCTTCAAAGGCGTTGATCAGGGCCTGGATGACCGGGGGCGGGCAGCGGGGGTTGTCGCCCTGGAGGTTGATGATGATCTCCGGTCGCCGCTGAAGGCCGGACAGCGCCGCCCAGCATCTTTCAGTGCCGTTGCGGCAGTTTTCCGGGGTCATCAGGGCCGGCAGGTCCCGGGCCCGGCAAAAATCCAGAACCCGTTCATGATCCGTGGCCACCACATAACGGCAGTCGTCATTGTTCCGGCAGACATGTCCGGCTATGGCGGCCACTCTTTCGACCATTTCCACGCCGGCGATTTTCATCAGGGGTTTCCCCGGCAGCCGCGTGGAATGGTAGCGGGCCGGAATCACTATCAGGATTGAAGGCATGGCGATCTCCCCATCCGCATTTAAATCCTGACGGCCTGCCGGGCGCGGATGGCCCTCAATTGTACAACAATGCCCCGAAAAAAGTAACCGTTTTGGCTCGCCAGCTCGTTATTACCGGCGCGGGGTTTTTCGAAACGGGCTTGCTATCTTTTCCCGCCGGGATCGATTATAATAGCCCCCGAAATATTCAGCCTGATTAAGGGTCTAAAATTATGGATAAAAAAAAGGCCGTTAGTGATGATCTGAAAGAACGGAACCCGGCCGCCGAGCCTGATGAGA
>JAISFR010000016.1 GCA_031263565.1 Candidatus Adiutrix sp. | reverse complement strand
GGCCGCCGGCGCCCGGGCGGCCGGCGGGGCCCGGCCGGCCGGCCGGCCGGGGCCGGCGGCCGCCGGGGCCTGACTTTCAGTGGCCTCCAACCGGCGCCCCAACTGGTCCAGAGAGGCCGAGGGCCCGGGGCCGGCCTGCGCGGCCGTGGCCAGGGGGCCGGCCGGGGCCTCATTCAGCGGGGGCAGCAGCGGCGTATCCGGTCGGCCGCCGACCGTGGCCTGGGCGGCCTGGCTTATAGGGCCGTTGGCCGGCGGCGGGTCGCCGCCGGTAAGGCGACCGGCCAGGCTGCGGGTCGGCGCTGCCGGGGCGGCGTCGGCCTGGGAGTCCAGGGCGGCCACCGGCGCCTGGCGGCCGGGTAAAAGGTAAGAGGCGGCCAGCCACAGGCCCAGAAGCAGCAGAACCACCGTCAGCAGAACCGGAACGGCCAGGGAGTTCCGGCCGCGCTGCGGCCGGGAAGTCCGGCCCGGACGGGCCAGGTTGAGATTGCCGCGGGCCGCCCGGTAACGTTCGCCCCCGCCGCGCGGGGCGGCTTTCTTCCGGACCCGCCGCCTTAACTCCAGGGCCGCGAGAACAATCGCCAAGGTGAGTATCAGGATCAAAATCAAGTTCAAAACCAGCCTCAATTGGAAGTTGATATCAGGTCGGGGCCCGTTTTTCGGTCTCCCCCGCGCCGGCCGGGGTCTCCGCCGTCCCTTCCTGGCCCAGGCGGCGGCGCCTTCCGGCCCGGACCATGGTAATCACCGGGCCGCTGGCCAGGTAGAGAAAGCCCAGGGGCAACAGGGCGCTGTTTATTTTAAAGACGACGAAACCCAGAATGAAGACCATGACCACCAGGGTCTCGAAAGGTCTTTGGTTGCGGAAGACCAGCTTGTTCTTGTGGCTGACGTAATCGAGGCTGGAGACCATCAGGAAAGCCAGCACCAGCACCAGGGCCATAATGGCCGGGCCGTTGGGGACCAGGATCAGCCCCTGGTGGCGGTAGTGCCACAAAACCGCCGCAGCCATCACCCCGGCCCCGCCGGGGATGGGCAGGCCCTGGAAAAAACCAGGGTCGCGCACCCCGGAAAAGACGTTGAAGCGGGCCAGCCTCAGGGCCCCGCAGGCCAGAAAAACAAAGGAGACCGCCGCCCCCAGCTTGTGGTACGGGGTCAGGGCCGCCAACGAATCCGGGGTCAGGGCCCAGTAATAACCCATGATGGCCGGCGCCGCCCCAAAGGAGACCAGGTCGCACAGAGAATCATATTCCACCCCGAATTGGCTGGTGGTGTTGGTCATCCGGGCCACCGTGCCGTCCAGCCCGTCGCAGACCGCGGAAGCCAGAATATAAATGGCCGCGTGGTAAAAACGCCCGCCGACCGAAGCCAAAATAGAATAAAAGCCAAAAAAAAGACTTAAGGTCGTGAAAATATTTGGTAAAATATAAATGCCGCGGCGCCGGTCCGAGCGGTTTTTATTCTTCTGGGTCATAGGTTCAGCGGTCTTCCTCCCTAACGCCTGGCCATTATAACACAATCGCCCCCCAAAATCATCAGGGCGTTTGCCCGGCCAGCAATTTTCAAGTAGCTTTCCATCTTCAAGTGCTCTGGTCGCAGCCGGGCAAAAAGGGCGATTTTTGCCCGGCAGGGGATGGATTGGCCGACCGAACCGGTCGCTCCGCTCCGTCGCCCTCTCCGGGTCGACCGGCTATTTTTATAATCGGGCCTACTTTGAGAATTGATGGCCTGAAAGCCGGCCCATTGATCTTGACGGGCGGGGCGTGTATAATGACGGCAGCTTTTGACGGAGGCCACACTATGAGCAAAGACGCGCAAACGGGGCCGGCGGCGGTTCCCGGCTGCATTTTCTGCCAGATCGCCGCCGGCCGCATCCCCTCGATCAGGGTCTACGAAGACGACGACTTCATCGCCTTCATGGATATCGCCCCCCAGACCGAAGGCCATTTCCTGATCGTCTCCCGGGCCCATTACGAGTTGCTGGGTCAGGTGCCGGACGCGCTGCTGGCCAGGGCCCTGCCGCTGGCCAAAAAACTCTCCCAGGCGGCCCTGCGCGGCCTGGGGGTGGAGGCTTTCAACATCATCCAGAACAACGGCGAAGCCGCCGGGCAGGCCGTCGGCCACTGGCACCTGCACCTCATCCCCCGGCGGGACAAGTCGGAAATTCCCCTGAAGCCCGGAAAACCGGCCGACCTGACCAGGCTGCCCTTTGTGGCCGAAAATATCCGGGCCAACCTCAAATAAATCCGTTTTTCAGCAATCGGGTTTTATTTATTCGGACTTTTGGCCGATCAGTAAGGCAAGGCCCTGTGGGCGGCCTTTTCCCGGCCGGGGAGGGCCCCGGCTTTTCTTTGGCGAACCAAGTCACCCTGGAGTTGTGCTATGCCCCCAGTAGGATTTGTGATGGTTATCGGCTGCGTCCTGGCCGGCTATCTCATGCATCACGGCGTCCTGGCCGTCCTGTGGCAGCCCAACGAGGTCATCATCATCTGCGGGGCGGCCCTGGGGGCCTTCCTGATGGCCAACCCCATGAGCCTCATCAAAGAGACGCTTTCCAAAATCCCCAAAATATTCACCGGCAAGGAATACAAAAAAGAGCAGTATGTCGACGTGCTGCTTCTGATGTTTGAATTTTTGTCCATCGCCCGCCGCGAAGGCATGCTGGCCCTGGAAGAACACGCCAACCGCCCCGACAGTTCGGCCATTTTCGGCAAATACCCCTCGATTCTCAAAAATCACCACCTGAAAGATTTCCTGGCCGACAACCTCAAGGTCTTCGTCAGCGGCAACATCGAACCCCAGGAGTTTGAAAACCTCATGGATATCGACGCCGACGTTCACGAGCACCACGGCGGCCTGGTGCCGGCGGCCTTAAATACCGTTTCCGACTCCCTGCCGGGCCTGGGCATCGTGGCCGCGGTTCTGGGCATCGTCACCACCATGGGCCTGATGAGCGAGCCGCCGGAAGTCCTGGGGGCCAGCGTGGGCGCGGCCCTCTGCGGCACCTTTCTGGGCCTGCTGCTGAGTTACGGCTACATGGCCCCCATGGCCAAGGCCCTGGAGAACCAGGCCAACGACTTCAACACCATCCTGAAAGTCTCCAAGTCGGTGCTGGCCGCCTTTGCCAAGGGCATGCCGCCGATTCTGGCCATCGAATTCGCCCGGCGGGCCATCCCCACCAATTGCCGCCCCGGCTACGAAGAACTGGAAGAACTGCTGAAAACGGTCAAGAAGTAAGCCGGAAGGCAAGGAGCGGGGGCCGGCCATGAGCGGCGACAAAAAACCGCCTGTCATCAAAAAGATCATCAAAAAAGGGCACGGCGGCCACCACGGCGGCAGTTGGAAGGTGGCCTATGCCGACTTCGTCACCGCCATGATGGCCTTCTTCCTGGTCATGTGGCTCCTGGCCATTTCCTCGGAGGCCGGCCGTGCGGCCCTGGCCGACTATTTCAACGACCTGACCATGTATGACGCGGTCTTCAACGGCGGCCTCCCCTCGGCCTTCACCGAAGGCGGGGCCAGGCAGCCCGGCGTTATGGAAGGCGGCTGTTTCAGCTCCAAAAGCGAGGGGGACGCCACCATCGACACCGAGGGCGATTCCGAATCGGCCCGGGCCCAGATGGCCGCCCTGGTGCAGACCACCAAGGATTTCCTGGAAAATCTGGACAGCCTCCCGGAAGGCGTGGACGGCGGCGAGGGCAGCGGCGACGCGGGCCGGAGCGACGAGAATCTCCCGCCGCCCATGAGCGCCGGGGAACAGCACTTTGCCGAGGATCTCCAGGCCCGGATCCAGGGCAGCCTGGGCGACGCCGCCGCCGGCCAGGTGCTGGTGGAAAAAATCAAGGGCGGCCTGCGCATCCAGATCGTGGACCAGGAGGGCCGGCCCATGTTCCGCTCCGGCGGCCCCGCCCTGAGCCCGGAGGCCAGGGGCATCCTGGACGTGGTGGCCGAGCGGCTGCGGAGCCTGCCGAATAAAATTTCCATTGAGGGGCATACCGATGCCCAGCCTTTCAGCGACCAGCGCCTGACCAACTGGGAACTGTCGACGGCCCGGGCTTCGGCGGTCCGCCTCTATCTGGCCCAACAGGGCCTGGCCGAGGACCGCCTGACGGCGGTGATCGGCTACGCCGCCACCCAGCCCCTGGATCAGGAGCACCCCGACGCCCCCGTCAACCGCCGGGTCAGCATCATGATTTGGGATGAAGAGCCCGAGACCCCGCCCCCGCCCCGGCTTCCGAACGGCGAGGCCGCGCCGGAGCCGGCGCCGGGCGCCGAAAGGCCGGCCACCGCGGACCATGGCCCGACCCGAAAGGCGCCGGCCGGGCGCCAGCCCTCCCAGCGGCCGCCGCTGCCGGGTTCAGGGGGCGGCCAGGGCCGGCCCCTGAGCGGCGAGGAACTGGAGCGCCAACTGATAGAATCCACCATGGAGAAAGCGGCCATCCCCGATCTCTCCACCGTCGGGCCGCCCTCCGCCCCGCCTTCCGAAGACTGAAGCTCTGTCAATAAATAAGCATCCCGGCGGCCAACGCGGCTCAGGCGTCGGCCGCCACTTTTTTTGGAGGCCGCTCAGGGCCGCCGTCAAAGTGGCGCCGTTTTCCGTTCCCGGCGCTGGCCCCGATTTTGCATCTATTTTGCGTAAACCCAGGGCGACGGAGCGGAGCGACCGGTTCGGTCGGTCAATCCGTCCCCTGCCGGGCAAAAATCGCCCTTTTTGCCCGGCTGCGACCAGAACTCTTGAAGATGGAAAGCGACTTTGAGAATTACTGTGAACGGGCTTGCCAGATTGACCTGCCCTGCTTTATAATCCAAACATCTCCGGTTTTGTGTTTTTTCTTAAAGTAAAGACCGGCCGGAGCCGATAAGGGGATTAAGGAAAGGCGGCGGCCCTTTTTGGAACTTGAGGCCGCCCCTTCGGAGGGAGGCGGCGGTGGCGAGCGGAGCGGGGCGGATAAGCGTCTTGATGCGCACCCTGGGCCGCCAGTTGAAAGAGCGTCTGGCTTCCGGCCTGGGCTTTTACCTGGAAGGTCCGCCCCGGCCTTCCCCCCGGGTTTCGGTGGTGGAGAAAGTCTCCCGCAACGCCCTGGCCGAGCTGGTGGGCCGGGCCAAGAGCCATCCGCAGCGGGGGGCGGCCCGGTCGGCCAATCCGGCCTATGTGGCCCTGGCCGAACTGACCGGGGAAAGCGGCCGCCCGGGCCTGGCCCTGGGCCTGAGATACGAAACCGGTGAAATAACCTTTCTGGATCTGGATTTTTCGACCGATAAGGTAGAAGAGAGCGGCGGCGCCTATGTGGACCGGGCTGAGAATCTGGCCCTCTGGCGGCGGCTCGAAGAACTGATCTACCAGCAGGTCGACAGCGGCATGGTCGGCCCGCGGAAGCCCGTCAGACCCCCGCAAGAGGTGGACTTATGAAAATAGATGACTTGAAACCCCTCTTTGTCAATCAGGAGACTCCGGCCGCCGGAGAAAGCCGGGCCAAAGCCAGGACCAGGCCGGCCGAAGCGGAAACGGACCGCGGCGAGGCCGGCGGGCCGGGCGACGTGGTCCGGCTCTCCAGCCGGGCCCGGATGGTGGCCCGGGCCAATGAACTGGCCGCCGGGGCGCCGGAGGTCCGGGAAGAAAAGGTCGGTGAGCTTCGGCGGCGCATTGACGCCGGCACTTATGATGTCAGCGGCCGGCAGGTGGCCGAGGCCATGCTCCGCAAAAGCATCACCGAGGTTTGAGCCGGGCCCGGCCGCGGCCCGGGCGACTTTCAGCAATAAGCAAAAGGCCCGTCGGCGCCCGGCCGGCGGGCCTTTTGGCTTTTTCAGGGCCGGCCGTCAACGGCCGGCGGCGCCCGGCTTGGCCGCCAGCCGGGCGGCGGCCTTCATCCGGGACGATTCCGAGGCCGGGCGGGCCCGGCCGTGGCACCAGCGCCTCAGGGCCTCGACCTCTTCGCGCATGGTTTTGGACAGGGGCACGGTTTCGGCGGCGGCCAGGGTCAGGTCCCAGTCGGTCAGGGCCCGGGCGTGGTCGTCAAAGGCGCTGAAGAGGCCGGCGATGACGGCCTGCTCTATTTCCGCCCCGTTGAAGCCCTCCATGGCCTGGCCCAGGGCGGCCAGGTCGTGGTCGGCCGGGTTGCGGCCCCGGCGGCCCAGGTGGATGGCCAGGATGTGCCGGCGCTCCTCTTCGTTGGGGATATCGACAAAAAAGATCTCGTCAAAACGGCCCTTGCGCAGGAGCTCGGCCGGCAGCGAGGAGACGTTGTTGGCCGTGGCGGCCACGAAGACCGGCGATTTTTTTTCGGCCATCCAGGTCAGAAAGGCGCCCAGAACCCGTTGGGCGGTTCCGCCGTCGTGGCTCTCGGCGTTCTGGCCGCCGAAGGTCTTGTCGATTTCGTCGATCCACAAAAGGCAGGGGGCCACGGCCTCGGCCATGCTGATGGCCCGCCGGATATTGCCCTCGGAGCCGCCCAGCCGGGCCTCGAAGATGCGGCCCAGATCCAGGCGCAGGAGCGGCACGTTCCAGAGCCTGGCAATGGCCTTGGCGCAGACGCTTTTGCCGCAGCCCTGAACCCCCAGCAGCAAAACCCCGCGCGGCGCCGGCAGGCCGAAGGCGGCCGCCTGGTCGGAGAAGGCCAGCTTTCTCTTGGCCAGCCACTGCTTGAGGTTGTCCAGGCCGCCCACGTCCTCCAGGCCCAGGTCGGGTTCGTAATATTCCAGAAGCCCGCTTTTGCGGATTATCTGGCGCTTTTCGCTCAAGATTTCCCGGATCTGCCCGGCCCCCAGCCGGCCGTCCCTGACCAGGACTTTGGCGAAGGCCCGGCGGGCTTCGACCAGGGTCAGGCCCCGGGCGGCCTTGATGATTTCCTCCCGGGCCGGGCCCGAAAGGTCGCCGGGCCGATCCGGGCCGGCCGCCGGATGGCCGGCCGTGTCGTCCAGGAGGGCCCCGATCTCCTCCTCGCCCGGCAGGGGAAAATCAGAGACGGCCACGTCTTTTTCCAGTTCCGGGGGCAGGTCCAGCACCGGGCCGGTCATGATGACGGCCTGCTGCCGGCCGGGCAGGTTCTGGGCCGCTTCCCGAAGCGCCCTGATGACGTTTTGGTGCTCCCGGTTCAGATAGGGGTGAAGATCCTTGAAAATAAAGAGGGCCGCCTCCCGGTGCTTCGCGGCCGCCTGGAGCGCGGCCGCCGGGGCCAGGGTGGCCGGGTCGGGCGGGCCGGCCCGGGGCCCCAGCCCCGACAGGCAGGACCACTCGTAGACCTTCCAGCCCAGCCGCCGGCCGATCTGGGCGGCGGCCTCCAGGATTCTCGGCTCTTCAGGGGAAAGCACATAAATCAGGCCGTAGCCGGCGCGGATCAGCAGTTCCAGGTTCAGGGTCTCGCGCTGGGTCTCGTTCATGGGCCGGGGCTCCGGGTGACCCGGCAGGCGTTGGCGGTCATCTCGGCCACGGCGGCGCCCTGGTGGTCGGTGACGGTCATCCGGTAGACGGATATTTGGCGGCCCTTTTGGAGGAGGCTGGTCCTGGCGGTCAGCCGGCCTCCCCTGGCCGGCCGGAAAAAGATGATGCTGCCGGACTGGCTGAGGCTGATGGCCCCGTTCCCGGCGCTCAGGTCGTCGGCGTTGCAGGCCAGGGCCAGGGCGAAATCGGCCAGGGTGAAAATGACCCCGCCCTGCACGACGCCCCCGGCGTTGAGGTGTTTTTCGTTGATATCGAGCGTACAGACCACCTCGCGGTCGCTGACGGTCTCGACCACCGCGCCGATCAGGTTCGCGAATTGGTCCCGGGCGGCGAATTCTTTGATTCGATTGACATCCATCTTCCGACCTCCGGCCGCAGCCGGCCCGCAGGCCGCCGGCGCTGCCCTGATTATACGAATCCCGGAGCCCGGCGGCAATCTAAAAAGACAGGCGGCTGATTTCAGCCCCGGCCTTGTACGCCGGCGGGCCTTGCCTTATAATAGACCGGGGAGGCGGGGAGCAGCATGGCCGAGATAGAGAAGGTGATTGAAATGCTCAGGTCCGACCCCAAATTAGCCGGCCGCGTCCCTCTGGCCGGCCGGATCTACCGGGACGAGCCTATCATCCTGACGGCCAGCCAGTTGGAACGCCGGGCGCCGTCAAAGTACCTGGCCATGAGAAAAATAGCCCGGGACGGCGCCTTCAACCGCAAGTCCGAAGCCCGGATCTTCTATGAACAGGGCCGCTTCATGGAAGATTTTGAAGACGACTTTGAATACCAGGGCGATTTCGTCAAGTATTTCCCGACCTATCAGTCTCTCGGCGACCGGCAGCTGCGGGGCTATTTTTCCTGGCGGAGCCAGGTTCGGCGCGGGCAGGTCAGGGAAACTTCGCTGACCTTCGTTTTCATCTATATCTATGAACTGCTCAACCAGATCGGGGTGGGCTCGCCGGAGGAGGGCTTTCTGGCCCTTAAGGAATTCTGGCTGGCCTACCGGGAGATCGAACCGCAGATCAACCGCTATCTCAGGGTCTGGCTGCCGGATTATGTGGTCTATTACAAGCTGGACCAGGCCCGGCTGGCGGGCCTGGTCGATCAGGATTTCGACCGGGCCCTCCTGACCCTTCTGGATCATAAATCGCGGCGCCCCGGGGAAGTCTTTGCGGCCCTCAACGCCCTGTCCGCCTACAATATGGAGAAGTCGGGATTTTTCAAGTCGCGCCCCGGGGCGGTCCGCGGCATAGTGGCCGAAGTTTTCGACCTCTATGCCGAACACTGCCGCAAAAACCGCAAACTCAGCCTGATCGAAAAATTTTTCGGCCGGCCGGAGTCCCGCTCTTATTCGATGTTCGCTTCGGCCGTCTTTTATCCGCGCGGGGCGCCGAAAGATTTGGTCTATGAAATAAACCCTGTCTATCAATACAGTTGCCAAAACGGCTATTGGCGCCGCCGGCGCTACCCCGGCGCCCGGGGGAAAAACCGGGCGGTCGGGGTCTGGCTGAAAAGCATTGATTTCCTGATGCGCCAAAGATACAATTTCAAATCCGCCCTGAAGGCGGGCCGGATCAGCAAAATCCTGGAGACCATCATCCATCAGGCCATTGACCGGCACCAGGCCGGAGAAAAAGAGCGGGCCCGGGCCGAGATCGAAATCGACCTTTCCAGGCTCCAGGGCATCCGGGCGGCCGCCCTGGCCACCCGGGACCGGCTGATGGTCGAAGAGGAGGATGAAGCCGGGGCCCCGGAAATTTCCGGGGA
>JAISFR010000010.1 GCA_031263565.1 Candidatus Adiutrix sp. | reverse complement strand
ATACTTGAAGGCAAAAGGCAAGAGGCTTTTTTAAAAAAATCACTGTAATCTAAGTATTAGCAAACTTCTCATGAGTCTATACGATTGTGTTGGTAGAAAATTTTTCGGGAACTACAGATAATTCAACGGAACCACCGGGATATACAGCGTCGGCTAATCGCTCCCAGGTGCCGCAAATAGCGTCATTTTCATATTGCCGTAAAATGCCGGTTTTAGCTCTTGGGTAAGCGGCTTTGACGGCGGAAACATCACCCAGCAGCCAGGCCTCGCCTTCTTCAATGGCCAGGCAGAACCGCGCATTAGGTCTGGGATCGCATTGGCGCAATAAGTCGTCAAGCTCTTGCCTGAATTTTTTCAGACATTTTTTATCCAGGTCGCAGACCACGATGACAACGGCGGGGTAGTCGGCGGTATACTTCGCGTGGGTATGGCCATAGCCCTGAAGTAACTTCGGCAACTGGTTCAACAGCATGCGGGTGCCGGCATCCTGGCCGGGTTTGAGGCCTTTCGGGAGGTGGCCAAGGCCGCCGTATCGATGGATAGTAAAAGTGTGGACTCCCAGGCCGATAATTTTAGCCAGAAGGACTTCCAACGCCTTCTTGCCGGAGAGGTCTTCTACCAGAAAGTCAAAATGCATCTTTTTTTCTCTCGTCAAGATAGTCGCTATACCAAAGCCCGCCCAATGGAAGTCCTTCGGCCACTAAATTCTTCACCAAATCAATTCCGTCAGTGCGGCGAACCGTTGAAAAACCGTCATCGCCTTTTTCCAAAATCCAAACTTCTTCCGGGTTAAGGGCATCGACAAAATAGGGCTGATGGGTGGTGACGAATATCTGCGCGCCGTTTTTTCGTTCCGTGGCATGGGCGCGAAATTCATGGGCCAGGGTTTCCAGCAGTTTATGGTAAAGCCCGTTTTCCGGCTCTTCAATGCAAAGGAAGGGGGGGGGCTTGGATCCTCCAGCAGCAGTAGATACGCGAACACCTTCAGCGTTCCATCCGACATTTGCCGGGCATAGAACGGATCTTGAAAGCCCTTGTCGTTAAACCGCAAAAGCAACCGGCCATCATCGGTAGCTTTTGTGTCAATCTTGCTCATGCCCGGAATTTTTTTGGCGATGTCATCCAGAATGGCCCGGAAGTTTTTTGGGTGCTCACGCTCCATGAACTGAACAACATTGCCCAAATTGTCGCCATGAATGTTGAGATGCTTCTGCGGGCCGGCCAGGGGCAGGCTGCGCGCCGCATCAGGCGTAAAATAGCCCAGATACCACCCTTCAATAAAGCGACGAAAGGCGGATATTCGGGGGTGTTGTTTCAACGAGCCCAAGGTGGCGACGCCGAGCTTCCTTTTATCCTCCAATTCCACAAATTCCGTTTCCCCGGGTTCCTCTTCCTCACCTTTCTTCAATGATTCAAGCAGGCTCAAAAGGTCAAACTTCTCTTTGCCCTCCACAATCTGCCGGCCCTCTTCCTCGCCTTTCCAAACAACGCCCTTCCCGCTGTTGAGCACCAAAAATGAAAAAGGCCAACCATGCTTTTGTCCTTTTCGACGTTGGCGCAGCCGCTCTCGAAGAACATAGGGACGGCCGGTTTCATCAAGATCGATTGCCAATTCATACGTAATCGGGCGGGCGTTCCCATCTTCTTTGTAATAGATTGCAAATTCAATCGGCCCGTCCAGGCCCTGGCTCCTGATTCTGTTGAAACCTCCACGTCCCCTTCCGTCACAAGCTTCTTCTACGCCAGACTTCAGGCAGTCCGACAAGAAACCAAAAGCATCGAACAAGGTGCTTTTACCCGTTCCGTTTTTCCCTATGACCGCCGTCATAGGCGTCAAGGGCACAGCCTGCTGCAAATTCCATAACTTGCCAAGCGTAACATCTTTAAGAGCTTTGAAATTTCGAATTCGGAAACCTTCTATCCTGGCCATTATTCGCCTCCCATGCGGGTCAGGGCCTGGTCATAGCACATTGGACGGTAATCTCAGAAATTAAGCTGCTCCTTAAAGGCGGCCGCGTGACGGGCGGCCACCTCGTTTAAGGTGAAACTCTGGTCCTGGGTGCCTTCGACCTCGACGCAGAAAGAGGCCACCGTGGCCCCCAGGCGGCAGGCGCTTATCAGGTGCCAGCCGCGATAAAGCCCCTTCATCAGGCCGGCCCGGAAGGCGTCGCCGGCCCCGGTGGGGTTGACCACCCGGCGCGCCGGCACCGGGCTGAGGTGCTGGGAACCCCGGCCGGCCGTCAAAAGCCGGCCGCCCTTTTCACCCAGGGTGACGATGACGGTCTCGGTGTACCGGAAAAGTTCCTCTTCCTTAAGGCCGGAAATCCTCTTGAACAGCTCGAACTCATATTCATTGCAGACGAAGATGAAGGAACCCTCCAGCATGTCGATCAGCTCCCGGCCGGAAAAGGCGTGGATCTGCTGGCCGCCGTCAAAGATGAATTTGATCTCCAGGCGGCGGAATTCGGCGCAGAGGCTTTTCATCTCCGTCAGGCCCCCGGCCGAAACTATGGCCAGATGCCGGTCGTGGGGCCGGGGCAGATCCGCCGGCTGAAAGCCGCTGGGCAAGAGCATGGCCCCGGGATGGAAAAACGTCAGTTGGTTGTTGTTCCGGTCGGTGGCAATGGTGCAGCCGGCGGTCAGTTGCCCGCTCTGGCTGGCGACGGCCTCCAGGGAAAAGCCGAAACCGGCCAGGCGCCGGCGGTAGTCCTCCCCCTCCGGGTCTTCGCCCAGGCTGGCCGCAATCAGCGGCTTTTCCCCCAAAAGCCCCAGGTTGTAGGCTATGTTGCCGGCCGTGCCGCCATAGGCCCTCTCCACCTTGTCGACCAGAAAAGAGAGGTTGATAAGATCCAGCTTGTCGGGCAGGAAACTCTCGGCATAAAGGCCCGGATAAGTCATCAGCCGGTCGAAGGCCAGGGAACCGGAACAGATCAGAGACATGGCAATTTCCTTCCTTGGGCTTCATAACCCTCATGAATTCTAACGGGCCCGGACCCCCAAGTCAATAGCCCCGGGCTCAATCGCCGGGCGAAGACCCGGGCGTCGCTCCAGGCCAGGACGTTCCGCGACCAGTGAGATAATATCGCCCGTTTTTTCTACTTCCTCAAAGCCACGCTGGGCACCGGCTCGACCTTCCGCCAGCCGGTGTCGGTCTGTTCAGCGGCCCACAAATCATAGCCCCGCTGTAAGTTCAGCCACAGTTCAGGGCTGGTGTTGAAAGCCCTGGACAGCCGCAAGGCCATGTCCGGGGTCACGCCGGCCCGCTCATTGACGATAGCCGAAAGGGTCTTGCGGGAAACGCCCAGCCGGGCCGACAAGGCGGTCACCGACAGGGACAGGGGCTCCAGGTAATCATGCTTGACGATCTCGCCGGGATGGGTCGGTTTACGGGTCATCTTGGGGCGCATGGCGACCTCCTCAATGGTAGTCCTGATAGTTGACGACGTAAGCGTCGCCGTTTTCAAAGCGGAAGGTCAGACGCCAGTTGCCGGAAACCTTGACGCTCCAATGCTGTTTAAGGTCACCTTTCAGTTGATGAAGGCCGGAGCCGGGGTAGTCCATATCCTGAACCACGCCGGCCGCGTCCAGGCGGTCCAGGAGCCGCCGCAGTTTATCGGCGTGCAGGGTCTGGATACCCTTGGTCGAGCCTTTATAAAATAAATCTTCCAATCCCTTATGGGCGAAACTCTTAATCACGCCGTTTCCTATTGTAACGCTCAAGGTTACGATGTCAAGTCAAATCCAATTACAGGCAATGTGATCATGCCCGCCCGCCTTCATGGGCTGAAACAGGATGAGGCCTTCGATGCCCGACCACGGGCGTCCGGGCCGGATGTTGAAAAGACTGTGGATCTGCTGGCCACCGTCAAAGATGAATTTGATTCCCAATGAATTCTAACGGGCCCGGACCCCCAAGTCAATAGCCCCGGGCTCAATCGCCGGGCGAAGACCCCGCCCCGCCCGGCCGCCGCTCCGAAAGCCGGGCCGCGTAAGCCCGGACCTCCGATTCGACCCACATCGAACAGCGGCCGTCCCTGACCGGGGCCGGGAAGTCCCCGGCCCGGATGCGCCGGTAGATGGTCGGCTTGCTCAGCGGCACTATTTTCCTGACTTCACCCATCCTGATAAACATCAAACGCCGCGCCGGCTTTTCCGAAAATTCCACTTTTGTCCTCCGAGAGAGAGATGGCGCGCCAGGCGTAACCGACCTGAGCCGCCGGGAGAGGGGCCGCGCCGGGCTCAATTGCCCTGGGCCGCCCGGGCCGGGGCGGCCGCGGTCAGAACCCAGCCTTTGCCCCCGCTTTTTTTGCTTTTGACGATCAGCCCTTCCCCGACGGCCCGGGCCACGGCTCTCCTGGCCCGGGCGTCGCTCCAGGCCAGGACGTTCCGCGGCCCGGTGGTCACGGACAGGGGCTCTTCGTTATATCTCCGGCGGCGCTCGACCTCGGCCGCCAATTGCCGGGCGTCTTCGCCGTCCTGGGCGGCCCCTTCCTCCCCGGCCAGATCGACCCGCGACAGGAGCCCGTGTTCGCCGCGCTCCAAAAGGCAGAGACCTTCGGCCCGGCCGGCGTTCTTTTTAACCACCCGGACGGCCACATAGGAACCGCCGGGCTTGCCGGCCGCCGCCGGGCCGACGACCTTTTCAGCCAGCTCGTCGGCCAGGGGGGCCATCAGGAGCGCCCAGCGGACGCAGCCGGCCAGGGCCGAGGCCCCCCGGATGGCCGTCTGGCTCAGGGCCGCTTTGAGTCTGGCCTGGTCGGCGGCCAGGTCGCCGCTGCTTTTGCCGCTGTGGTGGACGAGAATGACGTTGCAGCCATATTCCTCGATGATTTCCTCCAAAAGACCGCAGGCCGCGGTGACTGTCGGGTTGTCGTTTTCATCGGCCTCGAAGACCCGGGCCAGGGTGTCGAGGATCAGAAGCTCGGGCCGGCATTCGGTCAGCAGGTTTTTCAAATCTTCATAGTGGGCCGTGGGCCGGATAAGCCCGCCGCGCTCGCCCTCACAGAGGTTGATCCGGCCCCGGACCGGCACGGCGTGAAAGCGGCGGGCCATCTCGCGGCGCAGGTCCGGCGGATAGCCCCGGAGCACCTGGCCGATCCGGTGCTGCAAAACCTCCTGGTCGTCTTCGGCGGAGACATACAGGGTCCGGCGGGGCCGGGAGATCTCCCAGAAGTCGAAGGCCGGACGCCCGGCAGCCAGGGCCGCGGTCAGTTGCAGGGAGAAAATGCCCTTGCCGCAGCCCGGGGGACCGCAGATCAGGCCCAACTGGCCGCGCCGGAAACTGCGGTCGATGAGCCAGTCGTAACCCTTAAAGTCCCGGGTCAGGTAGGCCTCGCCGCTGAAGTCCGAGCCCCGGACCCGGAAGGGGCGGCCGGCTTCCGGCTCGGGGGCGGCCGCTTCAGGGGCCTCCCGGACGAGGGCCGTCAGCCGCTCCAGGCTGCCGCCGTCAGCCTGCCAGTCCACCAGGTCGTAACCCCTGAACCTGGCCCCGGGCAGCTCGATGACCTTGACGCTCCGGCTTCCGGCCCGGCCCAGGTCGGCGGCCACGGTCCGGCCGAACTCCCGGCCGGGCCGGTCGGCGTCCACCAGGACGACCACGGCGGCCCCGGCGAAATAGCGGGCCATTTCCGGCTGGTAGCCGTGGGCCCCGTTGATGAAGGTGGTGGCCGCCAGGCCCCAGGACTTCAAAACCTCGACTTTGGGCTCGCCCTCGACAATGAAGACCGTCCGCCCCTCTTTGGCGGCCTTGATAATCCCGGGCAGGTCGAGCGGCACCCGCCGGCCGG
The DNA here is from genome assembly GCA_031263565.1 of Candidatus Adiutrix sp. Classification (GTDB taxonomy): domain Bacteria; phylum Desulfobacterota; class Desulfarculia; order Adiutricales; family Adiutricaceae; genus Adiutrix. The sequence goes on along the minus strand of JAISFR010000010.1, from coordinate 3,056 downwards.
CCTCTTTGACCCCGGACGAGCGGCAGCTTTTGCGGTGGCCGGGCTGCTCCCAGCGCAGGGCCCGGTAGAGCTCCCGGCCGTCTTCGTCGCGGTAGATCCAGGTTCGGCTCGGCGGGCCGGAACTGGGGGCCGGGGGGCGGTCCTTGCCGGGCTTGGCCGGCAGCTCCGGGGCGGCCCGGCTCAGGCCCAGATCCCTTTCCAGTTTCTCCAGGGCCTCTTTCTGGCCGAGCCCCTCCCGTTGGGCGATCAGGGCCACCAGGTCGTGGCCGTGGTGTTCCCTGACGGCCAGGTCGTTCCACTCGCCGGTCGTCAGATTGACGCCGAAGGACCGGCCCCGGCCGCCGTGGATATGGCCGGCGATCCATTCCCGGCCCCGGCGCCGGCCCTCGGGGAAGAGGGCCTCCACATAACCCCGGGCCAGGGCCTGGCGGTTGGCCTCCCGGCAGCGTTCCGGAAAAGTCCGGCGGCCGGACCCGCCCCCGGCGGCCATCTTCAGCCCCGGTCGTTTTGGGCCTGCCAGGCGGCGTGATCGGCCAGGGCCTCTTCGCAGGCTTTCAGAATCGAGGTCCGCAGCCCCCGGGGATCGTCCGCCAGACGCATCAGGTGCAGAACCTCGCCCAGGGGCAGCCGCCCCAGGTCGTCCAGAATTTCAACGGCCTTTATGGCCAGGGCCGGGCCGTAATGGCCGTCCACCGCGTCTTGAAAAGGCCAGGCCAGCAACTGATCCAGATAGCGTTCCAACACGGGCGGCGCTCCTTTCCCGGTTTTGAGCCCAGATGACCGGATTTCTGAAGCCACTTTACGCTAAAAGCATAAAAATGTCAAGCAATATTTTTAGCGATTCGCGAATTAAGCGGTCTCATCCCAATTATTCCTTCCTTTTCCTAAGGCTTTAGCGTAAAATAATCCTCACTTCGACTAACGGCGGTTTCGCTTGAAACGGCCCCAGGGGCGCCCGGACCATGGATGACGTCTTTCAAAAAGCCTTGCGGCTCATGGTGGCGGAGTCGCCGCAAAAACAAACCGAAATCGCCAAAGCCGTCGGGATTTCCACCGCCTATTTCAACGACCTGCTCCACGGCCGCCGCCGGGGCCCGGAAGAGGTTCGCCGCAGGCTGGCCGGCTTTTTCGGCTGGCGGGATTACGAGTCGTTTTTAAACGTCGGCCGCCAGGCCCTGGGCCTGCCGCTGGCGACCACGCCGGAACCGGCCGGGGCGGAAGAGCCCCGGCCAGCCGAAAAAATGGACGGGCGCGGCTTCTTCACCGTGCCGCTGGCCGATAACCCGCGCCTGACGGCCGGCGCCGGGCGCTCGATTCCCGTCACCCGGAGCGCGGAAAACAGCCCGGTCGCGGTTCACGGCCCGTCTTTGAAACGGGGCGGCGCCCAAGACCTCTTGGCCATCCGGGTGAGCGGCCCGTCCATGGAGCCCCTGATCGCCGACGGCGGCCTTGTTCTGGCCGACCTCAGCCGGAACGACTGGCGGCGCCTGCGCGAAGGCCGGCTTTATGTTTTGTGCTGGAACCTCGACGACGGCCAATGCGCGGTGAAGTATCTGCGCTGGGCCGAGAAAGGCCGGCTCCTGTCCATCGAATCGGAAAACGCCCTCCACCGGCCGATTTTCAAGCCGGTGGAAGACGTGCTCCTGATCGGCCAGGTCATCCAGGCCTGGCGGGACTTTCCGGACTGAAAGGCGGCGCTGAGCGAAGATGAGCTAAGGATCAGTTCAGAAACAATCGAGGGGAAGACTCATGAAAAAATTGACCTTGATCGTAATTTTGCTTTTGGCCCTGACCGGCTGCGCGGTGAACAAGCCGACCGATCCGGCCAAGGTCCCGGCCCGGCCCCTGCCTGAAGCCACTTATGACGGCCTTTCCTGCCAGCGGCTGGCCGCGGAATTAAACGGCCTGTACGCCAAAGAGGCCCAATGGATCAAAGCCCAGGAAGACCGCCGCCGGGATAGCCTGACCATGGAAATCCTGCTGGGCGTCGGACGCGGCGACGGCCGGGAATATGAAGGCCTGGCCGAAACCAGGGGCCACATCTCCGCCGTCCAGTCGGTCATGGCCCGCAAGGGATGCGCCCAATAGCCGCAGGGCCGACCCATTTCCGGCCGGGCGGATCTCTAAAGTTCTGACGAGGGGTACGCTACGCCAAGTACAGCGTACCCCTCTCTTTAGAGAGGGATTTGCGGGTTTTGTGATTTGCTTTAAAAATCAATAACTTGCAAAGCCGATTTTTGACGTTTTCGGCCTGGGGTCAGGTTTTGTGATTTGCTTTAAAAATCAGCACTTTAGCTAAGCCCGCATAAAAGGCGACCTTCCGGGCTATTTTCCGGCCTTGCCGATCAGCCCAATTTTTCGGCGATAAACGAAACGGCCCCCGGAGGACCGTTACTCCTCCGGAGGCCAAACTTTGGGCTTCGAATAAAATCCAGCAGACGGAAGCCGCCCACCGTCTTTGATTCTACTCTTTAGCCCTGGGGTCGACAGCCCCGAAAAAACCAACCAGAATCACCATGGACCGAAATCTTCCGGGTTTCGGTCTTTTTTTTCTCTTCCAGGAAGGATCAGGAGAGATCATAAAGTCTCATAAATATAATAATTCCAAATGTTTATTTACTTTCCAGCTTTTTTGTGATTTCCTGGAATCAACAAACGAAAGGACCATGATGGTCAACAGCGCCGCGCCGGCTTTTCCGAAGACCGAACCTTTGTCCTCCGAGAGAGAGGCGAGCGGGGAAATTCGCGGCCGGGCCCTGAAACACGGGCCGGAGGCCTTGGAAAGACTGCTGCTTTTAATGCGGTCGGAAAATGAAAGAATCGCCCTGGCCGCCTGCCAGGAAATGCTGAACCGGGCTTACGGACGGCCGGAACCGTCCCACAAGTTCGAGGGGGAGCTGGACCAGACCGTGGTTGTGGTCCGGACGGGAGAAAGTCATGGCTGAACGTCTGGTCTATTTCGACTACCGCCCCCGGGCCTGGCAGGCCGAAGTCCTGGCCGCGCTGGAGAGGCACCGGCAGGCGGTCATCGTGGCCCATCGGCGGGCCGGCAAGAC
>JAISFR010000121.1 GCA_031263565.1 Candidatus Adiutrix sp. | reverse complement strand
ATCAGCCCTTAAAAGAGCCCGCCAGAGCGACACCCGGCGGGCCCGCAACCGTATCAATAAAACCAGGGTCAAAAACGCCGTGAAAGCGGCCCGCCTGGCCATGGCCGACAGCCCGGAACAGGCCGGGGAAGCCCTGAAGGCGGCCATGAGCGCTTTGAACCGGGCGGTCTCCAAGGGCGCCCTCCACAGCCGCAACGCCGCCCGGCGCATCGCCCGTCTGTCAAAGCAGATGTTCGCCGCGCAGCCCAAGGCCGCCTGACTCAAGCGTGAAGCAGGGCCCTTTCCGGGCCGTGGAGGCCGACATGAGCGGCAAGATGACGAGAGTGGCCCTGATCATGGGCGGCCGGTCCAGGGAACGGGAGGTCTCCCTGGCCTCCGGGAGCGAGGTTCTGGCCCATATCGACCGGGACCGCTTCGAAGTGGCGGTTTATGACCCGGCCGAGGATCTGGGCCGCCTGGCCGAGGACGCCGCCAAAATCGACCTGGCCTTTCTGGCCCTTCACGGCCCCTTGGGCGAAGACGGCGCCATGCAGGGTTTCTGCGAGATGATCGGCCTCCCCTACACCGGCAGCGGAGTGCTCTCCAGCGCCATGGCCATGGACAAGGAAATCGCCAAACGCATTTATCGGGAAGCGGGCCTTCCGGTGGCCCCGGATCTGGTGGTCAACCGCCAAAGTACGCCCCATCTTCTGGAGACCGCTAAAATGGCCCTGCACAGCCTGGGCTCGCCGCTGGTCATCAAGCCCCTGCGGCAGGGCTCCTCGGTGGGCCTGGCGATTCTGGAAGACGAACAGCTCCTGGCCGAGGCCCTGGACGAAGTCTTCGCGCTGGACGGCGCGGCTCTTTTGGAAAAATATCTGCCCGGCCGGGAACTGACCTGCGGCGTGGTCGGGCTCGATCATCTGACGGCCCTGCCGCCGATTGAAATCATCCCGGCCGAGGGGCACCGCTTTTTCGATTACTCCGCCAAGTACGAACCCGGGCAGTCCCTGGAAATCTGCCCGGCCGAAGTTCCCGTGGAATTGTACGCCGAGGTTCAGCGCCTGTCGCTGTCGGCCCACCGGGTTCTGGGCTGCCGGGCCATGTCGCGCACCGACCTCATCTTTTCCCGGGGCCGGACCTACATTCTGGAGACCAACACCCTGCCCGGGCTGACCTCCGGCAGCCTTCTGCCCAAAATGGTCAAGGCCTACGGGATGTCCTTCACTTCGCTCATTTCGTACCTGGCCGACCTGGCGCTGAACCCCGGGGCCGTCGAGATCGAGTCTTACCGCGATCTTCAGGAACGATCCTCATAAATCACCCGGGCCAGGTAGAGCCCGTCCGGCGGAGCCGTCGGCCCGGCGCGGGACCGGTCCCGGGAGGCGATGATCTCCGGCAGCGAGGCCGCCTTCAGGCGGCCTCGGCCTATTTCGACCAGAAGGCCGGCCACGGCCCGCACCATGTGGCGCAGAAAACCGCTCCCCTCCAGGCTGAGGCGGCGCAGTTCCTCCTCCGGCCGGCTGAGCCGGGCCTGGCCAATAGTCCGGACCGTGTTGAGCACCCCGCTGCCGCTGGACTGGAAGGCGGCGAAATCGTGTTGGCCCAAAAGGGCCGGCAGCGCCTGGCCGACGGCCTCCCAGTCCAGGTTCGGCCCCACCCACCAGGCCCGGCCCTGGCGCAAAGGCCGCCGGGTGGGGCTGGTCAGAAAGTCATAGTCATAGACCTTGCCCCGGGCGCTGAAACGGGCGTGGAATTCCGGGGGGACTGTTTCGGCCCGCACGATGGCCACATCCGGCGGCAAAAGACCGTTGCCGCCCCGGACGACTTCCTCCGGGCGGCGGCCCCGGCCGGAAAAAAAGCTGGCCGTCTGGCCCCGGGCGTGCACCCCGGCGTCAGTGCGGCCGCTGCCGTGAACGGTCACGGTCTGCGCGCAGAGCCGGCTGAGGGCGTCTTCCAGAACCCCCTGAACTGAGCGGCCGGCCCCCGGCGCCTGCTTCTGCCAGCCGACGAACCGGCGGCCGTCATATTCCACGGTGATTAGATAGTTGGGCATTTAAGGTCCGTATCTGAAGGCCTCAAAGGCGCCTCCTTAAGGGTCGGATGAAAAGGGCAGTGATATAATAGGCCGATTCCGCCCGGGCCGGCAAGCCCAAAATAGAAGGGGCCCGGGGCCTGATAAATTCTGTTTATATAACATATGAAGATGACTAAAATTTTTTGACCAAGGCGCGCCGCGGGCCGCCGGGGAAGCCAATTAAAGCTTGACGGGGCGCCTTTCGAAGGGTATTTTTCTATAGGCGCCGGGCTTCAGAGATCCCTTCAGGCCGGTGGCCGGAAAGGCGCGAAGATGTGGGCGGAAGGCCGAGGCTTCGACGAGCAGGAAAGGCTGGCCCGCCTGGCCCTTTACCTGGGCTTGCAGCAGAACCCGGCCCATTTTCACAAGGTCATGCAGCGCCTGGGCTCGGCTCTGGCGGCTTTTGAAGGGCAGGATTTCCAGATCCGGGGCCTGGGCTTCGGGCCGCTGCTGACCCCCGGCCTGTTTGAGGAGGCCCAGGAACGCCGGCAGGCGGCCGAAAAAGCCGGGCTGGCCATCCTGGTCTGGGGCGATGAAGATTATCCCCCGCGGCTCATGGAGATTCCCGAACCGCCGCCGGTGCTCTGGGTCAGGGGCCGGCTGGAGCCCCAGGACCGGTTCGCGGTGGCCCTGGTGGGCTCCAGGGCGGCCAGCCGGAACGGCCTCTATTCCGCCCGCCGCCTGGGCCGTGAAGGCGCCGCCTGCGGCCTGACCATTGTCAGCGGCCTGGCCAAAGGTATTGACGCCCAGGCCCACCAGGGCGCCCTGGAAGCCGGCGGGCGCACCCTGGCCGTCCTGGGCTGCGGCCTGGACTGGGTCTACCCCAAAGAAAACGCCCGTCTATATGAGGAAATCGCCTCGGCCGGCGCCTTGATCTCCGAATTCGTCCCCGAAACCCGCCCTCATCCGGTCCATTTTCCCAGGCGCAACCGGATCATCGCCGGCCTGAGCCTGGCCCTGGTGGTGGTCGAGGCCGGGCCGCGCAGCGGGGCCCTGATCAGCGCCCGCCTGGCCCTGGACCTGGGCCGCGAGGTTCTGGCCATGCCCGGCCCGGCGGGCGCCGGCTACGCCCAGGGGGCCCACCGCCTGATTAAAAACGGGGCGGCCCTGGTAGAGAACATGGGCGAGGTTCTGGCCGAGATCAAGCCCCGGCTGCTGGAGGGCCTTTCGCCGCCCGACCCCGGAAGCCCGCCCCCGCCGGCTGATTCGGCCGCCGGGCCGGAGGCGCCCCAACCGCTCCCGGCGCCCGAATCAGCCGGCCGCCTGAAAACGCCGGCGCCGCCGGCCGCCGGCGCGGCCCCGGATTTTCCGCCGGGCTCCGCCGAAGCCCGCCTGCTGGCGCTGCTGCAAAACGGCCCCCGGGATTCCGATTCCCTGGGCCGGGAGGGCGGCTTCGAACCCGCGGAACTGGCCATGCTGCTCCTGACCCTGGAACTGGGCGGCCGTCTGCGGCTTCTGCCTTCCGGGCAGTACGGGGCTGTCTGAGGATACTGACGAGGTCCATATGAGGTCCATATATAGATGAGCAAGTCACTGTTAATCGTGGAATCTCCGGCTAAAGCCAAAACCATAGGCAAATACCTGGGCCCCGACTTTGAGGTGCGGGCTTCGGTGGGGCACGTCATCGACCTGCCGAAAAGCAATCTGGGCGTGGATATCCAGAACGGCTTCACCCCGGAATACGTGGTCATCGACGGCAAGCAGAAAGTCATCAGCGACCTGAAAAAAGCGGCCAAAGGCAAAGAGACCATCTACCTGGGCCCCGACCCCGACCGGGAAGGCGAGGCCATCGCCTGGCACATCGCCCAGGCCCTGGGCCGGAACCACCATTATAAAAGAGTGCTTTTGCACGAACTGACCCCCAAAGCCATTCGGGAGGCCATCGACCACCCGGTGTCCATCTCCCGGACCCGTTTCGAATCCCAGCAGACCCGGCGCATCCTGGACCGCCTGATGGGCTACCTGATTTCCCCCCTTTTGTGGGACAAGCTCAAAAGGGGCCTTTCCGCCGGCCGGGTGCAGTCGGTGGCCCTGCGTCTGATCGTGGAACGGGAACGGGCCATCTTCGCTTTCGTGCCCGAGGAATACTGGAGCCTCACCTGTGATTTCCTGTCCGAGGGCCGGCCCTTTTCCGCCCAGCTCAGCAAAATCGGCGGGCAAAAGGCGGCCCTCAAGAATGAGGAGGAAACCCTGGCCGTGGTCCGGGAGGTCACCGGCCGGGACTTCACCGTCTCCGAACTGGTCACCAGGGAGCGGCGGCGCTTCCCCCTGGCCCCCTTCACCACCAGCACCCTGCAGCAGGCGGCCTTCAACCGTCTGCGCCTGGCTTCCAGGCAGGCCATGCGCGTGGCCCAGGAACTCTATGAAGGCCTCGATGTGGACGGCGAAGGTCAGGTGGGCCTGATCACCTATATGCGCACCGATTCGGTCCGGGTCAACGACCAGGCCGTGCGCGAGGCGGCCGATCACCTTCGTGAGCATTACGGCCCGGATTATGTGCCCCCAAGCCCCAACCAATACCAGAACAAAAAAGGGGCCCAGGATGCCCACGAGGCCGTCCGCCCGACTTCGGTGGCCCGCACCCCGGCCCAGCTCAAGGGCCGTCTGCCCGCCCAGCAATGGCAGCTCTATGATCTGATCTGGCGCCGCTTTGTGGCCAGCCAGATGAGCCCGGCCGTGCTGGACCAGACCACGGCCGACCTGTCCGTCGGCCCCTATGTTTTTCGGGCCACCGGTTCGGTGATCAAATTCAAGGGCTTTCTCAGCCTTTACGAATTCGGGAAAGACGAGGCCAAGGAGATTCTGCCCCCCCTGAAAAAAGGCTGTCCCTACCGGCCGGAAAAGATCAACCCCAGGCAGCATTTCACCCAGCCGCCGCCGCGTTTCACCGAGGCCACGCTGGTCAAAGAGCTGGAAGACAAGGGCATCGGCCGCCCCTCGACTTACGCGGCCATCATCTCCACCTTGAAAGACAAGGAATATGTCGATGCGGCCAAGGGCGTTCTGAAGCCCACGGAAATGGGCTTCGCGGTCACCGACCTTCTGGTCAAGAATTTTCCGGACATCATGGATGTGGATTTCACCGCCGGCCTGGAAGAGAACCTCGACGAAATCGAAGAGGGCCGGGCCGAGCATCTCGATGTTTTGAGCCGCCTTTACAACCCCCTGGCCAAAGACCTGGAATCGGCCCGGGCGGCCATGGCCAATCTCAAGCGCGACGGCCTTCCGGCCGGGGTGGACTGCCCGACCTGCGGGGCCGCCCGGTCATTGAACCTGCGCTACGGGCGCAACGGCTTTTACCTGGCCTGCGCCGAATGCGGGGCCACCTGCGATTTCGAACGCGACGAACAGGGCGTGCCCCGCCTCCTGGCCCCGCCCCCCCCGGAAGAGATGGGCCAGTGCGAAAAATGCGGCCGGCCCATGGTCGTCAAAAAGAGCCGCTACGGACATTTCCTGGCCTGCACCGGCTACCCCGAATGCCGCAACGCCAAGCCCCTGGCCGGCGGCCCGGGCCAGGCCGAGGCCGAAACCCCGCCGGCCCTGCCCGAGGATTACCCCCGGACCTGCGAAAAATGCGGCCGCCCCCTGACGGTCAAAAAAAACCGCCAGGGCTCCTGGTTCGTCTCCTGCTCGGGCTATCCCCAGTGCAAAAACGCCAAACCCTTCCCCAGCGGCATCGCCTGCCCCGAAGAGGGCTGCGGCGGCCAGATAGTCCAAAAACCTTCCCGCCGGGGGACTTTTTACGGCTGCAGCAACTATCCCAAGTGCCGCTTCATCCTCAAAGGCCAGCCCGTGGCCCAGCCCTGCCCGGTCTGCGGCCGCCCGTTCCTGGTGGAAAACCCGGCCCTGGCCCGGGACCCTTCCGCCCCGCGCCTGCTCTGCTCCGCCAAAGGCTGCCCCGGGCCGGGCGATAAATGATCTGAACCATGGATATCCGCAGGCTGGAAATTTTTTTGAAGCTTCTGGAGACCGGCAGTTTTTCCAGGACCGCCGCCGCCCTGAACCTGGCTCAGCCTTCGGTCAGCGCCAGTTTGAAGGCCCTGGAAGATTCCCTGGGGCAGAAACTTTTCGAGCGGACCCCCCGGTCGGTCAAAGCCCTGCCGACCGCCGAAATTCTGCAGCCCTACGCCTTGAACATTGTGGAGACCATGGGGCGGGCGGCCTGGGCGGTCGGCCGGCAACTGTCCGATCCCCGGGAAAAACTGACCCTGGGGGCCTCGTCGGTGCCGGCCATAGCCCTGCTGCCGGGGGCCCTGACCGCTTTCAACCGGGAATATCCCAATATTCTGATCAAAATCAAGACCGGCAGTTCCCGGGCCGTTTCCCGGAAACTGGCCGACGGGGAACTTGATCTGGCCGTGGTCGGCGCCGCCCCGGAAGATGAGGAACTGGAGCGCCGCGTTGTCGGGCATGACCGCCTGGTGCTGCTGGTCTCCCGGCAGTTGGCCAGAAACCGGGGGGACTCGCCGCCGGGCGAGGTGGAGGAACTGCTCGACTGGCCGCTCATCATGCGGGAGGAAGGCTCCGGCACCCGGGCGGCCTTTATGGCCGCGCTGGGCCAGAGCGCCGGGGGTCTCTTAGGCTCCCGAATCAACATCAAGGCCGAAGTGGACGGGCTGGGGCCGTCCCTGGCCCTGGTTCGCCATTCTTTCGGGGCGGCCGTGATTTCCGACCTGCTGCTGCCGGTCATCAACCTGCGGGGGCTGGCGGCCCTGAACCTGGCTTTTTTAAACGGCCGCAATTTTTACCTGATCAACAGGCGCGGCCGGCAGGTCTCCCCGGCTCTTCAGGCCTTCATCAGCCATCTCTCAAGAGCGCCGCAAAAGAGCCGGGACAGGGCCTGAGGCCGGCGGCGGATTTCTCCGGCTATTCTTTTTATTTCCTTGCTTTTCTGTTTAAAATTAAATATTCTTTTAGTACTGTTGCGCCGCAACACTTAAAGAGAAATTTTAAGTGCTGTGAAGCAAAGGGAAGACCGATAGCGGTATGAGGTACTATGATCAAAGTGCTCAGAGCCAAGCTTCACGGGCTGCGGGTGACCGGCGCCGACCTCGACTACCACGGGTCCATCACCCTTGACCCTGAAATATGCCTCCTGGCCGGCATCTATCCCCTGGAATTCGTCTATATCTGGAACAAGAACAACGGCCGGCGCCTGAGCACCTATGTCCTTTTCGGGGAGGCCGGCTCCGGCTGCTGCGTTCTCAACGGCGCCGCGGCCAGGTGCTGCCAGCGGGGCGACCCGCTCATCATCAGCGCGGTGGAATACCTCTCCGGGCCGGAACAGATCGGGGCCCGGTCGCCGCGGATTTTGACCTTCAACGAAAACAACCAGATCGTCGATCATCTGCGCTACGTTGTTTCCAGCGACGCCCAGGGCCGGCCGACCTTGGCGGCGCTCAGGGTCGCCGATGATTCAGCGCCCTAAAATCAGCCGGAAAAGGGCCGACGAGCTTCTGCTGCTGGCCGGCCTGGCCCCCAGCCGCAGCCAGGCCCAGGCCCTGATCATGGCCGGGGAAGTCGGGGCCAGGAAAAATCCCGGGGCTCAAGTGGCCTCCGCCGGCTGGCAGGCCGTGCGCAAAGCCGGGGAGCTGTGGCCGGAAGACAGCTTTTTTCAGGTCGCCCCCCGCCGCCGTTACGTCAGCCGGGGCGGCCTGAAGCTGGAAGGTGCGCTGGAAGATTTGGGCCTTTCGCCCCGGGGCTGGAACTGCCTGGATATCGGGGCCTCCACCGGCGGCTTCACCGACTGCCTTTTGCGGCACGGGGCGGCCGGGGTCTGCGCGGTGGATGTGGGGCGGAACCTGATGGATCCCCGACTGCGCCGGGACGGGCGGGTCAGGCTGATTGAAGGCCTCAACGCCCGGCGTCTGGCCGCGGAGTTGCCCGGCCCGCCTGATTTCGACCTGGCGGTGATGGATGTCTCTTTCATCTCTCTGGGCCTGATCCTGCCCCAGGCCGCCGGGCTGGTCCGGGCCGAAGGCCGGCTCCTGGCCATGGTCAAGCCCCAATTTGAAGTCGGGCGGGCCAAGGTGGGCAAAAAAGGGGTGGTCCGGGACCCGGAAGCCATCAGGGCGGCGGTGGACAAGATCAGCGCCCTGGGGCCGGCTTTAAGCCCTCCTTTCCGGGAACTGGGGCGGGCTCCGTCGCGGCTGACCGGGCCGGAAGGCAATCAGGAAGTCTTTGTGCTGTTCGGGCCTGGGGGCGCCTCTGAAAATTGACCGCTTCTCAGTGACGCTTCCTGAACGGGATCGGGGAGGATTTGGTATGAGCAAAAAAGCCGTGCTTATTTTGAGCAGTCCCCGCAAGGGTTCCAATTCCAGCGCTTTGGCCCTGGCCCTGGCCGAGGGCCTGAAAGAGGGCGGGGCGCGGGTGGAGACG
>JAISFR010000050.1 GCA_031263565.1 Candidatus Adiutrix sp. | reverse complement strand
TTTAAGGGGATGGTCCGGTTATTTTCAGGCCCGGGCCAAAACCGGCCGCCCATTGGCCGGGGCCGTCCCCAGTTTGACCGCCGAATAGGCGCCCAGAGCCTGGCGGCTGAAACCGTCGCCGTTGTGGGCCTGGGCGGCCAGACCGCCCGGGGCTTCCCGGTTTTCCGTTTTGAAGCTGTCGGATTGTCGGCCGGCCGACTGGTCTGTTTCTTCCGGGTCCTGGCCCCGCTGGGCGGCTTTTTCAGCCCTGATCTGATTGATCCGGGCGCTGGCCCGGGCGGCGGCCGCCCGGTCGGGGCCGCTGGGTTCGGCCGGGGCCATGGCCGCCCGCTTGACCGCTTCGGCTTCTCTCAGGGCGGTATCCGGATCACTGGAGCCGCTGGTCCGGACATCGACGTGGCCGCCTACGGCATAGCGTCGACCGTCAGGCCCGGTCTGATACTCGTAAACCGGCGCCCCGGCCAGACCGGCGGCGGCGGATATATGCGCCTGCTCATGAGTGCGTACCTCCCGGTCGCGCTCTTGCATGGCCTGGACCTGCTGCTGTTCCTCCTCAGTCAGGTCCCTGGAATTTTCCGTAGCGGCCGGGGAGTCGACCCCGGGATGGCCCTGGTCCTCCGAACCGCCCTTCAGGCCGCTGACGTATCGCTGGCCGTCAGGCCCGGTGCTGTAGGTATACTGAACGGAATCGGCTCCGGGCACCCCTTCGCGGACCGCGGCCTGCACTTCAGATTTGATCTGGGCTTCCCGCTCCTTAAGGATGGCCAGTTTCCGCTGTTCTTCCGGGCTCGGTTCTCCGGCCGAAGCGGCTTGGGTCTCATCGCCGGCGGCCCGGGCGCTCTGCAACTGCCCAAGGGTCGCTTCGCCCGACAGCCGGGCCTGGGCTTCGGCCCGGCCGGCGGCTTTTTCTTCAGGGCTCTGAGGGGGCTGGACGACCCTGAGTGGCTGGGGGCGTCTTAGTTGAGCGACCGTAGCGGGGGCGGGGCGGGCCGCGGTCCCGGACCAGGTTTCGGCCGCCGGATTGACCCGGCCGCTGTTCTGAAACCTGGCGTTGTAAAAGCGCAGGCCCACAGACAGGCCGTCAGACGCCAGCGCGTTTAAAAAGCTCATGTCGGCCTCCCTGGCCTGAAGTGGCTCACTGAAAATCCCGGGGGTGAGCCGAAACGCCGCTGTGGGCGGTCCGCTTCTTTCTTCCTATCGGCCGGAAAGCCTGAAGACTTTAATTTATTTTCGGGACTGGTTAGGGGAAAGATTTTAGAAAGGCCGAACGCCGAATTCCTCAAAGTGGCGGCTGAGGTCCGGCCCGTAAAGATAGTCGCCGCCGGCTCTCAGCAGCAGCCAGTCGTCCACGAGCCCGCGAGTCAGGGTCGGCTCATGGGTGATCAGCACGGTCAGGGCGCCGGCCTCTTTCAGGCGGGCCAGATCGTCCAGCACGGCTTTGACGCCCGGCCAGTCCAGGCCGCTGAGCGGTTCGTCCAGGAGCATGGCCCCGGGGCGGCGGGCCAGAGCGGCGGCCAGGGCCAGCCTTTTTTTCTGGCCAAGAGAAAGGCTTTCCACCGGTCGGTCCAGGATATCCTCCAGGCCCCAGCGGGAGATCAATCCGGTGGTCAGAGCGCTGACTTCCGGGTCATTCAGGTTCAGGCCGAGTTCCAGGTCTTCCCGGCCGTTTTCGCCCAGCAGCCAATGGTCCAGGTTCTGAGGCAAAAGGGCGGCTTCCCGGCGCAGCCGCCGAATGGCCGCCGGCCCGCGCTCCTCCCCCAGGCGCAGTTCGCCGGAATCCGGACTCAAAAGACCGGCCAGAAGATTCAGGAGGGTTGATTTGCCGCTGCCGTTGGCCCCGGCCAGCCCCAGAATGCGGCCGGGCCGGCATTCGAAGCTGAGACTCTTGAGGACCGGGGAACCGGGCTCATAACTGAAACATAAATTACTGGCCGTCAGTGTCCTTAACATAAGAGCCCCAGGGAACAGCCGCCTCTCCTCGCCGAATGACAAGTAAATAGATTTCCGCTTATTATCGCTCAAAATTTGAACATCTTCAAGGGCGGCGCTTTTAGAGCAGCAATTCTCAACGTATAGGTTATTTATTGACAGAGCCCAAGAGTCCTTGACTCTGACCCGGCTCCGCCTGATATGCTTATGGTTTTCAAAGGGATAGGGCTTGCCAATTTTTCCGGCTTGTTCCATAATGAAAAAAGAATCATGGCTGACGACCGGTCGTCCTGAAATAAACGTAAAGACAGGAGAAAAACATGCTTCTTTCCAATCTGGAGTTCGTGCCCGGCTGCGACATCGTGCAGTACCTGGGCCTGGTGCAGGGCAGTTCGGTTCGGGCCAAGCACGTGGGCCGGGACATCATGGCCGGCCTCAAAAACATCACCGGCGGCGAACTTAAGGGCTACACCGAGCTTTTGCAGGAAACCCGCCAGCAGGCCATCGACCGGATGGCTCAGGAGGCCCAGGCCGTCGGCGCCAACGCGGTTTTGAATATCCGCCTGAGCACCTCTTCAGTGGCCGCCGGCGCGGCCGAAGTCATGGCCTACGGCACGGCCGTGCTCATCCGGCCGCGTCAGCAGCCCGGCCAGATCCAGCAGCCCGGCCAAATCCAGCAGCCCGGCCAGATCCAGCAGCCGCAGGCGGCTCCGGGCCGGCCGCGGCCGCCCCGGCCCTGAGTCGCTTATTTCAGGAGTCTGATATGGATGTTCTTATAACAATAGTCCTGACCATCTTGCTTTTAATCGTGGGCCTGACCATAGGCAGTTGGCAGGAGAGAAGGCATTTCCGGTCCATCCGGGAACGGGAGGAGGCTTTGCGGGCCATACTGCTCATCCCCAGCCGTTATCCCCCGAACTACGACCAGCGGCCTTACCGGACCGAACTGGTCTGCGGCAGCGTGGTCATTGCCATGGACTACTTCAAAACTTTCGCCGGCTCGCTCCGGCAGATCTTCGGCGGGCAAATCAGCTTCTACGAGACCCTGGTGGAGCGGGCCAGGCGGGAGGCCATTTTGCGCATGAAAGAGGAAGCCCGCGACAAACAGGCCCAGATGATTTTCAACGTCAAATTCTCCACGGCCAACATTATGAAGGACAAAGCCGGCAACCCCGGCGGCAGCGTGGAGGCCATAGCTTTCGGCACGGCCATTATTTATCGCTGACGATTAATTGAGGACGGGCCGGGCATGTCTTATTACGCCAATCCCCAAATACCCGAGAGCCTCAGCAGCGCCAACGAAAAACAGTTACGCTCCTTCGGCCTGACCGTGCTTCAGACTTTGGCGGCCCTGGCGGCTGTTTTGATCGTCCTGGAACTGGCCGCCCGCTTTCTGGCCCCCCTGACGCCTTTCAGTTGGGAGCGGCGCCTGGCGCCGGACTATTTCACCCGCCCGGCGCCGGCCGGCAGCCGGGAAGCGGCAATCGAGGCCGGGCTCAAAACGTTGAGCGAGCGCCTGGCCGCGGCCCTGGAGATGCCGCCTGACTATGAACTGACCATCCATTACCGCGACGATCCCCTGGTCAACGCCCTGGCCGGCTTTGGCGGGCACATCATCATCTTCAGGGGCTTACTGGAAAAAATGGAGAGCGAAGACGCGCTGGCGGCCGTGCTGGCCCATGAAATGGCCCATGTCCGGCACCGTGATCCGGTCAAGGGGCTGGTCAGGCTGGTCGGCCTGACCCTGACTTTGGCCCTGGCGGGTTCCGGTGCGGCTTCCGACCTGGGCCAGGCCCTGGCCGGCGTGAGCCTCCTGAGCTATTCCCGCCGGCAGGAGACGGCGGCCGATGCGGCCGCCACCCTGGCCCTGGGCCGGCTCTACGGCCACAGCCAGGGCTTTGAGGACTGTTTCAGAATTTTAAGCCGGGCCGCCGAGGGTCTGCCGCAGGCGCCGGAAATACTTTCCTCCCACCCCGACACCTTAAAACGCCTCCGGGCTTCCCGGGATCTGGCCGCCGGAAGCGGCTTCCCCAGCCGCGGCCGGGTAACCGGTCTACCAGCGCCCCTGTCCCTGCCCTGAAAACCTAAATCTCCAACGGATTTAGCACATACATGTCCCGCTTACGGCTTCTGTTCCGATTCCGACTTATGGCCCTTGGGCGGCGGGCGGTTGTCCTTTTACACAAGTTTTGGCCAAACTTAATTCAGGCATTCCCAAATAGTAGCCTTGCCCATAAGTACACCCCAGGTGAAAGACCGTTTCCAGTTCCGTTTCCGTCTCAAGGCCCTCAGCCAATACAGCGATGCCCTTCGATTGGCAATAGGCAATGATTTTCGACAGCATCTGCTGCCGTTCAAGATCCTTATCTATCCCCGTGATAAAGAACCGGTCAATTTTAACGATGTCGGGGCTAAGCTGCATCAGGCGCAAATCGTTTGAATAACCGCAGCCGTAATCGTCTATGGCCACCATTACCCTGAGTTCTTGTCGGAACGTCTGTATATCTTTGACTAAGACCGTGCTTTCGGCCTCACTCTCCAATACTTCAAAAACAATATGACGGCAGATGTCCCTGTAATGCGGATGCACTTTTTTAAGAGCCGGCGCATTCATAAAATGGGTGGAAATAGTGTTGAAAAAAATCTTGCGCCCATTCAGTTGTGAGGTATGCCCATGTATCCACTCAAAAATCAGCTCATAGGTTATTTTTTCGAGCTGGGGAAGTTTGGATTGCGCTTCGGCCACCGCCAAGATATCCAACGGGCTGAAAAAATCGGGGGTTGTCGGACGCATTAAGGCTTCATAGCCAAATATCGAGAGGTCTTTTAGTTGAACGACCGGCTGGAAGGCAAACCTCAACGACTTCTTTTCAAGCAGGTCATTGAGCTTTTCCTGCCGTTCAAAGACGTCTGTTTTTTTTCGATAGACCTCCGGGCTAAAGCGCATGATTGTACCGCGGTTGTTGTTTTTGACCTCAAACATAGTGTGGCTGGCGTATTTCACCAGATTGTCCGCTGTCGTGGCGTCATGTGGATAAAGCGCCGCCCCGAATGAAGCCCTGATCTTCACGGCCTCATCCAGCATGACCTCTGATTGGGACAGCTTTTTGAATAAATCCTTTTCAGTGCGTTCGACAAGGGCATCGGCCTCTGTTTTGCCGTACCCATGCAGATAAAACGCAAATTCATCACCCGATATCCGCGCGACAACGGCGCCGCTGGTTTCATAGGAACGGAACATATCAGCGGCCGCGATAATGTAACGATCGCCATTTTCATGCCCATAGGTTTCGTTGATGTATTTGACATTATCCAGGCCGCCGCACAACATGATACCGCAGCTATCCGGCCGCGCCTGGATTTCCTCATAAACCATCCGCATAAAAGCGGTGCGATTCAAAAGGCCGGTTCGTGCATCGTGGCTCTGCTCATACTCAATTTGTTCCTTTCGCATCTTCAGTTGGGCAGTCATCCAGTTGTAGCCTTCGGAGAGTTCTCCCATGTAATCAATGCGCTGATTGTAATCCCCGTGGGCTACCTGCCCAATTTGCCACACAAGATGATTTAACTTAGAGTGCAGGTTTTTTACGCCCATAGCGATGTAATTCTTCTTACCCGGACCGTCCACCGAAAGGTTGCCCTTAGATAGTTCGGTGCTGTAAACGAATAATTCTTTTAGATTCTCCGTAAGCGACCGCATATTTTGAACTGATGCACATGGCTCCCTTTCTTTTATAAGAGCCAGGGCGTCATCATAGCGCCCTTGCCCAAGGAATTGTATGATTTTGTCCATCCGCTGCATATGCTGTTCCCCGGAATACAGTTCTTCAAGAAAAAAAAACATAAGTCCGGGAGGCGATGATAACAATTCTTTTGCGGCCTCTTGAAATTGCCCCGCTTCAATATATTTTCGACAGGTCGCGTGAAAATCAGCATATCCGTTCATAACCGGCGCCTTCCTCTCTACGTCCTCGGGAAATGCACTATCCTAAAACAATCAGGGCTGGCAATAAAACGGCACGTTCTGGCTCCGGTGGCCCAGCAGTCGACTTCCACGGCCTTCATCGGCTTACCCAAATACAGTGTAAGGATGCCCGCAATAAAGCCTTCGTCATAGAAACAAACTGTGTCACCGTACACCGGCAAACCGGAACAGTCAAGATCTTCATCCACCGTTAAAGTGAAGGTCGAATTGTCCAAATTCACTTTTTCGACTTTGAGAATCCCTATTTTTAATTCCCGGAGGATTTTTTGCAGTTGGGCAACAAAGCCTCCGATGTCCAGCGACATATCCAGGAGATTGGCGGCCAGCGCTTGTCCGGCCCGATAACCGGCTGCCCGGAGGATGTCTTCCGAATCCTTCGCGCTGTATCTATTGGCCAGTTCATCTTTAAGAGTGTACTGCAGCAACCGGTAGACCGCCACCGGCATATCCGGGCCCAGAGTCTGGCGCCCTTTTTCCAAGTCGCCTAAGCGTTTCCAATCGAAGGCGTTATTGTTTTGCATATATTTCACTCCTTGTCATAACAATGTCCCTTCTTCTTGAGTATATAAGACCATATACAGCAACGCCATATTATCACATAATATAAAATATTCAGTTCTTTACCATCAATTCGGGAAAAAACCGGGGCCGGCGTCAGTGAGTCTAAATGAGCTGCACCGGTCACGGCCGCTTTGCTTTGACCAATGTGGGCTTCATTCAATCACATTTCACATTATACTCTTATTTTCCAGGCCAAATTATACTCTCATTTTTGGGCCAAAACAACCGCTAATTTGCTCTGTAGCCGGTCGCCCCGGAGAGGGCGACGGAGCGGAGCGACCGGTCAGGTCGGCCAATCCGTCCCCTGCCGGGCAAAAATCACACTGTTTGCCCGGCTGCGACCAGAGCACTTGAAGATGAAAAGCTACTTTTAGAATAGCGGCTAAAATTTTTCTTGTTTTGGCCATTTATTATGGTATAATTCCAGGTAGCGGCCGTCCGCCCGTTTAGCCGGGCGGCCAGGTCGGGCTTGGCAGCCCCGGCCCCGGCAGGTTCCCAGGGCTTTCCGGAAAATAAAACTTTAAGGAGGACAGTTGATGAGAAAAGCATTGGCCATGGGCTTGGGCGCCCTGCTGGCGGCTGGTTCGGCCGCGCCGCTTTCGGCGGCCAGCCAGATCGACTTCTCGGGCTACTACCGGATCTTTTTCGCCAACGAGACCAACCTCGGCCGCCAGGCCGGCGCGGCGTCTTTCACCGACACTTATTTCGGCAATAGGCTGGAATTCAACATCGACTTCAAGCCCACCGACGAACTGACCATCTTCACCCGCCTGCGCCTCCCCGACTTCCGCCGCTGGGGTTCGGGCAACAGCGCGCGCAACACCGGCTCGGGTTTCCAGACCCGCCACGTCTACGGGCAGATCACCCAGGACTGGGGGCAGCTCCTGGTCGGCCGCCTGGATGAGGATATCGACAACTTCGGCCTGGCCACCCTGGGCTGGATGCCCGAGAACAACCCGGTCTTCACCACGGTCAGCCCCTTTGACAACGGCGACCCGGTT
>JAISFR010000064.1 GCA_031263565.1 Candidatus Adiutrix sp. | reverse complement strand
TCAGGAAGCCGCCGAGACGGCCCAAGGATTGGCTGAGACGGCCCAAACGGCCGCCGAGGCTGCTCAGGCAGGGGCCGAGTCGGCCAGGACCGGAGCCGAAGCGGCGGAGGATGGCGCGGCGGCGGCCAGGGCCGGGGCTCAGGCGGCCCGGGACAGCGCCCTTGATTATCGGGATGCCAGCCTCGCCGCGCAACATGATGCCGAAGTCGCCCGGGACTTTGCCAGGGATGACGCTGACAGGGCGGCCGTGAGCTCCGCGTCGGCCGGCTCGGCGGCCCAGGACGCGGCGGCCAGTGCCGGGGCTGCGGCGGATGCCCAGGTGGCGGCAGAAGGCGCCAGGGATGAGGCGGCAGAATCCCAGGCAGCCGCCGAAGACGCGGCCGGGAGCGCGGGTACCGACGCCGGCCGGGCTGAGGACGCGGCGGACCGGGCCGAAGCGGCGGCCGGATCGGCCGAAGGGATCACCATCGCCCCCACCACTGACTATACCAGCACGGACAAGGCCTCATCGCCCGCCGGGGCCAGCTCCAATATCGCGGCCAAGATCGCCCCGTTGGCCACCGATATCAGCCTGATCAAGACAGAGATGGCCAATACCGAGCATTTCCGGGGCTATTATGAATACACGGCCCAGATAGCGGCCCTGCCCAATCCCAAGGCCGGGGACTATGCCTATAGCGCGGACACTCTCACCAAGTGGATTTACAACGCCGACACGCCCGCCTGGGAGGATTCGGGCGTCAAGGTGCCGGACCAGATCACCGAGTTGAGCGACGGTCTGCCGCTGTCCAGCGGCACGGCCAGCGCCGGGACCAGCGGCCAGGCGTCCCGGTCCGATCATGTGCATGGCGTATCCCATCTGCCTGTGGTTTTGACCCAGACAGAATATGATGCCTTGGGACCCGAAAAAAATACTAATAATATCATATACTTAATAGTCGGGGGGGGGGGGGGGTAACTAAGATAATAGTCAACGGCCCGGACTACCCGAAGGCGGGCAATGGTGCCGGCTACAACACCCGCCTGGAGATCACCACCAGCGGCACGTTTACCGCCCCGGTCACGGGTTACTACAAGGTCACGGTGATTGGCGGCGGAGGTGGTGGCGGTGGCTCTCACGGCCGAGGCGGACAGCAGGGAGGGAATACCTCTTTTGACGATTTAGAGGCGGCCGGTGGTTCAGGCGGCGGAGGTGGGAGCAATTCTGGAACTATGCCGGGTTCAGGCGCGGGCGGCTCTGGCCAGGCTGGGAAAGTTAAAGAGTATTATATCTTTTTAACCGCTGACCAAGAATGTGCTGTGATTATCGGAGCTGGAGGGGACATTGCGACGGTAAACAATACAGATCCTACGGGACCGGAGGCCGGTAAAAATGGCGTTGGCGGGTCATCAGGCCTCGGCGCTAAAGGGGCGCAAAACGGCGGTACCGTGGATATGTACTACGCGCATAATATTATCATAGGGGCCAATGGTCAAAGTAATTTGACGGGCTATGGCGGCGGAGGCGGAGGCGCTGGAGGTTCCGCGAATGTTGCCGGGGGTGGCCCCGGCGGTTTTGGTGCTGATAATGCGGGTGATGGCGCTGACGGTAGCTCTGCAACAAGCACGGCCAGAAATGGCGGCCCCGGCGGCCCCGGCGCGGTAATCATAGAGTATCCAGACCCCGACAAATAAGAGGCCGTTGTGCCTCAACAGGAGGCACATGTGAGAGCAATCCAGAAAGTTATGTATCAAGGCGAAGAAATAGGCATTGGTAGTCCGGGTTCGGGCTACAGTGCCCGCGTGGTCATCCCCACCTCGGGAACCTTCACCGCACCCAAGACAGGCATTTATGTCTTTTGGTTGACCGCCGGGGGCGGCGCGGGAGGATATTATGGCAGCGCTTGGGCATCTGGCGGCGGCGGCGGCGCAACCGTGCCCTACTTTGTGCCATTGCAAGAGGGAGATACCGTAACAATAATCATAGGCGCGGGCGGGATAACCAACTCAGACCAGGCAATAATAACCGGCGGCGGCGAAACGAGCGTCGTGCTTCCGGACGGGACTATTTTGACGGCTGGCGGCGGCGGGGCGGGCTGTTACGATCCAAATGCCCGCAATTATTACGGCGGTGCAGGTGGCGGTGGGGGCATTGCCGGAACCGGAGGGAAACCTTACACCTTAAGCGGCTGGTATTGCGGCGGTCACGGCGGCTCCCTGACCAATGGCGGCGTTGGGGGTAGCTATCCGGGGACTAACGGCGGCAATGGCATAAATAGTTTTGGCGGTAATTCCGGCAACTATGGACTTACTGCGGCACAAACGGTCGGGCGTGGCGGCGGAACTTTAAATATGCACGGAACCAGCACTAATTATGGCTTCGGAGGGGATACGGCCCAAAACGGCAATCCCGGCTGCGTGGTTATTTTTTACTAAGGAGAATATCATGGGAACATTTTTTTCGCCGCCCGGCAACCCCGAAATATGGATAGAAGTGCCGGACGGCTATTGCCCTCCGGAAAAAAACGACCAGACAAAATGTGGAAACATTTTTTCGCCGACTGACGATCCCGAAATTTGGGTAGAGGTGCCGGACGGCTATTGCCCCTCCGGGATAAATAACCCGACAAAATAAGGAGAATATTGTGGCTGTATTTTTTTCACCCGGGGGCAACCCCGAAATCTGGGATGAGAAGCCTGACGGCTATTTCACCCCGTCCGAGTGGTGGGCGGCTCACCCGCCGGTGATTCCGGAGCCGGACCCGGAAGCCGAGAGGCTGGCCAGGATCGCGGAGATCAAGGCGGAACTGGACTCGCTCGACCGAAGGGGCGAACGTTCGGCCCAGTCCATCGCCCTGGCCGTGGCCCTGGGGGAAAGCCCGGACGCGGCCGACATCGAGGCCGCCCAAAACATCAGCGACCGCAAAGATGAGCTGCGGGCGGAACTGGCTGAACTATAGGAGGAAATATGTCTAAACCAGAAGTAATTGCCAGGCTGGAGGATCTGGAGAACGCAGTAGCGGGCGGCCCGACGCCCCACAATACCAGCCACCAGGCCGGAGGGAGTGACGCCCTCACCCCGGCCATGATCGGGGCGCTGCCGGCGGAAGGTACGGCCGTGGCCGCCCAAAAGCTGGCCACAGCCCGGGTTATCTCCCTGACCGGCCCGGTTACCGGAACGGCGACTTTCGACGGATCGAAGGACATCATCATTACTACTGATCTGACCGGCGATTTGCTGATTGGCGTTGAGAACCTGGGGGCCAGAAGCGGCAACGTGGTGGCCGATGTGTCTCTGTCCGTCGAAGACAACACCATCTATATGACCCGGACCTATACCACTGCCAACAACTATTCCCCGCCCGCCCAATGCACTCAGTGCCAGTGCGACTGCAACGGATGAAAGGGGGTAAACCATGATTCGCGAACTATACAAATTCGAGGCCCCGGCTGGAGCTGATTATCGCCTGACATTTAACCCCACGGCCAATGTCCTGGATCTGAGGCTTGACCGCATTTCGACCGATCAGGACGGCCAAAAAGTTTACACGCTGGAGCGGATGTATGGGATAGCCCTCTCCAGATTCCGCCAGCTCAACGGCTGGGGCGATTGCACCCTCTGGCAGGTATTATTTGTGCTGCCCAGCGGCTACGCCATCACCAACCCCGACGCCGAAAGTTATGTTTCCAAATCAACCCTTTTTTTGCCTCACTTTGACTGCTACCCTTTCAATGTGCTGGTCAAGACGATTTTTGCCGATGACGATTTCAACGCCATGAATTTCACGGTTTCTATCCCGGCTGCCTGGGAATTCAAGTCTGATACCCAATTCCTGGCCAAGACTTCTTTCCAGAAAAGCCGCGACAAGTTTCTGGCTATGGCCCTGGACGGCCCCGATGAAATTCAGGCCGGCGGCGGCGCCGAACTTACCTTGTCCTGCCTTCTGGACGGCCAGCCGGCAGGAAAACCGCTGACCGTCTATCTGACCCACAGCAACGGCTATCTGCCCAAAACAAAGCTGACCGTGACCGGCAGCGGCAATTTTAAAGTCATGGCCCTGGGCCTGGCCCCGGGCGATGAAATAGAGGTCAAGGCCGGGCATAAATACTGGACGAACGTCGTCTCTAAAACCTTGAAGGTCGTGGCATGATTGAACTGAGACTCATAGGGAGCGAGGAGGTCATTACTTATGACCCCCAGCGGAATCTGCTGCTGAAAAACGATGTCCCCTATTCGGTAGTGGACAAGCGGCCGTCGAGCGACAGCCTGAATCTGCGCCTGGCCCTGGGCAAGAAATGCAACTTCGCTTGCGCCTACTGTATCCAGTCGGTCAGCAAACAGGATGGCCCGGAACAGAGTTTGGACCTGGACATTCTGGCGGATGAAATCATTCGCTTTCTGGGCCGGCGCAAAATCCAAACCCTGTCTTTCTGGGGCGGCGAACCGTTTTTGTACCTCGACGAGATGAAGAGTTTGCTGGCCCGGCTCAAGCCCAGTCTCGAAGAGGCCGGCAACGGCAATGCGGTCATCTTCACCAATGGTTCATTGCTGGCTGATTCGCGGGTTTCCGACTGGATTCTGGTCAACCCCGAAATATTCATCATGCTTTCTTATGACGGCCCTGGCCAGGACGTGCGCGGCCGGAACATCTTTGATGACCCGTTGATTGTCGAGAGGGTCAAGTGGCTCTCGACTCATGACCGGCTGGGCTTCTCTTCGGTCTTCACCAAGGCCAATCATTCGGTCGCCGCCTTGACTGAGGATCTGGCCCAAAGGCTGGGCCGGGAATTCAAAAGTGTCGTCGACGCGGATTTTTTGCAGATCGTCGATCAGTCGTCGGCCGATCTGGCGGCCTATGATGACCAGCTCCGCGCCTGTCTGATGGAAACCTATGCCGGCCTGGTCAGCGGCCGGGTCCGGATGATGCCCAAAATTAAAATGCTGCTTGAGTTTATCGCCAGCCGCTTCGGCCGCGTCAATCAGGCCGCGCCCTGCCATGCCCTGAGCGACCATACCCTTACCGTGGATTTGGAGGGCAATCTATTGGTCTGTCAAACCATATCCAGCCGGGATGACGGCGGCTCCTATTGCCTGGGCAATATCCGGGACCAGCCCGCCGGCGCCCCGGTGCCGGTGCCCCGGGGGGCGGCCATCAGGCAACGCTGGGCCACGCTGTGCGCCGATTGCCATGTAAGACATTTTTGCGCCGGGGGCTGCCTCCTGGCCGAAGAGGAATGGCAGCCGCTGAACTGCCGGCAGAAAATCTATAAGCATCTGCTGGTACTGATGTGCCTGGTCACGGCCGTGACCGGCCGAACGGTCAAGGAAGTGAGGATAATCAAACATGGATGACGATCAGGACAGGATACGCGTCTGGGCCAAGCTGGACGAACTGAAAACCTTGCAGGTCAAGACCTTGGCGGTCCTGGAAGAGCGGGAAAAGTTCTGCGCCCGGCACGAGGCCTGCCTGACGAACCTTAAGGAACGGGTACGCAAACTGGAAATCGACCTGGCCAAATACGCAGGCCTGTCGGCGCTGATATCTTCGGCGCTGACAGCGGCCGTGGTCAAAATTTTTGTGGGGTGAAACAATGGGCTTTGAAGAGATTTATAAGTACACGCAACGGTTTGAGGGCGGCTACGCCAACAATCCCAAGGACCGGGGCGGGGAAACCTTTCGGGGCATATCGCGGAAGAACTGGCCTGGTTGGCCGGGCTGGGCGCTGATCGATCAGGCCAAGGCCCAGGGAGCCAGATCGGCCAAGCTGATCAACGCCGCTTTTGCGGGTGACGAGGGCATGGCCGAGCTGGTGGCCGACTTCTACCGGATGAACTTCTGGCAGCCGTTTGAAAAATTGCAGGCCTCTAACCGGGTTCACGGGAAAATCTTTGATACGGCGGTAAATGTCGGGGTGGGGGCGGCGGTCAAGATGATGCAGAAGGCCGTCAACAAAATGGGGCCGATCAAAAAACTGGAGGTGGATGGGAAGATCGGCCCCCGGACCATAGAGGCTCTTGACTTCGCCCTGGAACCGAACGGGGCGGAAAGCCGCTTCCTGGGGCTTTTTTGCCTACAGCAGGAAGCCCATTACCGGGCCATCGTGGCCCGGGACTCCAGCCAGGAGGAATTTATGAATGGCTGGCTGCGGCGGGCGGCCTGGCTTCCGGAATGAGATTTTGCTTTCCGGCCAGAAATGCGATTCCTGGCCAGAGCTTACAGCACAACGCTTTTAGAGCGTAGGAAGGATTTTAAGATGAGTTTTGTATTGCCTTACGGCCAACACCGTTTTACCGAGATCAACGTTGATGACGAGCCCGGCCCGGGCGGCGCGTACCACCACTACACCATTGGGAAGGCGGGGGAAGCGCTTCTATCTCCCTACAGTGTGATTCCGTTCCAGAATGGCCCGGTCAAGGAAGCCGGGCAGAACGGCGTTTTTATCGAGGATCTGTTGAGCATCTGCCGGCACCGCCTTCAGTGCTTCCAGGCCGGAGAGTTCGCCTGCCGCGAAAACGCTCTGGCCCTGACCAAAATCGAGGAAGCCCTGCACTGGCTCAACCATCGGACGGCTGACCGCCAGGCGCGGAACGTCGAAGGGACTACTCAGAAATGAGCACGTTCACCGGTTTGGTAAAGGGCACCCGGGACACCCTGTCTATGGGCAGGGTGCTCCTGTGGCTCTTCGTCTTTGTGTCGCTGTACTTCTGGTTTGCCCGGCCGCCCGAGGCCTTTCCGGGCAGCCTGGAGTCGGCCCTGGGCTTCGCCCTGGCCTACAACCTGGGGGGCAAGGCCGTCAATAATTTCAGCCGGCGACGGAGGGGCG
>JAISFR010000049.1 GCA_031263565.1 Candidatus Adiutrix sp. | reverse complement strand
GCCTCGGCGGGCCGGGGCCGGAAATATTTTCAAAAAGGCGAGGCCGGAATCAGAGAACAATGCGCCGGCTAAGATCCAGAGGCAGGCCGTAACAGTCCAGGCAGATCACCTGGCCTTCGCGCAGACGCAGGCCCGGTTCGGCGGTCAGTTCGCCGCAGATCTGGCAGGGCCGGGATTTCAGGACGGAGGCTTCCGGGGGCAGGGGCCAGCGGGCTTCGGAGACCCGGTAAAGATTCTCCCCGGGGGCCTTCAGGTAGAGTTCGGTGCGCTCTTCACGGCTCAGTTCCCCGCGCCCGTCGCCTTGCCAGCAATAACGCCGGCCCCGCCCGGAAGCGCGCTGATAGATGCTGAAGACCTGCTTGCCCCGGCGGCGCAGCCAGAGGTTGCCCTTGCCGGCCGTGCAGCCCAGGATGGCCTGGAGCCCGTCCACAGCGCAGGCGTCGGTCTCGGCCACGGCGGCCAGTTCCTCATCTCCGGCCCGCTCTATTTTCAGATCTTCCAGATAATCCAAGGCAATACGGACGCCGATGGCCAGGCCCGGGCAGCTGTGCCCGTGAAAATCAACGGCTTTGGTCCAGGCCCGGGCTCTTTTTTCGTTCATGTTTTCCTCCATTTACTGACCGCTGAATTTGACCTTTACCGAATCCAAATAGTCACCATTCAGCGGGAGGGCCGGGAGCGAAGTCCCGGCTTGGAATTGACCATTTGCCGACTTTCCTATAATATAGTCCTCGAAGTAAAATAAAATCAAGGTTTAAGTGCGGCCGTGCGGCCGGCCCTGCGGAGGTGGCCGATGCGCAATGATTTGTTGGATAAGTTGAAGGCCGGGGCCCGCCCGGTGGGCACCTTTCTGGCGGTCGGAAACCCGGCCGTGGCCGAAGGGCTGATTCTGGCCGGGCTTGATTATGTGATCATTGATTCCGAGCACGGGCCCCTGGACGTTGAAAGCGCGGTCGACGTCATGCGGGCCGTGGAAGCCCGGGGCGGCTCGGCCCTGGCCCGCACCAAAGACTCTTCCCGGGCTTCCATTCTGAAGATGCTGGACATCGGGGTCAACGGCCTGATCATCCCCAATGTGCGCGATGTGGAAGAGGTTCACAAAATCGTGGAACACAGCCGCTTCTTCCCGGTCGGCCAGCGGGGCCTGAACTTCACCCGCAGCGCCGGCTACGGCCTGGCCGACTATGCCCGCGACCTGGGCGATTACATGCGCATCGCCAATGAAAGAACCCTGATCCTGCCCCAGTGCGAAACCAAGCCCTGTGTGGAGCAGATCGAGGAAATCGTGGCCGTCGAGGGCATTGACGGCGTCTTCATCGGCCCCTTCGACCTTTCGGTTTCCCTGGGGAAGCCCGGGCAGTTCAACTCTCCGGAATTCACCGGCGCCGTCCGCCGGGTGCAGAAAGCCTGCGCCGAGGCCGGCAAATACTGCTTCACCTTCTCCAGCGACGTCGAGGCCGGCCGCCGGCTTATGGCCCAAGGTTTTGACAGCCTCACCCTGTCCACCGACAATCTGGTCATGTTCCAGGCCTATCAAAAATTGCTGACTCAACTGCGCCCCTGAGTTCAGGGCGGCCATACCCGGAGGCCCCGTCCCGGATTCCGGACGGGGCTTTCGTCTTATATTTAAACTATTTTTTTAGTTAACACTTGATTTAAATTTCAAGAGAGGCTATATTGGAAATGTAAATGCTTCTCTGTCGCAATAGCATGGAAAGGGACGGGTAAAGGTATGGATATCCAGACCATAATAGTGATTCTTCTGGTGTTCGGGGCGGCCGTTTATCTGATTCGCAAGTACGCCCGGGCGGTCAGGCCCGGCGGTTGCGGCTGCGGCTGTGACGGCGGCTGCTCCGGCGGGAAGCGGTCGGCCCCGGCGGGGGGGAGCGATAGAAAATGAGCCCGGCTCTGGCTAAAATGGCCCGCCGTCTCCATGACCAGTTGGGCCGCTATCTGGACCGGCAGGGTCCGGTCTATGGCCGGCCTGATCCGCCTCCGCCGCAGAGGGAGAGCGAAGCTCTGGCCCAGGTGCTGGACGGCCTGGGGCATCAGAATCCCGTGGAACAGCTCCTGATGCTGGAAGCTTTTCTTTCGGCCGGCCAGGAGGAACACCTGAGCGCCCGCAGCTTCAGCGAACTGCTGCAATCCCAGGGGCACGACATCTCCACCGAAAAGGCCGCCTCGGCCCTGGAGCTCTTCAGCGCCCTGGGCTTTGCCGAAAAAAACTATGCCGAGGACGGCCGGGTTTTATATGAAAGCAGCCGGCCGGGTCTCCATCACGATCACATTATCTGCGGCGGCTGCGGGCGGACTGTGGAATTCGAGCGGCCGGACGTGGATCAACTGATCGAGAAAATCGCCTGCGACGAAAACTATTGTCACCTGAGCCACCGCCTGGTCGTCAGAGGTCTCTGCCCCGACTGCCGGCTCCGCCGGCGGGCCGGCCTGCCGCTGGCGGAAACCACGGCCGGGGAACTGGTGCTGGTGGTGGGGTTCGAAGGCCCCGAAGAGATCAAACAGCGCCTGGCCGGTCTGGGCGTCCATCGGGGCGCGCGGATGAAGGTTCTGGGGGAGCAGACCGGGTCCATGATCGTCATGCTCGACGGCTGCCGTCTGGCCCTGGGCCCGGAAATGTCTTCGGGCATCATTGTCCGGGCCATCATCCACCGGCGTTGCCAGCCCCGTATTCTGCCCATGGCCGGAGGCCCCGCTGACGCTTGACTGCAAAAATAACGGCTAAAGTTCGACTCACTCGGCCGGCGGGGCCAGGGGCGGTCGGCGCCGGCGGGCCAGTTGCAGGATCTCTTCTCTTTTAGTCAAGCCGCTTTTCTGGTAAATGTTCCGAAGGTGAAAACGCACTGTGCCCTCCTGGACGTGAAGCCGGGCGGCGATTTGTTTATTGCTGCAGTCCAGGGCCAAAAGAGTCATAATTTCTTCCTCCCGGGCGGTCAGGGGCGGACCGCCAGCCCCGGCCGTCTTTTCATCGCCGGCCGCTTCCCGGCCCCGCTCCGGTCCGCCGCAGGCCAGAGGCCCGCGCGGGGAAAGGCGGGCCAGGAGGGCCAGGGCGGCTCCGCTTTCAATCATACCGCCCAGTCGCAGCGCCGGCCGATGGACGATATCGCTCCAGGCGTTCCACTCCAGGAGGATCTGGAGGCCGGAACCGGCGGCGGCCCCCAGCTTGCTCAGGAGCATGGTCAGGGCCAGAAAAATCGCGGCCCGGGGCCAGGCCCGCTCCGGCGGCGTCTGGGCCCAGAGGCCCACGGCCAAAGCGGTGATCAGACCCCTTAAAAACAGGGACGGGTAGCCGAAAAAGCCCGGCAGGAGCAGCCAGCCGAGGCCCTGCAGGGCCAGGGCCAGACTCAGGAGGATAAGCAGGTGTCGCTCCTGACGGCCCGGACTGGCCGCGGTTCCGCAGTTTTCCGGTGACCGCCGCGCGGCGGCCGCCTCAGGCAGTTTCAGGGACAGCACGGCCGAAAGCGAGCCCAGGCCCGGCAGGGCGATGACCAGCCAGCCGTAATAAGGGGCGGCGTCGACGCCTTGGGAAATCAGAGCCGTCAGAAAGAAGGCCGTCGCCCCGAGCAGGAGGGATCTTTTGTTTTGCTTTTCCCCGGAGGGGCCGGCCGCGGCCCGGTCCTCTTTTTTGGGCGGCCGGCCCCGCGGACGCCTGGGCTCCGGCCGGGGAACCCGCAGCAACCGGCTCAGCCTGGCGGCCGTTCGCCAGGCCTCGGCCACCGAGAAAAAAAGAAGATAATCCAGGTAAGGGGCGGGGATCAGGTCAGCCAGAAGGTAGAGAGCTGTGGCGCCTACGGCGGACACGGCCAGAGCCCAGCCGATCCGGACGGCCGGCAGAATCAGCAGGGCCCCGCCCCAGAAGAGCCCCAGGGGCAGAGCGGCCAGGGTCAGGGCCAGAAGCGGGAGATAGGGCCAAAGGCCGGCGGCCGGCCAATCCGGGAAGAGGGCCAGGGCCAGAAAAATCAGCGCGGCGGCATGAAACAGGTGCGGTTGCGTCCCGAGACGGCAGTCGGCCCAAGCGGTTCCTGCCGGAGGGCCAGTGGAGTTCCTCAGCTCACTGACCAACGCGCAGACGCCCAGCCCGCCGATCATCAGCAGCGGAAAAACCGGGCTGCCGTCGCCGGCGAAAAGCGGGCCCCGGAGGACCCCCGGCGGCCAGGGGGCCTGGAGGGCCGGATACCAGAGCCAGCCGAGGCCCAGGCCCAGACCGAGACCGGTCAGGAAGGTTTCGCCCAAATCTTTCACCAGGCTCCCTCCGCCAAAACATCAATTATCATTATCTTATCAGAAAAATAAATAAATATATATCTGTTTTTATTTTTATATCGGCCGGCAAAACGCCTCAGGTCAACTATAAATATCAAAATAGCCCGTATTTATTAAATCTTACGAAACTGGCGATTTTATGTCAACCAAAAAAGCGTTGGATCTCAAAAAGACCCTGAAGAGGCGCTAGCTGGGGATAGCCAGTACTTCAAAAAATAAATATTTTTTCAGGCGTTATCTTCATTCAAAAAATGAAATTGGACTAACTATGGCTAATTATTGAAATATATAACAAAATTACTGTCAGTCCGGCGTCAGGGAACGGCCAAATAAATAAAAAAAATATTTTTTTTGCAATCCTAGCCTCCCCCAAAATATTTTTTTATGTCATATTTTTTGAGTATTTAGCATTGATAAGCTGTGACGATCTCATTGTCAGCAGGCGGCGGCCAGATCGCCCCGACTTGAAGAAAGGAAGATATGATGACCAAAGCAGAATTGATCGCCCTGGTGGCGGAAGAAACCGGAATGACCAAGACGGCCTCCAAGCTGGCCCTGAACAGCATCGTGAGTCAGGCGATCAGGGTTTTGAAGAAGGAGGGCCGTTTCGCCTTCTATGGACTGGGAGTTCTTGAAGTCGTCAAACGGAAAAAGAAAATGGGGCGCAACCCGCGAACCAATGAACCGGTGCCGATAAAGCCGTGCCGGGCGGTCAAATTCAAAGTGGCCAAATCTTTGAAGCGGTCCTTGAATCCCGGTCAGAAGAATGATTGAAAAAATAATCACCGCGGCTTGGCGCCCACCATCAGCCAGGGGTCGGGCGGCCCGGGCTTGGAATGGTTGAGGCTCACGGTCGCTCCCTCCCGGCCCAGATCGGCAGTAAATCCGGGGCGTGGGTCAGCACCGAGATTTTGGCTTCCGGACCCTGGCGGCGCAGGGCTTCGGCCACGGCCTGATCCGGGCCGGCGGCCCGGCTGTGGCCCAGGGCCCGGATTTCCTCATCGCTGAGGCCCGGCGAATAGGTGATGATCGAGGCTTTTTCGCGAACCATGGCCCAAGCGGTGGCCAGGGCTACGGCCACTCCGTTTTTGAGTTCTCCGGCCCGGTATTTGTCCTGGATTTCCCGGCTGCTGAAATGAGTGAAATTCTTCAATTCCGTATGGACCGGGCTGAGGCCTTCAGGGCAGGGCGTGGTCAGGATGATGCTTCCGCCCGGCTTGACCATGATCTGGGCCGGATACTGGGCCTTGTGGGCCTGCCAGAAATCCAGATCGCAGGGGTGGGAATTGCTGAGGACAATATCCGGCTTGAGGCGGTATTCCACGCCGTAAATTTTCCGGGCCAGATCCACCGCCGCCCGGAAGGCCTCCTGGTAATGCCCGAAAAAGACCCCGGCCGTCCGGCCGTCAGGGGTCAGCACCACATTGATGACGGCCGACAGGCCCACCCGGAGGCCCATCTCGTCCAAAGCCCGCCGGACCGGGTTGTCGATCTGGCCCAAGAGGCTGTCGCCGCCGCCCCGGCAGGACAGAAGGTGGGTCTCGGCGGTGGTTTCCGGCCCGCAGACCCCCGGCTGAATGATCTTGGCGCCCCCGGAAAAGCCCGGGATGTGGTGAGGCACCACCGCCCCCAGGCCGATAATTATTTCGCTTTCCATCAGGAGCTTGTTGACCTTCAGCGGAATGCCGTTTTCAGTGCGGCCCAGGTCGGCCAGGTTGGCCTCATCTTGCCAGAGGTGGTTGACGACCGTCAGGCGTCGGAACATTTCCGGGCCGACTTTTTGTCGCAGTTCCTCCTGGCTCATATAGCGGTGGGTGCCGAGGGCCATCAGCACGGTGACCGCGCCGTCCGGCACGCCGGCTTGGTTCAGGCGCCTCAAAAGCGGCGGCAGCAGACGGTCCACGGGCGTCAGGCGGGTGTTGTCGTCGGATATGATCAGCACTTTCCGGCCGGGCCTGACCCAGGCCCGGAGTTCAGCCAGTCCGATGGGTGCGGACAGGGCCGCCTCCACGGCGGCCCCCGGATCGGCCAGGGGCGGGCAAGGGTTGGGACTTAAAATCTCCCCGAGGTTCTGGTCAGGGATATTGACGCTGAGGCTTCCGTCCAGCCAGGGCAGGTCTATTTTCACAAAGGCTCCTTCTTTGGCCGTCCGTGCCGTTTTCGGGAGGGCGGCGGGTTGTCAATGGACCCATTTGTGTTCGCCTTCGGCGGCCGGGGCCGTGCCGCTCTCACGTTCCGTTTCGTTTTCAAAAAGATCGTGGTTCAGGATCATGGGAGTGAAGCCGCCCCGGCGGGTGGTTTCGGCCACATACTCCCTGAGGTAAGGGAAAACGATGTGCGGAAAGACCTTGCGGATGTAATAGGGCTGCTCCAAAGGCAAAGGGGGCTGGTTCAGGACAAAGAGAGCCCCGAATTCCACATCCAGGAAAAAGGGCGCCCCGCCGGGATTGCTGGTCTTGAAACTTTGCAAAAAATGGGCCCGGCGGCCGTCGTGGAGAAATTCGCCATTGTTTTTCAGGGAAACCCCGATGGCGATCCGCTCCTCGCCGGCGGGCAGTTCCATATTGACCGCGAAAACGCTGCGTATCAGCCGAAGCTGGGCCATTTCCATTTGAAAAGTGCTTTTCATCCGCCTCCCCCCTTTGGTTATCGTTCGATTCCCTAAAGAAAATTCGAATTTTTCAGAGGCTCCCTTCGCCTTCGGATAAAACTTCGATGACATGCTCTTCCAGGTGCAGGGTCTCGTCGGCCTTGATGGCGATGCTGCGGCCCAGACGCTTTTCCAGGTCTTCCAAACCGCTGCGGCCCTCGTCCAGAATGACGTCCCGGATCTGGGGGTGAACCGAGAGTTTCAATTGGCCGTGGGGGTATTCGTAGGCCTCCCGCTCCAGATCCTGGAAGGCCTCGTGACAGACGGAGGTTTTCGACAGCAGAAAACCCTGACCCTGACAGTAGAAGCAGGGCTCGCGCAAATAGCGGTCGATGTTCTCCTTGGTGCGCTTGCGGGTCATCTCGATCAGCCCCAGCTCGCTCATGGGCAGCACCTTGGTTTTGCCCTTGTCCCGGCGGAGGCTGTCCTTAAGGGCCTGGTAGACCCGCTCGCGGTTGCTTTCCTTTTCCATATCGATGAAATCAATGACGATCAGGCCCCCGATATTGCGGAGGCGCAACTGGTAGGCGATCTCCTTGACCGCTTCCAGGTTGGTTTTGAGAATGGTCTCTTCCAAATTGTGGCGGCCCACATAGCGGCCGGTGTTGACGTCGATGACCGTCAGAGCCTCGGTGGATTCGATGACCACATAGCCGCCGCTCTTGAGCCAGACTTTTTTGTTGAGGGCCCGGTCCAGCTCGGTGTCCACCCCGGTGGCGTGAAAGACCGGCTCGGGGCCGTCATAGAGCTCCAGGCTGCCGGCCAGGTCCGGGGAAAAGGCCTCCAGAAAGGCCTTGACCGACTCGTACTGACCGGCGTGGTCGATGACCAGACGGTCGATGGTCTCGGTGAAATTGTCACGCACCGATTTCAAGGTGGCGTCCAACTCCTGATGGACCTGGGCCGGGGCGCTGACCCGGGCCCCGTCTTCCTGAATGCTCTGCCAGAGCTGCACCAGAAATTTGGCCTCGGCCTGGATCTCGAAGGAACTGGCGCCCTCGCTGGCCGTGCGGGCGATAAAGCCGTGGTGGTAGCCCGTGGATTCCAGGCTGTCCTTCAGGCGGCGGCGCTCCTCCTCGTCCTCAATACGGCGGCTGACTCCCAGATGGGTCATGGTCGGCATGAGCACCAGGCGGCGGCTGGGCAGCGAGATGTGGGTGGTCACCCTGGCCCCCTTCTGACCGATGGGTTCCTTGGAGATCTGCACCAGAATCTCCTGGCCCTCGCTCAGAAGGGTCTCAATGGGCGGGCTGGGTTCTTCGCCGGCCTCCGGTTCCGGCCGGGGCAGGGTTTCCTCCTTGATTTCGCCGGTTTCCTCCAGTTCACGGTCGTCATCCTTGTCGCTGCGGGGGCGGCCCAGGCGGCGCTCGAAATCATGGCCGGGGCGGGTGACGTCGTCAACATAGAGAAAGGCGGCCTTTTCCAGGCCGATGTCCACAAAAGCGGCCTGCATGCCCGGCAGAACCCGCAGCACCCGGCCCCGGTAGATGTTGCCCAGAAGGCCGGCGCCCTGGGCGCCCCGCTCCACCTGGAATTCGACCAGGGTGCCGTTCTCCAGAAGGGCCACGCGGGTTTCGTAGGGCCGGTAGTTGATGATCAGTTCCGAACTCATGGCCGCCTTAATATTCCAACACTTTTAATATTTTAATTAATTAGCTGATATTCAGGCTAATACGCTTTCTGTCTTCCGCAGCTCCAGAGACTCGGCCTCCGGGGCCGACAGGCGCCAGAGGGCTCCGGCCGCGGCCCGGGGCTTGGGGGTGCCGCTTTCGGCCAGGCGGATCAGGACTTCCACCCGCCTTTTATCCAGGGCCCGGGCCTCTTCCACAAAATCGGACAGCAGGTATTGCCGAAAAGCGCCCTTTTTGTCAGTATACTCCAGAACGGCGCCGGGATAAAGGGGGGGGCCGGGGCTGAAGAGCGGGGCCTTGGCCGTCAGGAGCCAGCGCACGGCGCGGACCCGGATTTTATTTGGCCCCGGGCCGCTTATTAAAGCGCTGGCCCTTCTGACGCTCAGATCCGGGGGCAGGGCTTCGTTAAGCCGCCGGGCCAGATCCTCGTCCGAGACCGGGCTTTTAAGTTTGGCCTTCAGATACTCGTCTTCACTGACCACGCCCAGCGGCAGGGCCGTCAGGAAAGACAGCCGGGGCTGAGGATGGAAGCCCTCGCTCAGGGCCAGTTCCAGGCCGGCCCGGCGGAAGGCCCGCTTGAAGAGTTCCACCAGCTCCAGGTGCCCCAGAAAGGCCGCCCGTCCGCCTTTAATAAAATTAATCATAAAAGTGGCCGACGGCAAGTCGTTTTTAGGCCTCTCTTCCTGTTCGGAGCGGATTTCGGCCCGGGCCGGGACGGCTTCCGTGGGCCCGCCGGCGGCGGCCAGATCGAGGCCCGCGCCGTCGCGGCAGGCCCCGCAGTCATGGCAGCCGTCCACCCGGCAGTCGCGGCTGAGGAGGCCCAGGCGGGATTTTTCCAATTCGCGGAGCAGAAAATCTTCCCCGACCCCGGCGAAGAGATGCCCGTAGGGCTTGGCGTCGCCGGGCCGGAAGGGCTCCAGCAGAATCTCCCCGTTCAGGCCGCGGGCTTCCAGGGCCTCGGACCAAAGCCGGGGATCGAAGCGGTCCCCCCAGGCCTCGAAACGGGCCCCGGCCAGATGGACCAACTCCAGGACCGGCCCCAGGCGGCGGTCGCCCCGGGCCAGGGCGCTCTCCACCCAGCTGGCCCCGGGGGCGTTCCACTTGGGGGTCAGGCCCGGGGCCTTGACCAGTTCCCTGACCCGGAAGAGGCGTCGGCTGATCTCTTCAGGCCGGGAAGCCGGGTGCCATTGAAAGGGGGTGTGAGCCTTGGGGGTGAAGTGGGCCACGCCCAGGTTGAGCTTGACCCGGCCGCCGAGTTTTCCCAGGCGGCGGGTCAGGCCGGCGATGCCGGCCAGATCCTCGTCGGTCTCGCCGGGCAGCCCCACCATAAAGTATAGCTTCAGGGTGCGCCAGCCCAGGGAGAAGGCGGCCTCGGCGGCGGCCA
This sequence comes from Candidatus Adiutrix sp., assembly GCA_031263565.1. Classification (GTDB taxonomy): domain Bacteria; phylum Desulfobacterota; class Desulfarculia; order Adiutricales; family Adiutricaceae; genus Adiutrix. The sequence goes on along the minus strand of JAISFR010000049.1, from coordinate 6,913 downwards.
TCAGGTCGTCGTCGCTCAGGTCCTTGTTGATGATGTCCCGCAGGCGTTGGCTGCCGGCCTCCGGGGCCAGGGTAAAACCGGTCTTGCGGGCCCGGCGGATCTGACGGGCCAGTTCGCCCCCCAGACTCCTGACCCGGAGCGAAGGCAGGGACAGGGCCACCCCCCGGCCGGCATATTCATCCATGAAGCCGGAGACCAGGGGCAGAATCTGGCTGTGATCGCCGGCCGAGAGCGACAGGAAAGAGGCCTCGTCCTGTCCGCCGGCCGTGAGATTGGCCCGGGCCAGATTCAGCACCTCGCCTGAGGGCCGTTCCCTGACCGGGCGGTAGACGTAGCCGGCCTGGCAGAAACGGCAGCCCCGGCTGCAGCCCCGGCCGATCTCCACCACCACCCGGTCGTGAACCGGCTTGATCAGGGGCGTGATCTGGCAAAGGGGGAAGGGCGCGCCGGCCAGATGCGGGGCCACGGCCCGGCTCACGCCGTCATAGCCCGGCCGCCGGGCTTCAATGGCCTGAAAGCGGCCGTCCGGCCCGTAATGAGGCTCAAAGAGCGAGGGGATGTAAAGGCCCGGCCGGCCGGCCAGGCGGGCGAAGAGTTCGGCCTTGGGCGGGCCCGCCGCCCGCCAGTCCTTGATGATTTCCAGATCTTCCAGAAAACTGGCTTCGGCATCGCCCAGAAAAAAAAAGTCGAAAAAATCGGCCAGGGGTTCGGGGTTGTAGGCGCAGGGCCCGCCGCCCGCCACAAGCGGCGCTTCCGGGCCGCGCTCGGCGGCTTTGAGCGGCAGCCCGCCCAGTTCCAGCATAGCCAGAATCTGGCTGTAACCCAATTCATATTGGAGGGAAAAGCCCAGCAGGTCAAAATCAGCCAGCGGACGCCGGCTTTCCAGGCTGGCCAGCCTGGCCCCGCGCCTCCGAAGCACGGCCTCCCAGTCCGGCCAGGGGGCGTAGACCCGTTCGGCCGAAAGGCCCGGCCGGGAATTGATCATCTGGTAAAGAATCTTGTGGCCCAGATGCCCGTGGGCGATTTCGTAGACATCGGGGAAAGCCAGGGCCAGGCGAAACAGGCGGCCCCGGGCGTCTGGTTTCTGGTTGGGAACGGCTTCCCGTTCGCCGCCCAGATAGCGGCCTGGCCGTTCCACCAGGCTCAGTTCAGGCCAGTTTTCATAATCATAGTTCGGGTAGTCGGTCAAAATTTCAAAAAATCCCTTCAGTTTTCCGGCGGACGGCCCGCGGCCGCGCCCGTCTCCGAGGCTCTTGAAGCGGCGGCCGGAGGAAAAAAAAAGAATATGTTGCCTGAAAAACCAGGAGAAGGAAGACCGTCTTATTGACCAACTCACGTTGTTTAAGGACGAGCAGTAAGGGGCGGCAACATATTCGCCGCTTTGAGAACCGCCCTCAAGGCTGGCCCGCTCCGCCAGGCCTGGGGCGGGTGACTTTAAGGAATTCGTAGAAATACAGGCCGCCCGACCAGTAGGTGATGATCAGGGCCAGGTAGAGAATGACCAGGCCCACAGCGGCGGTGTCGGCCCACAAAAGCTGGTGGTGCCACATCAGGCAGAAGAGGGCGATGTTCTGGGCCAGGGTTTTTCGTTTGCCGGATTCGGAGGCGCTGATGATCAGGCCGCGTTCGGCGGCGATGGCTCGGAGACCGGTGACGGCCATTTCCCGGGCAATGATCAGAAAGGCCACCCAGGCCGGAGCCCGGCCCAGGGGAATGAGCATGATCAGAGCCGCGGAAATCAGCAGCTTGTCGGCCAGGGGGTCCAGGAATTTGCCCAGGTTGCTGACCAGGTTGTATTTGCGGGCCAGGTGGCCGTCCGCCAGGTCGGTCAGGGCGGCCAGCAGAAAAACCGTGGCCGTCAGGGCTGAAACCCAGAAAGCCCCGTCGGGGTAGAGGGTCAGCAGAATCACGATGACCGGCACGGCCGTCAGCCGGGAGATGGTGATGATGTTGGGCATTTGGGGGTGGCTCAGCAGTTTGTTCCAGTTCATGGCCTTGTTGTCCGCCTTGGGAGTATCGGGTTTTCATTTTTTAAAACTGAAGCTTATATCTCTCGTAATTGCTGGTCACGATTTTAACGTAATTCTGGGTTTCGGCGATGTTGGGCACCCGCCAGAGTCGGCTCACCCGTTCCGGGCCGCAGTTGTAGGCGGCGACGGCCAGGGTCAGGTCGCCGCCGAAGCGGTTGAGCATCAGGCGCAGATAGCGGCTGCCGCCCATGATGTTGTCTTCCGGGTCGAAGGGATTGAGTACGCCCATCTCCCGGGAGGTGGCCGGCATCAACTGCATCAGGCCCTGGGCGCCGGCCCAGGAGACGGCCTGGGCGTCGAAGGCCGACTCGGAGCGTATCACCGCGGCGATGAGAGCCGGGTCCAGATTGTAAAGGGCGGCGGCCCGCATGATGATGGGCCGGAGGCTCTCATGGGTGAAGCGGCCGCGGCCGCCGGAAAGACCCCGCTGAATCTTGACCACGGTGGTGAAGAGCCGGTAACGGGGATCGGTCGGCATATTGGTTAAATGAGTGACCCCGGCCTCGTCCCGATATACATAATAAGAGATGCTGTGGTCGATGTTTTCGGAAGGCGCCAGGGACGCGGTCCGCACCGGGGCCGGAGCTACGCCCGGCTCGACTTCCGAAGCCAGAATCTCCAGCCGTTCCACCGGCGGCAGCCAATAGGCCCGCTCGGGTTCGGCCTCTTTCACGGTCCAGTAGGGCTCGGTTTCGGGGGTCGCTTCCACCTGCCAATAGGGGGCGGCCGGCTCCTCCCGGGCGACCATAAAATAGGGCTGTTCAGGCTTGGGGGGCTCCACCACCCAGTAAGGCTTTTCCCCGGCCGGAAGAGAAAGTCCTTCGTTCCCGGGGGCTTCTTCATTTTTCGCCTTGGGCGGCGCTTGGGGGAGAAGCAGATCCCGGTCTCTGACCACCAGGGTTTTGTGGCCCCGCTCGTCCACCACTATGCCGGCGGTGTCGTCCCCCAGAACGATCTGGGTCTGCCCGCCCAGGCGATCGTCCAGCACCTGGGGCGGGTCGTCGCCGCGAATGACCAGGGTCTTGTTGCCCTGGGCATCCACCACTATACTGGCCGAACCGTCGCCTGATCCGAGCACGGTCGGCGGCCTCTGGATGGAGCGGAGTTCCTCGGAGGCGGCCGGAATAGCTGGAGAACTTTGCTTTGCTGCGGCGGCTGCGGGCGCGACCCCGGTCCGGTCGGCCCCGGCTTGGTCCGGGGGGGCCGGGGCCGGTTTTTTTTCGGGCGCCCGATCCCGGGCCTGGGGCGCGAAAAGTGACGGCGCGGCGGCGGCCGGGGCCGGAAAGGCCAGGGCCGCCAGAATCGGGATGAAAAGCCAAATGAAAAAAATGTTTTTCAATTGATTGAATCCCGCCGGTCAGTCTTTACTTGTCGGCCACTTTGGCGTGGTCGGCCAGGAAATCGGCCACCCCCCTGTCGGTCAGGGGATGCCCGGCCAATTGCTGAATGACCTTATAGGGGATGGTGGCAATGTCGGCGCCCAGGATGGCGCTGCGCAGCACATGCTGGGGCGAGCGGATGCTGGCCACGATAATTTCGGTTCCAAAGTTGTAGTTGCCGTAGATGGTGATGATTTCTTCAACGAGTTCCAGGCCGTCATGCCCCACGTCATCCAGGCGGCCCACAAAGGGGCTGACGAAAGCCGCCCCGGCCTTGGCCGCCAGAAGGGCCTGAAGAGGCGAGAAGACCAGAGTCAGGTTGACCCGGATGCCGTCGCCGGCCAAAACGCCGGTGGCCGCCAGGCCCTCCATGGTCAGCGGCAGCTTCACGGCCACATTGGGGGCCAGCGAGGCCAGGTGGCGGCCCTCTTTGATCATGGCTTCGGTCTCGGTGGCCAGCACTTCGGCGCTGACCGGCCCCGGGGTCAGGGCGCAGATGGCTTTGATGTGATCGTCCTGCCGGCTGAGGCCTTCTTTGGCCATCAGGCTGGGGTTGGTGGTCACGCCGTCGAGAAAGCCGAAAGAGGCCGCTTTTTTGATTTCGTCAAGGTTGGCCGTGTCAATAAAGAATTTCATTTTTCACCTGTTGAGGCTCAAGAATTTGTCGCGGTTTTCAATACTGAGAAAATAGAGGGTTTCACCGCCCCGGGTAATGGAGACCGCCTCGTTCTTGGGGAAATAGACGCCGCTCAGGGCGTCGCAGACCAAGTCCTGGGTCTGGTTCCGGTCGGAATCAGTCCGGCGCCCGTAATCCCGGACGATCCAGAAAATCAGGCCGAACAAGACGGCGAGGATAAAAAGGTTGAACATACGGAGCACTATAGTTCTTTCAGTTTCTTGAACCCCTGCCCTTCGGGCGGCAGGGCGGCCAATAGCTCCGAAGCCGTGCGCCCCGAGACCGGGTGACGCCAGCCGGGGGCCAGCTCAGCCAGCGGAGCCAGGACAAATGATCTCCGCTCCATCCGGGGATGGGGCAAAATCAAATGAGGCGGCTCATCCAGAACCAGAATCCCCTGGGCCAGGAAATCCAGGTCGATGACCCGGGGGCCGTTGGGAACCAGGCGCCGGCGTCCCATTTCGGCTTCGGTCGACAGGAGAAGCTTCATCAGTTCCGCCGGGCTCAGCCGGCTGTCAAAGAAGGCCACCGCATTGTGGAACCAGTTCTGGCCGGCCGGCCCGCCCTGGGGCTCGGTCAGATAGACGGAACTGACGGCCAGAAGCCGCAGACCGGAAGCCCCGTTCAGACGCCTTACGGCTTCCCGGATCATGCCCGACGGCTTTTCCATATTGGCCCCCAGGCCGACCAGGGCGGCCTTTTCCAGGTCGGCGGCGGGCGTCATTTCAGAATTTCAGACCGGCCAGGCGGTTGGCGGCTTCATTGAGGCGATCGACTTCCTGAACCAGGGCAAAACGGGCATAACCCTCCCCGGAAGGGCCGAAACCATTGCCCGGGGTGGCCACCACCCCGGCTTCATTCAAAAGTCGGGCTGAGAAGTCGGCCGATTTCAGGCCGGTCGGGACTTTTACCCAGACATAAAAAGTGGCCGTGCCGGGGAAGATGGAGAGTCCGGCGGCCGTCAGCCCCCGGCTCAGAACCGCCCTCCGTTGGCTATAGAGGCGGCCCATGGCCCGCACCGGCTCCTGGTCGCCTTCGAGGGCGGCCAGGCCGGCGGCCTGCACGGCCTGAAAAACCCCGGAATCAGTGTTGTTCTTGACCTGGCCCAGACCCCGCACCAGGCTTTCGTTGCCGGCCGCCCAACCCAAGCGCCAGCCGGTCATGTTATAGGTTTTGGACAGGGAATGGAACTCAATGGCCTGCTCTCGGCCGCCGGGCAGTTCCAGAATGCTGGGGTGCGGCCGGCCGTCGTAGGTCATTTCCGAATAGGCGGCATCCGAAGCCACGATGATATTCCATTTTCGGGCCCAATCCAAAAGATCGGCGTAAAATTCCACAGTGGCCGTGGCCCCGGTGGGGTTGTTGGGATAGTTGACCCAGATGATCTTGGCCTTCTTCAGAACCGGCTCGTCCACCGAACGGAAGTCGGGCAGAAAGCCGTTGGCCTCCCTGAGAGGCAGAAAGTAAGGGACGCCGCCGGCAAAGAGCGTGCCGCTGTTGTAGACCGGATAGGCCGGTTCAGGAACCAGCACCACATCCCCGGGGTTGACGAAGGCCAACGGGAAATGGGCGATGCCTTCCTTGGAACCGATCAGGGAACAGATTTCGGTGGTCGCTTTGAGCTGCACCCCGTGCCGCCGCTGGTACCAGCGGGCCACGCCTTCCCGGAAGGCGTCCATGCCTGAATAGAGCGGATACTGATGGTTGGCCGGATCATCGGCGGCCTCTTTCAGGGCGGCGATGATCGGCGGCGGGGTGGGGCGGTCGGGGTCGCCCACCCCCAGGTCGATGATGTCCGCGCCCCGGGCCCGGGCCTCATCCCGCAGGCGGTCAAGTTCTTTGAAAAGATAGGGGGGCAGGGCGGAAAGCCGTTGCGACAGTTCGAATGACACGAAATGACTCCTTAAAACTTTCGGCCGGTGGCGGCCGTTTTTTGAAAAGCCATTATATCACACGCTGTCGGCTTTTTCAAAAAAAGCAAGCTGGTTGCCTTAAGATCTGACCGGCCGAGCCAAAATAAACCAAGGCCGCCCGCTGCCGGAGCGGGCGGCCTTCGAGTCCGCGCTGGGGTTGTTTTTTAAAAAAGCTGGGGGATTATGCCGGGCAAAAGGACCGGCCCCACCAAAAGCACCGCGGCCAGGATTAGCACCAGAAGCAGCAGCGCCAAGACGCCTTTGGGCGGACTTTTTTTGGCGCCGGGCTGGGCCGGGGCCTTGGCGGCCGCCGTCTTCTTTTTGCTCTCCGGTTTGATCATAAAACGGTGCCCGCATTCCTGGCAGCGCAGTTTCATCCTTTTGGCGACCGGGGGAATATCAGCCGTGAACCGGCATTTGGGGCAGACCACAGTTTGGAGATTGCTTTGAAGAGGCTGTCCGCCCTGATAGCCGCCCGGAGCGGGGGCGTCTTTAACGTCGGGGGACAGAGTCAGACCTGCCGGCCCCGGAACGTTGAACTGAGGGGCCTCGGGGTGAGGCTGGGTCTGGGCGCCGAATTGCGGCGGCGCATAATTCTGAGGCTGGGCGCCCATCATCTGTTGCGTGTGGCCGTAGGGTTGACCCGGAATCTCCATCGGCCAGGGCGCGCCGTAGGGCTGGCCGGGCATTGCCATTGGCTGGGGCGCGCCGTAGGGCTGGGCCTGGATATCCATTGGCTGGGGGGCGCCGTAGGGCTGGCCGGGCATTGCCGTTGGCTGGGGCTGGCCGTAAGGCTGGGCCTGGATATCCAGAGGCGGGGGGGCGCCGTAGGGCTGGCCGGGCATTGCCGTAGGCTGGGGCTGGCCGTACGGCTGTGGATGGATATCCCGTGGGGGGGGGGCGCAGGGTGGCTGG
>JAISFR010000043.1 GCA_031263565.1 Candidatus Adiutrix sp. | reverse complement strand
GGCGGGCGGGATTCTTCGCGCTCCGAACAACCCGCCCCGTCTCTGGACCAAGCCATCAAAAGGCTATGATTCGAGCCCCGGGCTCACTGTGGCCCGAACATCCTCCGCCACCGGCCGCCGTTGGGCCTGCCAGTAATTGTAGCCCTTGAAGGCGGCGGTGATCAAAGCCACCAGAATCAGCACCGCCACCAGCAAACGCAGGAGCTTGGCCGGTTTGACCAGGCCCTCAAGGCGCTCCGACATGGTCCATTGGCGCCCCAGGCCGGTGCGCAGATCGGCCCGGCAGGCCGAGCAATGAGAGGCCGGCAATTGCACCACCGCCCCGCAGGCCGGGCAGCGCACCTGAACAGAGGCCTTGGCTGGTCTGAAAGTCTGTTGCGCAGTCGCCATGGCGCACCCCTCCTCGCCAAATTCCATATTTTTTTCGATTATACCTGAAGACAAAAATAAGATAAAGATAAAAAAGCCCGGCCGCAGGACTGACGCATATCAAGCATTCAGCCTGGCGGCGGGGCGGCTTCGCCGCCTTACGGGAAAGGCAAAAAAGCCGTGGCCTGCCAAAGGGAACAGGCGGGCTGCGGGTCATTCCGCTCCCCTCCGGGTCGCTCCATGCCCCTTGCCTCGCCTGTTCCCCCCCCCCCGGCGACTCATGGGAGATGGCGTGCCGGAACCCAATTCCGACGAAGCGGACGAACGGCGAAACGTTTCCCCGGGCGGCGGCGCGGCAGTACCGTGCGGGGTAGGACCAACTGCCGCCGCGAAACACGCGGGTCGAGCCGGAGGACGGACCCTTGGGGTCGGTCACAGATGAAGAGGAATAATTTCTTCCATACCAGTCCTGTACCCACTCCCAGACATTCCCGTACATGTCATACAAACCCCAGGCATTGGGCTGCTTCTGACCCACCGGATGCGTCTTCCCATCGGAATTGCCTTCATACCAGGCATAGAGGCCAAGACTGCCCTCATCATCCCCGAACGAATACGCGCCTGTCGTTCCTGCCCTGGCCGCGTATTCCCATTCCGCCTCCGTGGGCAGACGGTAGCGGGCATGTCCTTCTTTCTGGTTCAGGCGCTGAATGAAAATTTGTATGCCGTCCCAGGAAACACTTTGCACAGGATTGTTCCGCCCTTTGAAATAGCTCGGATTGTCCCCCATCACCGCCGTCCACTGTTCCTGCGTCACCTCGTAGGCGCCCAGGTAAAAAGGCTGGCTGAGGCTCACCCGGTGTTGCGGCGTTTCATTATAATAATTGGCATTCTCAAGATCTTTGTCAGCGCCCATCGTGAACGACCCCGCCGGGATCAGGGTGAACTCCATGCCGAGGCTGTTGGTGTAGGTCTTTTCGGCGGCCAAGGAGGCCCCCGGCGCCAGGATAAGCAAAAAGGCGTAAAGAGCGGCCAGGCTCCACAGCTTGATTCTTTTCATCCGATTTCCTCTCTCGTTGACGATTTTCAAGGTGAGGCGGTGACTACCGCACCGGTGTATTGCCCTTCAGCTTGACCGGCACGGTAAGCATGCCCCGGTTCAGGACGTTATAGCGGCCCAGGCTGTAGCCGTTGACTTACATCTCTATTTTTTTCGCAGGCCTTGGGGCCGAGTTCCAGAAAGTAGTATCCCTGGCGGTAAAACTGCGCGCGCGCTGTTCCAAGTGCTGGCCACCCGAACTCCACTGCCGCCGCGAAAACAAAAAAGCCCGGCCGTGAAAATTGGAAAAACCATCTTTCACGGCCGGGCACCAAAAAGCCGGGTGGCCTGAAATGCCGCCCCGGCCGTCATTTTCCTGAAAAGGCTTCCGCTTCTCAGCACAAACGCACCTCGTTTGGAACTTTAGCATCATAACCCAAGACGCGGTGACTGTCAACGCAAAATAGAAACTCAAAATAGAAACTCAAACAGGGCAATCGCATAAAAGAAATGTATGCCGCGGCCTTTAACCCAAACATCGTCAAAATATATCTCGGAAGTTAATATGCGCCAGCCCGGTCCGGCCGGCAGGGCGGCCTCACCGGCCAGGGCCTGGCTGCCAGGCCGCCAGTCCGGGGCGGCCCCTTTAATTTCTGTAATTATTAGCTTTTATCATTTAAATAAGATTAATTAGATCTAATTATGATAAATTTAAATAAAATGATTGACATTAAAAAATATTTAAGATAATATGCATCAGTTATTGGTGAAATAATCAGGCCGGACGTGACGACAAAATATTCGCAGAACTTACCCCATATATTTAATTTTGTTGCTTTAAATCAATGATAGGGCTTTTCGCCGGGCGATTCTTAGGAATCGCCGCCGACTAAATTATCGGGCATGCATCGGAGAAGATTGATGGACAAAAAAATATTGATGTCCTGTCTGTTGGGCCTGAGCCTGGTTCTGACGGCGCGGCCCCTGGCGGCGGCCGAGAACGCCGAAGAACTGCAAATTTTTGAATTCGACTATGACCAGCAAGCCGAAGCGCCATTGGTGAATCTTCCGCCGACCATCAGCCCGCCCCCGGCCCGGCCGGCGCCGGAAGCCAAACAAGCTCCGATCCAGGCGCCCCGGCGCGAGGCGGCGACCGGCAGCCCGGCCGCCCGGCCCGCGCCCGCCCAGCCAGCCAAAAGCGCCCCGGCCGCCAAAGCCGAACAGGCCTTAAGCCCGGCCCAGCCTCAGCGGAAGGCCCCCAGTGCGGTGAGCGAGGAGGATCTCCTGGAAAAACTCTTCACCCCCCAGGCCGAAACGAAGAGCCCGGCCGAAGCCGCGCCTCTGCGTCAACCCGAGCCGCCTTCAGTGAATTTAAGTCCGGCCGGCGCGCCCTCCCCCACTTCAGTGCCGGCCAAGCCGGGTGAAGCCCTGGTGGAAAAGAAGGCCAGCGGAGCCCCGGCCGGGGGCGCCCCGAAAAAAGCGACCGCCCCCCCCCCAACCGCCGCCCCGGTCAAGGCTAAGATCCAGAGCCCGGCCGCCCCTAAAAAAGCCGCCCCGGCTCCGGCCCGGGCCGGCAAGCCGGTCGCCCGAAAAGGGGAACCGCGCAGCCCCGGAGGGGTTATCTATCCGCTGGCGCCGGGCCGCACGGCCGCCGACTACCGTTTCTGGGAACTGGCCAGCGCCAATTGGCGCAGAGTGTCCAGCGCCGATTACCGGGCCGGTTCGGCTTCCCTGGTCAGCGGCCGCCCCCTTTATCCTCTTGACCGGGCTCCGCTGCCCGGCGCCGGGCCGCCCGCCGGCCGGCCCCGAAACTACTGGTAATTCCATTTAGCGAGCCAGAGACTTTGACAGGAACATAATCATGACCGTCGAGGCCAACGTGCCGACTTCCGAGGATCAAATACCCCAATGGGATCTCAGCCAGCTTTACAGCCTGGACAGCCCTGCGCTCCAAAACGACCTGGCCGCCCTTGACCGGCAGGCGGCCGACTTCAGCCTCTGGCGGGCCCGGTTGGAGCAGGGGAGACCTTCGGCCGACGAGTTTCGGGAATTGCTGGGGGCCCTGGAAGACCTGACCCGGCTGGCTCACCGCCTGGCCGGCTTCGCCTCGCTGGCCTTCGCCCAGAATACCCAGGACCAGAAGGCGCTGGCCTTTATGGCCCGCATGGATGAAAAAATGGCCGATCTCGGCAACGAACTGCTGTTCTTCGAGATCTGGTGGAAGGAACTGCCCGGGGAAGAGGCCGGGCCCCTGATCGCCGCCCGGCCGGACTTCGCCTACTGGCTGAGCCGGACCAGGGCCTTGCGGCCGCATACCCTGCCCGAGCCCCAGGAACGGGTCATCAACCTCAAGAACAGCACCGGCTCCGACGCCCTGATCGCTCTTTACGACTCCATCAGCAACCGCTACCGCTTTCGCCAGGATTTTATGCCCCAAGCCGGGCCGGAGCTCACCCGCGACCAGTTGATGGTCCATGTCCGCAGCGCCGACCCGGCCGTCCGGGCCGGGGCCTACCGGGAGCTTTATCGGGTCTTCGGGCAGGACGGCCCCATTCTGGGGCAGATTTACCAGACCCGGGTGCGGGACTGGCGCATCGAGAATATCCGGCTGCGCCATTATGAACGGCCGGCCGACGTCCGCCATAAGGCCAACGACCTCAGCCCGGCGGCGGTGGAAGCCCTTTTGAACTGCACCCGGCGCAATATTTCCCTGTTCGGCGATTTTTTCCGGCTCAAGGCCCGGGTGCTGGGTCTGGGCGAACAACTGCGCCGCTACGACCTCTACGCGCCCCTGACGGCCGACCGCGCTTCGATCGATTTTTCCGAAGGCCTCTCGGAAGTGCTGAAGGCCTTCAAGAACTTCAGCCCCCGCTTTGCGGACCTGGCCTCGCGCATCCTGGCCGAAAAACGTTTTTCAGCCCGCCCCGGAGCCGGGAAACAGGGCGGGGCTTTCTGCTATTCCATGCTGCCGGCCGACAGCCCCTGGGTCCTGATGACCTACAACGGCCGCCGGCAGGACCTTTTCACCATGGCCCATGAACTGGGGCATGCCGTTCATTCCCAACTGGCCGCCGAACACAATGTCTTTCACTTTCACGCCACCCTGCCCCTGGCCGAGACGGCCTCGACTTTCGGGGAAATGCTTTTGGCCGATCGCCTGAGGCGAAGCCCGGGCTCCGCCGGCGAACGGGCCGATCTTCTGTTTAATCTTCTGGACGACGCCTACGCCACTGTCGGGCGGCAGGCCTTTTTCGCCTTTTTTGAAATACGCGCCCACGAAATGATCGAAGCGGGCGCCACGGTCGACGAGCTGGCTGAAGCCTACCTTGAAAATCTTGCCCTCCAATTTGGCGACGCCGTAACCATCGCGGACGAATTCCGCTGGGAATGGGTCTCCATCCCCCACATCTTCCATACTCCCTTCTACGTCTATGCCTATAGTTTTGGCCAGCTCCTCGTTTACAGCCTCTGGCGGCAATACCAGGCTGAGGGCCCTGCTTTCGTCCCGCGCCTGACGGCTCTGCTGGCTCGGGGCGGCTCGGCCCCGCCGGAAGAAATCCTGGCCGAAAGCGGCCTGGGTCCGCTGGATGAAAATTTCTGGCAGGGCGGCTTCGAGGTCATCCGCAGCCTGCTGGATGAACTGAAGCTGGCCCTCTGATGAGCATTCTTCTCCTGGGCGCCCAGGGTCAACTGGGCTGGGAACTGGGCGCCTCCCTGTCGATTTTGGGCCGGGTGCTCCATTTCGGCCGGAAACAGGCTGATTTGACCCAGATCGACGAACTCGAAAAACTGGTCAGAAAAATCAGGCCGCGGGTCATCATCAATGCCGCGGCCCACACCAAGGTCGATCAGGCGGAGAGCGAACCGGAACTGGCCCAGTTGATCAACGCCGAAGCCCCGGCCCGGCTGGCGGCCCTGGCCCGGGAAATATCGGCCTGGCTGGTTCACTATTCCACGGATTACGTCTTTGACGGCCAAAAAGACGGCCCCTATGGCGAAGAAGACCCGCCCGCGCCCCTAAATGCCTACGGCCGCAGCAAGCTGGCCGGCGACCGGGCCATTATGGGCAGCGGCTGCCGACACCTTATTTTTCGCACCAGTTGGGTTTTCAGCCACACCGGCCGCAATTTTCCCCGCAGCATCCTGGAACTGGCCCGTCAGAAAGACTCCTTCGAAGTCGTGGCCGACCAGTACGGCAGCCCCACCGGGGTGGAAATGATCGCCAGCGCCACGGCTCTGGCCCTCAGTCAGGCCCTCAGCCGGCCCGAAAATATCTCCGGTCTTTACAATCTGGTGGCCGACGGTTATGTCGACTGGCACGGCTATGCGATTTACGTGGTCCAGAGAGCCCTGGATCTGGGATGGAAGCTTCTGGCCAGGCCGGAAAAAATCAAGGCCCGCAGCGCGGACCGGAGCGGCCGCCGGGCCTTGCGGCCGGCCAATTCCCGGCTGAACACCGAAAAATTCGTCCGGACCTTCCAACTTAGCCCCCCGCCCTGGCAATACTATGTGGACCGGGTCATCTGGGCCTGGACCAGAACTGAAAAACCGGCCCCGCCGACCCGTCAGATGCTGGGTCTGAGATTTTTGCCGCCCATGTCCGAGAGCCACAAAAGCCGACCCTGAAAAGGGAAGAGATTCATGGACAGAGAGATATTCAATCAAAATCTGCCGGTGGCCACGACCTCGGCCTATCTTTTGATCTGCGCCGTAGTCGACGGCGGAGCCCGGCCCGGTCTGGAACTGCTGAGGTCCCGCTGGGCAGCCTCCCCGGAGGAGCTTGACCAGGCCCTGGCCGAACTGACCGGGCTCAATATCATCACCCGGAAAGCCCTGCCGGCTGATGAAGATCCGGTCTATCAGCCCAACCCGGCCTTCAAATGGGGCCCGGCGCCCCCCTGGCCCGCGCCTAAAGGCCTGCCGGTTTTCGATAAATAGCCGGGCCGCCGGAAAGCTTCAGACCGCCGGAGCCGGCATGGCCTTGACCGCCGCCATCTCTTTCTCCCGGCGCCGGCGGCGGACCTGAGTGAAGACCACCAGGGCCATCAACAAAAGACCGGGGCTGGAAAAAATCCATTTCGGCGGCTGGGGCTGGGGATTCAAAACTTCAATGCCCAGCACCTCGGTGGGATCCTCCATATTCACGCCCATTTTTTCCAGGCGGCTGTTGACGGCCACGTCAGCCACCATCAGCCGGCCGCCCTCCCAGGCCAGGAAAAGTCCGGAGCTCGCCAGGCGCGCCTCGGCCGTCCGGCCCTCAAAGGGCAGAACCACCACCTGGTCTTTGGGCTTGCCGTCACGGAACTCGGTTAAAAGATGCAGCCGCAATTCGTCGGCGGGCCCCAGAGCGGCCACGCTCTCCAGGACCTCGGCCGGCGGCAGTTCCTGATGGGGCGGAAACAGCCTGTCCCGCGGAATATCGGGACGGAACAGAAAGACCATGGCGGTCAGCAGCAAAACGACTTCCCACCAGCGGGTTCTGGTGAACATGTAACGCTGGGTGGCGCTGGCGAAAGCCATGCAGGCCAGGGCGGACGTGCCGAAGACCCAGAGGAAGTGGAAAACGTTCAGGATGCCGATCAGCAGTATCTCTTGGTTGTAGAGAAAGACGAAGGGCAGCACGGCGGTGCGCATCTCGTAGATGAAACCCTGCACCCCGGTTTTAAAGGGGTCGCCCCCGGATATGCCCGAGGCGGCAAAGGCCGCCAGGGCCACCGGCGGGGTGGCGTCGGCCATGACCCCGAAATAAAGACAGAAGAGATGCACGGCCAGAAGCGGGACGGCCAGGCCGTGGGCGGGGGCGACATTGTAGATGACCGGGGCCAGGAGGGTGGAAACAATGATGTAATTGGCCGTGGTCGGCAGGCCCATGCCCAGGATGATGGACAGCATGGCCGTCATGATCAGCACCGCCGGCAGATAGCCCCCGGAGACCTGCTCCACCACCAGGGCCAGCACCTGACCCACCCCGGTCAGGCTGACCGCGCCGACCACAATGCCGGCGCTGGCCGTGGCCAGGCCGATGCCGACCATGTTCCTGGCCCCGCCCTGCAGACTTTCCATCAGGCGGGAGCAGGCCTCTTTAAAAACCGGCCGGAGGGGCTGTTTCCGCACCCAGGCCACAAAGGGCCGCTGGGTCAGGATGATGAAAAGCATGCTCAGACAGGCGTAATAGGCGGCCAGCCCCGGCGACATCTCCAGAACCATCAGGCCCCAGACCAAAATGGCGATGGGCAGCAGATAATAGAGGCCGGAGAAAAGGATCGGGGCCGCGGCCGGCAGGTGCATCAGGGCCTCGGTGTCGCCCTCGGGCAGTTCCGGCACCTTCAGGGACAGAAAGAGCATGCCCAGGTAGCCGGCGGCCAGGAGAAGGGCGAAGACTACCCAGGCCCGCCGGCCGAAGACCAGGGGAATCCAGACGCTCAGGTAATATATCAGGCCCATCACTATCAAAAGAGAAGATATGACCAGGCCCCAGCGGATCAGGCGGGTCGACCAGGTCCGGCGGGGCCGGGGCAGGCCCTCCATGCCCATTTTGCAGGCCTCGACGTGCACGATGTACAAAAGGGAGCTGTAGGCCAGGATGGCCGGCACAAAGGCGTGCTTGATGATCTGGGAATAAGGCATGTTGATGTATTCGGCCATCAGAAAGGCGGCCGCGCCCATGACCGGGGGCATGATCTGCCCGTTGGAGCCGGCGGCCACCTCCACCGCCCCGGCCTTTTCGGCTGAAAAGCCGACCTTTTTCATGAGCATGATGGTCACCGGCCCGCAGGTCAGCACATTGGCGATCGAGGAGCCGGAAATGAGCCCGTGGAGGCCCGAGGCCACCACGGCTGCCTTGGCCGGGCCGCCCCGCAGATGGCCCAGAAGGGCGAAACTCAAGGCCGTCAGATAGTTCCCGGCCCCGGCCCGCTCCAGCATGGCCCCGAAGAGCACGAAAAGAAAGACGAAACTGGTGGAGACCCCCAGAGGCACCCCGAAGACGCCCTCCTGGGTCAGCCAGAACTGGGAGGCGGCCCGGGACAGGCTGGCCCCGCGGTGGGCGATCAGGTCCGGGGCATGGGAGCCGGCGAAAACATAGGCCAGGAAGATGATGGCCACGCAGGTCATCGGCAGGCCCATCACCCGGCGGGTGGCTTCCAGGAGCAGCAGCAGGCCCAGGCCGGCCACGATGATGTCCTCCCGGGTGGGGATGCCGGGCCGGCGGGCCAGATCGTCCTGAAAAATATAGAGATAGACGGCGCAGGAAGCGGCCGCCAGGGCCATGACCCAGTCGTAAAGGGGAATGCGGCTCCGGGGGCTTCTCTTGAGCATGGGAAAGCCCAGGTAGGCCAGGAAAACGGCGAAGCCCAGGTGAATAGAGCGGGAAGCGGTGTCGTTGAGCACCCCCACCCCCAGGGAATAGGGGATGGGCGAGGTGATCCAGAGCTGAAAAAAAGACCAGATGATCGGGACCCAGAACAAGATCGAACGAGGTATTTTTCCTGTCGGCTTCCTCTTCCCGGTCTCCTCGTCGAGCATATCCTCCACCAGGTCGAGATTGGCGACATTGACGGTCTCGGTCATGAAATCTCCTTAAGGACTGAAGAACTTTCCGCCGGGGGCGGTTTACAAAAAAAGGAAGCCTTTTTTTATCAGGAAAAGCGGCCGGGGCCGCTTTTCCAAAAAAAACCTGAAACCAGCAGCCCGCTCACGGTCGGCGCGGGCCGGCTACCGCATCAAGCCGATTTCTTTATAATACTTGACCGCGCCGGGATGATAGGGCACGGAATTGCCTTCCAGCATGTTTTCCGGGGTCAGGTCGGCCAGAGCCGGGTGCAGCTTTTTAAACTCGTCCAGATTGGCGAAGACGGCCTTGGTGATCTCATAGGCGATCTCGTCGGACAGCTTGGCGCTGGTCAGCAAGGTGGCCCGGGGACCAAAGGTGGTGACGTCCTGATCGGTGCCCTTGTACATGCCGCCGGGGATGACGGCCACCGGATAGAAGGGGTAGCTCTTCATGAAGGCTTCCACTTTGGGGCCGGTCACCGGCGCCACATGGGAGCCGCAGGTGTTGGCCGCCTCCTGAATGGAGCCGTTGGGATGGCCGACCACATAGACATAGGCGTCAATCTTGTTGTCGCAGAGCGCCCCGGCCATTTCGGCGGGTTTCAGGTCGGTGGCCAGCTTGTAGGTGGCCGGGGTCCAGCCGTACTCCTTCATCAAGAGTTCCAGGGTGTTGCGGTTGCCGCTGCCGGGGTCGCCGAGATTCATGCGCTTGCCGGGCAGGTCGTCAAAAGTTTTGATGCCCGCGTCATCACGGACCACCAGGGTGAAGGCCTCGGACTGCAGGGAAAACATGGCCCGCAGATCCGGGTCCGGGCCGGCCTGGGCGAACTGCTCGCTGCCGGTGAAGGCGTAATACTGGGTGTCGGACTGAACAATGCCCAGCGACAGGTCGCCGGAACGGATGGCGTTGACGTTAAAGACCGAAGCCCCGGTGGATTCCACCGTGCAGCGGATGTTGTGCTCCTTGGCCCGGCGGCCCTTTTCGACCAGGCGGCAAATGGCCCCGCCCACCGGATAATAAACGCCGGTGACCCCGCCGGTGCCGACGGTTATGAATTCCTGCTGGGCCTGGGCGGCATCCGGAGCCGGACCGCCCACGGTCAGGAGCGCGCCAAAGGCCAAGGCGCACGCAAAACGCTTCACAAAAAGACTGCCTGTCATCATCGGTTCTCCTGTGTTTTAAATTGAAAGCCTGCGAAACTGAGGGCGGAAGAGCCGTCCGGAAGCCGGGCCAGACCACTGGCCGCCGACCGGACCGGCCTTCGCCGCTTCGAAGTCAAATGTCGCCAAACGGTAATTTCATGGAAGGCATGATAGCAGAAACGGGCCAGATTTCCAAGTTTTTTCACCGCCGAGCCGGGGCCCGGGCCTCAAATCGGCGGCCGGGGGGAGACCGGCAGGATAATTTTATATTGCAATTGAAACTCATTTATTATAATCTTTGAGCAACGCGGAAACGCTCACCGTCGGACCAGCCGGGGCCGGCCCGCTCACCGACCCGATTCGCCGGCCTTCAGAAGCCTCGGCGGCCATCGTCGATTCCGGGTCATTGCCGCCTTTCCGGCGCTGTGGAAAAAAGGAGAATCTATTATGTACAATTGGAAATGGAAAATCGCCTGGCTCGGGCTGGGGCTTCTGGTCGGCGCCGTCGGCCACGCCGTGCTCACCGGCCGCCCTTCCCGGGTCAAATCAGGCGCCAGCACCGTGTTGAGCCACGGCCTGGCGCTCAAGAGAAAAACCCAGTCCCTGGTGGAAACGGCCCGGGAAAACATTGACGACCTGGTGGCCGAAGCCGACCAGAAACTGCAGGATCGCCAGGCCGCCGCGGCCGCCGCGCCGGAATGACCTGGCCATTAACTTTGAACTTATGGGAACCTCTAAAAACCAGCCGATTCCCAGTCGGGAGAGAACCGAGGCCTGACCGCCTGATTTTACCTTTCCGGAAGCGGCCATTTTTAGAAGTTCCCTTAGCTATGGGACAAGCGCCAATATGGATGGATTGATAAGCAGCGATCTTCGGGGCCGGATGCGTTTGCGCCTGGCCGCCGGGACCATGGGGACCGACGATTTTAAAACCTTGCGCGGCCACTTGATGAAAATCAAGGGCGTCGATCATTGCCATTTCAGCCCGCTGACCCAGGGCCTGCTGATTGTCTACCGGGCCGGGGAAGAGCTGAAAGATCGCCTGCTGGTGCTGATCGGCGACTTTCAGCCGACGGGCCTGCAAGAGGAGGACTGGTCCGTCAGGCCGGCGGCCGCGGAAAAGATGCCGCCCAACCCCGTCTGGTCGCATCTGGCAAAAAAAATCCTGCCGCTCCCGGTTCGGGCGGTCATCAACTCTTTCAAGGCCGTTCCCCACATCCTGTCCGGGCTGGCCTCGCTCTTCAGGGGCCGCCTGGACGTAGAGGTGCTGGACGCCTCGGCCCTGGCGGTCTGTTTTCTGCGGCGCGACTTCAAGGCCGCCGGCACCCTGCTGTTCTTCTTCGCCCTGAGCCATTTCCTGGAAATGTGGACCAAGCGGCGTTCCCGGGCCGGTCTCTACCACAGTCTGGCCGGACAGGTGGAAAAAGTCTGGATCCGCGCCGGGGACGGCCGGGAACTGCTGGTCAGGGAATCGGAGCTGACCGAAGGCAGCCTGGTCATAGTCAGGGCCGGCGGTCTGATTCCGGTCGACGGGCTGGTCATTGAAGGCGACGCGCTGGTCAACCAGGCTTCCATGACCGGCGAAGCCCTGCCGGTGCGGCGGACCGACGGCGGGGCGGTCTTTGCCGGCACCGCGGTGGAGGAAGGGGAAATCGTCATCCGGGCCACCAAGGTCGGGCGCGGCACCCGGGTTCAGTCCATTGTCCGCTACATCGAGGAATCGGAAGCCTCCAAGTCCAGCGTCCAGGGCCGGGCCGAACGCCTGGCCGACTCCATCGTGCCCTTCAGCTTCATTCTCAGCGCCCTGGTCTTCCTGTTCACCCGCGATCCGCTGAAGGCCGGCAACGTCCTTTTGGTCGATTATTCCTGCGCCATACGCCTGTCCACGCCCCTGGCCGTGCTCTCGGCCATGCGGGAAGGCAATGAAAACGGTCTCCTGATCAAAGGCGGGCGCTATATCGAGGAAATCGCCGAGGCCGACACCATTGTCTTCGACAAGACCGGCACCCTGACCGAAGCCAAGCCCAGGCTGGCCGCGGTCATCCCCTTCGGCGCTTTTGAGCGCCGGGAGGTCTTAAGGCTGGCCGCCTGCCTGGAAGAACATTTTCCCCACCCGGTGGGCCGGGCCGTAGTCCGGCAGGCCCGGGCGGAAGATCTCAAACACGAGGAGGAACACGCCCGGGTCGACTATGTGGTGGCCCACGGCATATCCTCCACCTGGCGGGAGCGGAAAGTGGTGCTGGGCAGCCGCCATTTTGTTCTGGAAGACGAGCATGTGCCCCTGACGCCGGAAGAACTGGAGGCCGCCGAAGCCGAGGCCGCCGCCGGCCGCAGCGTGCTCTATCTGGCCGTGGGCGGGCGCCTGGCCGCCCTGATCGTCATTGAGGACCAGCTGCGCCCCGGGGTCCGGGAAACCCTGGCCACCCTGAGGGCCGACGGCCTGGAACGGGCCATCATGTTGACCGGCGACATTGAAAGCACGGCCGCCGCCCTGGCCCGGGAAACCGGCTTCACCGAGTATCGCTCGCACCTCTTGCCCGACCAGAAGGCCTCTTTTGTGGAAGACCTGAGCAAAAACGGCCGGCGGGTGATGATGGTCGGCGACGGCCTGAACGACTCGGCGGCCCTCTCGCGGGCCAATGTGGGCGTCTCCATGAGCGACAGCTCGGCCCTGGCCAAAGATGTGGCCAACGTCCTGCTCTTGAACGGCCGGCTTGACGACCTCCACACGGCCAGGCTGATGTCGGCCCGGGTCATGCGCCGCATCAACAGCAACTACTGGCTGATAGTCTCCCTGAACACCGTTTTCCTGGGCCTGGGGCTCTTCGGCCTGGCCGGCCCCGGTCTGACGGCCCTTTTGCACAACTCGACCACCGCCTGGGTGGCCTATCACAGCACCCGGCCCTTCCTGAAGCCCGGCGAAAAACGGTCGCCGGCCGAAAAGGGCCGGCCCCGGGGCGGCCGGCTGCGGCTTGGAGAAAAATCATGATCAACAGCTTTATTCCGGGCCGGGTCAGAATCAGAGACGCCCGCTTCCAAGACCCTGAAACCTGCGCCAAGGTCCGGGCCTTTCTGAAAAGCCGCCCCTGGCTGAAGAAAGTCAGCGCCAACCCGGCTACCGGCGGCCTATTGATAGAATATGATCCTAAAAAACTGAATATGGAGGAAGCTCTCCGGGATCTGGCGGCGGTCGACCCGGAAGGCGCGGCCTGGATTCGCGAACAGACGGCCCCGGAAGCCGAGGCCGGCGCGGGAGGCGAAGAGATTGAAGACGACGGCGACCCGCCGGCCGGCCAGCCCCTGGGGCCGGCCGGCCTCAGCCCGGAAGCCGCCGAATACCTGGCCCTGAGCGGGGCCTTCGTGGTCTGCGCCAGTTCGGCCTTTCTGCGCTCCAAGGGCCTTCATGTCTACAGCGGACTGACCCTGGCCGGCCTGACCATCCAGCACGTGTACAAATACCGCAAGCGGCTCCTGGCCCTTTTCAGGGGGCCGGCGGGCCGGTAGAGATCAGGGATCTGAAATGTGGCCAAGCCTGATGGCCTTGTAAAAAGCCCCCCGTCCGTAGTTGGCATTCTACCATTTATCGGGTCGAAACCATTGATGCCGGCGACTGGACCCTGCACCTTGGCCGCGACCCAGGTGGCCCAGATGGTGCAGGCCATGGCCGCGTTGGGGGCTCCGGGCGGGATCGACGGCGGCTGGATCGAGGAACAGCGGGGCCTATCCTGGCCGCCCAAGGTTTGACGAATTTGAAGATTTGAGTTGATTGTGGTTTAAAACCGGCGGCCGGGGCTGATGATCCCCGGCCGCGCTGTTTCTCTGGTGGTGCTTATGCTTGACGGGCCAGGCGGAGGAGAGGCGGAATCAGTTATGGCGGAAG